>DATMRA010000023.1:0-29607 GCA_035566535.1 Candidatus Acidiferrales bacterium | reverse complement strand
CGTGCCGGCCTGCATCCGGACACGGGCGGCGACGGTCTGTCGGCGTGTTCGGGCGACATGCTGCTCCAGGCTCTGGTGGCGTGCGCCGGCGTCACCATGGGCGCGGTCGCCACCTCGCTGGGCATCGACGTCAGCGGGACGGTGAGTGCGGAAGGCGACCTGGACTGGCGAGGGACGCTGTCTGTCGACAGGGACACGCCTGTCGGGTTCACCGACATCAGGCTGCACTTCAACCTTGACACTGCTGCGACGGCGGAACAGGTGGCGACTTTGGTGCAGCTCACCGAGCGCTATTGCGTCGTCTATCAAACCCTGAAATCGTCGCCCCGGCTGGCGACGTCCTTCGACGTGGCCGGGACGATTTCGGGGTAATGGACGCCGACTGACATCAACGTCTCGGGTTGAACGTGCTCAGAGGGCCTGCAACTGCCGCAGCATGGTCAGGTCGTCGCGCACTGCCCACCGCTCGCAGATGCGGCCGTCGCGAAGCCGGTACATGAAGACGACCTCGCGCCGATAGTCACCCGGCTGCGTTGGGAATCCAAGAAACGGGCCGCCTGGCCAATGGCCGCCACGAACACCGTGCTGGACCACGAGGTCACCTTCGGCGATGGTTTCGAGGCTCTCCCAGGTGTCGCCCTGGAAGCTGCGTCCCGCCTCGGACTGCAGGAACTCCTTGGTGCCGGCGAGGCCCGACGGCCGGCTCGGCGCGAGGGCGTGATTGACCATGTCGGGCGTGCAGAGCTGGTCCAGCTGGCTCAGATCGCGGGTGTTCAGCATGCGGTCGAATTCCTCGACCACCTGCTTGTTGCTCGTTGTCGGTGTCTGGGTCACGTGGCGCACCTCCATGTGCTGGAATGGCTTTCGTGAGAGTGTCACTCTCATCTGAGAGTGGTACTCTCGCAAATTGCCATGCCTCCTGTCAAGCACCCCGGCACACTTCGCTCACCCGGGGCTCGCCGGTACGACAACTCGGGCCGCATCGCACGCGCCAGGGTGGTCCGCCGGCGCGTGATCGACGCCGCAGCGCGCCTCTTTCTCGAGCGCGGCTACCCCACCACCACGATGGAGGCGATCGGCACTGCATCGGATACCCCGATGGCTTCGCTGTACCGCGTCTTCGCCACTAAGGCCGATCTTCTGCGAGCGGTGCTCGAGACGGCGTACGTGGGAGACGACGAGCCGATTTCCCTCCATGAGCGCCCCGAGGCGAAGCGCGCCGCAGACGAGACAGACCCGCGTCGCCTGCTCGCCGGCTACGCGCACGTGGCTCGGACCGTGCTCGAACGCTCCGCTCCGCTGCAGCACATGCTTCGCACCGCTGCAGCGGTCGAGCCCACCGCCGCAGAGCTGCTTGACGCCAATCGGAGGCAACGCGCCGAGGGACAGTCGCGGGTGGTCGCGGCGCTTCGGCGCCTCGGCGCGTTGTCGCCGGCGCTTTCGGACGCCGCGGCGCTCGACGTCGTCTATGCACTGATGTCACCCGAGCTGCACTGGGTGCTCACTCGCGACCGCAACTGGGATCACGATCGGTACGAGCGCTGGCTTGCAGAGGCACTCAACAGAATGCTGCTCACTGCGGGATGAATAACCTCACTCGGACGGCCTGAGGGCAGGTCGACATCGACGCAACCGATCGTTCGCCCTATCCTCCGGCGCCAGAAATGAGTTGGTCGCCGATTGTTGAGCTCCGCCAGTACACGGTTCACCCAGGCAAGCGCGACGTCCTCATCGACATCTTCGACCGCGAATTCATCGAGAGCCAAGAAGTCGTCGGGATGAAGGTGATCGGCCAGTTCCGCGATCTGGATGACCCAGACCGATTCGTCTGGCTGCGGGGTTTTCGCGACATGACCTCCCGTGCCCAGGGTCTGCAGGACTTCTACGGCGGGCCCGTCTGGAAGCAACACCGGGACGATGCCAATGCCACCATGATCGACTCCGATAACGTTCTGCTTCTCCGCCCATCACGCCCGAGGTCGGGGTTCTCTCCGGTTGCATCCAAGCGGCCGCCTCGAGGCAGTCACGAAGTGGGCAGCGGACTTGTCGTGGCCAGCGTCTACGCAGTTGACGAGGCGTCGTCGGCCGCTTACATCGACTACGTCGAGGATGAGCTCAGGCCAGCCCTGACCGACCTTGGCGCTGCCCTCTTGGCGTACTTCGTGACTGAAAGCAGTGCGAACAACTTCCCGGCTCTGCCGGTTCGCGAGGGCGAGCACGTTTTCACCTGGTTCGCCGGCTTCCCTGACCGCGAGATATGTGAAAGCACGATTCCCGGACGCGGCGAACTCGGGGATTCGATACCGAGTGCCCCAGGTATGCGGCAACCAATGCAGGTCCTGCGCCTCCTCCCCACGGCGCGCTCGCTGCTGACCGCATCATCGCCAGCGTGCCCAGTACGCCCCTAATCGGACGGGGTTGGAAATGCTTCGATGCGCTGCGACGCGCGGGCTGCACGGGCGCGGCGATCATCCCATCTCATTCGCGTCAGAGCGAAGTCAATGCGGTCACCACGGAGCGACACTCCCTCGTTGCGCAGCCGCTCGAGTTGCGGCGAGCCCATGGCTGCAGTGCCGTCTGCACGAACGACTCGATGCCATGGAACATCCGCGTAATTGGTTGCAAGGACGCGGCCGACGGCTCGCGGCGCGTGCGGATCGATATCACCGTACGTACAGACGAGGCCTCGGGGAATCGCCCGTACTCGCGAGATAATCGTGGCAGCATAGGACCCGGGACGCGGAGCGGGTTCAGACCTTCGCTGGTGGACCAATCGACTAGAACGCCTCATGAACGGTTGATGAACGTACACCCAGCTCACGCGCGGGAGCTTACGGAATTGTCATTTTCCGGCTGGGAGGTAATCCCCAGGTGACGACGAGGACGCTCGAAACGGATTACCTCGTTGTCGGCGCCGGTGCGAGCGCTATGGCATTCACCGACGCCCTGACCACCGACGGTGACGCCGACGTGGTCATGGTCGACCGGCGGCACGCACCGGGCGGACACTGGCTCGACGCGTATTCCTTCGTGCGGCTACACCAACCGTCGTCCTTCTACGGGGTCAACTCGCTACCGCTCGGCAGCGAGACAATCGACGCCTACGGGCCGAACAAGGGCCTCTACGAACGGGCGGGCGGCCCGGAGATCTGCGCGTACTACGACCGCGTGATGCAGAAGCGCCTGCTCCCCTCGGGCAAGGTCCGTTACTTCCCGATGAGCGAGTATGTCGGCCCACACCGCTTCGTATCACTGCCGTCCCGCGTCGAGTACGACGTCACCGTTCGAAAGAAGGTCGTCGACGCCACGTATCTCGAGACGTCTGTACCCGCGACGAGTGCGCCACCCTTCGAGGTCGCAACTGACGCGCGCTGCGTGCCCGTCAACGATCTCGCGCGCGTCGTCGGGCGGGCCGACAGGTACGTGATCATCGGCGCCGGCAAGACCGCGGCCGACGCCTGCCTGTGGCTTCTCGAGATCGGGATCCCGCCCCAAGACATTCGCTGGATCAAGCCACGCGACTCCTGGTACGTCAACCGGGTTTATATGCAGGGCGGTGAGTTGGTCGCCACATTCTTCGAGGGCATCGCCGCACAGACCGAGGCAGCCGCGCGCGCGAGCTCGATTGCGGACCTTTTCACTCGCCTGGAGGCCGCTGAACAACTCCTGCGTATCGATCCGGACGTCACGCCTACCGTCTACCGCGGCGCCACCATGAGCTCGTGGGAAATCCAGCAGCTGAGCCGCATCCGCGACGTCGTGCGGTTGGGTCGCGTGCGCCGCATCGATCGGGACGACATCACCCTCGACGGGGGCACGGTGCCAACGCGCCCGCACCACATCCACGTGCACTGCGCCACCCGGGGGCTCAACCCTGCACCCGGTATCCCGCTGTTCACGGACGACCGAATCACCCTGCAGTCGATTCGACTCGGGCTCATGCCGTTCAACTCCGCGATGACGGGCTTCTTGGAAGCAACCCGTGGCGATACAGCGGAGAAGAACCGGCTCTGCCCGCCTAACCGCCAGCCGGACACCTCTCTGGACTGGCTCTCCGGCACCCTTACCGGAATGCAGGCGGACTATGGCTGGTCGCGAGACCCCGCGATTACCGCGTGGCTCGAACGCTCCCGCCTTAACGTCGCCCGCGGCTTGCGCTCACGGACCGACGACTCCCGACTGCAGCCGGCAGCGGCGAGATATGCCCAGAACGCAGGTGCCGCAGTCGACAATCTCCGGAGATTGTTGGTGCAGGCCTCAGGTTCATGAACTAGCCGCGGCTGTCAGTTCCCAAAGCGAAGTGGTACGCCCGGAGGGACTTGAACCCCCGCACCCGGCTCCGGAGGCCGGCGCTCTATCCAACTGAGCTACGGGCGCAAGCGTAGGGAGCATATACGGACGTGCCGCGGCGGCATCCGGCCCGCGATCAGTCTGCGTCGTCGGAGGCGAACATGAGCGTGTCCTGGACGTCGTACAGCGCATCCATCCAGTCGGACACGGCCACACACTCGGCGACCCGCGAGGGACCCCCGTTGGCCTCCGCGTTGATCAGCGAGATGGCGCGGCCCCGGAGTTCGTAGGGAACCTCGGCCTCCTCAGCCAGATTGAGCTTCTCGAACTCCTCGATCAGCTCGTCGATGCGATGGATCTTCTCGCGCCTGGCCGTGCGGACCCGTTTTTCCGCAAGCCAGTGTTCCTGGAGTTCCCCTATCTCCAGGCAGGTCTCTTCAATCACGCTGCGCACCACCCTCTGCCGTTTCTCCCTTGTCTCAGCTGATTCATGCTATTGCCACTCGTCGACATGGTCAAGAAACGGGTTTTCGAGGTCCACCGGGTGTCCCGCACCCCAAGCACCCAGGATGTGGTGCTCCGGGCGGCAGCCGGCGGGGCCGCCGACGGGTATTGCTGCGTGGCGGGCGAGCAGACGCAGGGCCGCGGCCGCCTCGGGCGATCCTGGGTCGCGCCGCCGGGCTCGGGCCTGCTCGCCTCTGTGCTGTTACGGGTTCTTCCCCGAGCGCTCGACGGGCTGCCGTTCGCGGCCGGCCTCGCGGTCGTCGACATGCTGGCGACGCTGTGTGGCGTGGACGCCGGCCTGAAATGGCCCAACGACGTCGTGGTTGACGGCAGGAAGCTCGCCGGCATCCTGGTTGAGCTGGCGACGGGCTCCGCCCGGCGTTCAGAGGTCGCCGCAGTCGTCGGCCTCGGCCTGAACCTCAGCGTCGCTGAATTTCCCCCAGGTATCAACGGAGTCAGCCTGCACCAGCTGACGAGCGCCGTTCCCGATACCGACCTCGTCCTGCACGCTTGGCTGGACGCGCTGGCTGCGCGAGCCGGCATGGCGGAGGCGGGTGGCATCGCAGCACTGCTCCCGGATTGGAGGCGCCACGCGACCGGCTTGGGCGAACGCGTGGAGGTTGTGCGCCCGTCGGGCACGCTGAGCGGGATCGCGCTCGATGTGGCCGCCGACGGGGCACTCCTGGTGCGGGCTGGCGAAGACGTGGTTCGCGTAGTCGCCGGGGATGTGAACCTCAGCGCGTCTTCCGCGACGTGATCAGCACGGTATTCCCGCCTCATTCCACACGAGGGTAGGGCCGCACTGGGGACGCGGCGCGGACACCTCAACAACGCGTCGCGCCGGATGCGCCAGGTTTAGGAGCCGACGGTCAGGCTGCCATTCATCCCGGGGTGGATCGTGCACTTGTACGTGTACGAGCCCGCCTGGGTGAACTTCACCGCCCAGGTTGCGCCGGGCGCAATCTGTGAGTCGGTGAGGCACGACGCATTCGACGAGTCGAACGTGATGGTGTGGGCCACGGTGCCGCTGTTCGTCCACTGCACAATCTGACCGACCTTCGCGTTGTCCGACACCGGCGCGAACACCAGGTTGTCGTTCGCATCCACCTTCACCTGCGCCGCCCCGGAGCTGACCAACGTGCCCGCGCTGCAGGTGGTGCCGCCGGATCCCGAGCCTCCCGGAGGGCCGTTCCCGCAACCAACAAGGCCCAATGTCAGCGACGCGCCGGCTCCGAGCGCAAGCGGGCGAAATCGTTTCATACGCTTCACAGGGACTCCTCGAAATCGGCGTTCGTGCCCCGGCTGGGGATGAGACGCCTTCTCACAAATCGAGCGGGCAACATCCTAGGAGATTGTTCCGTCGACACGTCTCATCCGCGGGAATGGACAGCGCCCGTCAACCGGGCCGCGGCCTCTTGCTCGTCGCGGGCCGCGTCGCCCAGTAGGCGCATGAAGACGATGACGATGGCCACGAAATAGATGATGTTGCCCAACCCGAGCATGAGCACGCCGCCGATCTGTTGATCGAACAGCGGCGAGATTCCCCAGAGGCGCGGCGCGCGCACGTAGAAGTCGTAGAACGCGACCGGCGAGAGGGCAAAGATGAGGCCCAACACCGTCGGCGGAATGCCCGAGATCACGAGCGCTGCAATCTTGGTGAGCGGCGACACGGTCGCGGTGCGCTCGTCCCGGATGGGGTCTACGATCGACCACCAGAACAGCACCCCGACGGCCATGAAGCTCAGGTGCTCGAGGATGTGGACCGGCTGAGTGGTCAGCGTGGTGTTGTACAGAGCGGGTATGTGCCACAGCAGCATGACCACGTTGAACAACACGACTGCGACCCATGGCCGGGTCAGAGCCCACCAGACGCGGCGGACACCCGCGAATCGCTCGCGCCTCAGCGCCGTGATGCCGGCCACTCCCAGGAGCAGCAGCGGAGGCGCCACCATCATCAGCAGCAGGTGCTGCAGCATGTGGATCGAGAAGAGGTAATCGTCTCCGCCGCGATCGATCGGTGACTGCAGTGCGACGAATGCGGTGATAACGCCTGCCGCAAACAGAACGGGACGTAAGCGGGCCGAACGGAACCACGGGCTCACGTTGTCCTCGGCGCGCACGATGCCTCGGCGCCACGCGAGCACATAAGCCACTGCAAGCGCGACCAACCCGCAGAGGACGGTTGGTTCCCAGGACCAGTCGCCGAGGCCGAGATGACCCGTCAGTGGTGCGACTCCTCCGGCAGCTCGAGGTATTCGCGGCGCGCGCTGCGTGCCCACGAGGCGCATGAGGCGATCAGAGCGAGAAGGCCGATCACCCACATCGTCGGACCGATGGCATTGCGGATATCCCCCAGCAGCCCGACGAACACGAGAGCCAGCGAGAGCGCGACCGAGATGGGCGCCCAGCTGTTGGGCGGCATGTGGATCTCGCCGTGCGCTTCGCCCGTGTCGGGATGCCCGGCTGTCTCTACTTCCGCGTGGCTGTCCTCGCTCACCTCATCGCCTCGCTACTTGATGACACCGAGGTAGATCGTCGCCCAGAGAAAGGTCGCACCGACGAGTACGAAGAGCAGCACGAAGAGCGAGACGCCGAAGCGGATGTTCTTGCGGGAGAGTTTGCGGTCCACGTCGTCCTCCTGTGCGCGCTCAGGTTCCGAGCAGGATGCGGTCCGCGGCCATGACCGCGAAGAGCAGGGCCAGGTAGAGCATCGAATAGTAGAAAAGTCGCCGCGCCGACCGCGCCGATGGATGGCGTACCGCGTCGATCGCGCAGCCGAGCATTACCAGGTTCAAGACAGCGGCGCCGGCGATGTACACCGCCCCGAACGAGCGGGTGAGCGCCGGCAGGATCGTGACCAGGACGAGGACGACTGTGTAGAGCACGATCTGCTGGCGCGTGTGCCTCTCCCCCGCCACCACCGGCAGCATGGGCACGCCCGCCCGCTGGTAGTCACCGCGAACCAGAAGCGCGAGCGCCCAGAAGTGTGGCGGCGTCCAGTAGAAGATGATGGCGAACAGGAACAGCGACGTAATCGTCAGGCGGCCCTGCACCGCGGCCCAGCCGACCAGCGGTGGAATGGCACCCGCGGCACCGCCGATCACGATGTTCTGCATCGATGAGCGCTTCAGCCACATGGTGTAGACCAGGACATAGAAGAGAAACGCCGCCATGGTGAGCGTGGCAGCCAGCAGGTTCACCGCTGTGGCCAGCAGGACGAACGACGCTGCGGCCAGCGCGAGACCGAATCCCACCGCCTGTCGCGGCTCGATCCTTCCCGCCGGCAGAGGCCGATTGCGAGTGCGGCCCATCGCGCCGTCGATATCGCGGTCGAACCAGCAGTTGACCGCGTTGGCGCCGGCTGCGGCCAGCCATCCCCCGAGGACCGTGGCCGCAACCAGGCTCCAATCCGGCCAGCCGCGGTTGGCCATGATCATCGCCGCGACCGCGGTGATCTCGAGCAGCACCACGACGCGGGGCTTGGTGAGGGCGATGTAATCGCGCACCACAGCAGCGACCGTGCGGTGGGGAAGGGCTTCAACCCTGACAGCGAGTGTCATGACGGCGCCATCCTCGCCCGGCTGCGCAGCCCGTCAGATGGAAGCGTCGCGTCGGTCGCATGCGCAACGGCCAATGCCGGGGATCGGGTCAGCACGGCGACCAGGAAAACCGTCGCCCACAGCGCGCTGGCCAGGGACAGGTGCAGCGCGCGCACCCATGGGGGCAGCCCCAGCAGCACGACCAGCGCGCCCGCCGCCACCTGCAAAACGAGCAGGACGCTCACGATCATCGCGCTGATCCGCAGCGCGCGATCACCGCGATGGCGCCGCAGGACCACACCCATCGCCGCGCCGACGAGGAGCACGACCAGCAACGCAACGAAGCGGTGCGCGACGTTGATGACCGCGGTCTCGCCTGCGGGCAGCGAGAAGCCGCCGCCGCAAAGGGGCCAGGCGTTGCACGCCGCGCCGGCGCTGTTCTCCACCACAAAGGCTCCGCTCAGCGCCAGGACGTACGTGGCTCCGGCTGCGACCGCGACCAGCGGTGCGGCGCTTCGCGCCGGCGCCGCACGATCCGTGCCGATGGTGTTGCTCTGTACCGCGATATACGTCAGCACACCGAGCAGCAGCAACGCGTTGGCCAGATGAATCATCACAACGCCACCGGGGAGGTTGAACTTCACCACCAGCGCGCCCAGGGCGGCTTGCAGCACGTAGAGCGCCGTAGCCGCGCCGGCGGCGCGCACCAAAGCGCGGTGCCTGCGCTCCCAAATCCACGTGGACAGCGCGAGCGCAGCAACCGCCACACCCGCCAGCACGCTGACGAAGCGATGCAGAAACTCGATGATCGAGTTGGGGTTGAGTGCGGGCAGCAGCGACCCATTGCACGACGGCCAGGAGTCGGCACAGCCAAGCCCGCTGCCGCTCACCCGCACGATGCCGCCCATGATGATGAGCAAATAGGTGAGCACAGCGGTGGCGATCGCCAGGCGCCGGAACGCCGCTGCGGGTCGCGTGATCAATCTGCTGCCCCCGTTGGTGACGCGCTCAGGCCGATGACCCGGCAGGCGCCGCGCGTTTGGCGATGCGCTCGTCGCGCACAGGACGCCCGCTGTGCACCACCGGAATCTCTTTGAAGTTGTACGCCGGCGGCGGCGATGAGGTCGCCCACTCCAGCGTGTTTCCCTCCCACGGATCATCGGGAGCCGTCTTCGGTGCACGCATGCTGATCACGACGTTGATCAGGAACACGGTGACGCTAATGGCGATCACGAAGGCGCCGAAGGTCACCAGTGAGTTGAGGTCTCCCCAACCACGATTGTCGAGATACGTGGAGATGCGCCGCGGCATGCCGAGGATGCCCAGGATGTGCATCGGCATGAAGGCGAGGTTCAGTCCGATGATCATCAGCCAGAAATGGAGCTTGCCCAACTTCTCGCTGAGGAACCTGCCCGTGACCTTGGGGAACCAGTAATAGATCGCGCCGAAGACGCCGAGCACGCTGCCACCGAAGAGCACGTAGTGGATGTGCGACACGACCCAGTACGTCCCATGGATTGTGCGGTCGACTGCGAGGCTGCCTGAATAGACTCCGTCGATGCCACCTATTAAGAACATCAGGATAAAGCCGGCCGCGAACAGCATCGGTGTCTCGTAGCGGATGCTGCCACCCCACATGGTGGCCAGCCAGTTGAAGATCTTCACCCCGGTGGGCACGCCGATGATCATCGTTGTGAAGGCGAAGAAGGTCTGCACGACAAGCGGAAGCCCGGTCACGAACATGTGGTGCACGAACACGATGAAACCGAGCACGGCAATTGCCGCCAGCGAGGCCGCCATCGCCTTGTACCCGAAGATCGGTTTTCGGCTGAACACCGGGATGATCTCGCTGATGAGCCCGAACGCGGGCAGGATCATGATGTAGACGGCCGGATGCGAATAGAACCAGAACAGCAGCTGGTACAGCAGCGCATTGCCGCCTTGACTGGGGACGAAGAAGGCGGTGCCGACCTGGCGGTCGAGCAGCACCATCGCGAGTGCGCCGGCGAGGAACGGCGACGCCAGAACCACGAGAGCTTGCGTGATCTCTTGCGCCCAGACGAAGAGAGGCAGGCGACCCCAGGTCATGCCAGGAGCTCGCATGTTGTGGATCGTGGCCAGGAAGTTGATGCCGCCGAGCATCGACGAGATGCCGAGCATATGCAGTCCCACGATCCAGAGGTCCTGTCCCATGCTGCAGCTGTAGTGGGGTCCGGTGAGCGGCACGTATCCCGTCCAACCTGCGCTCCCCGGGCCTCCGGGACAGATGACGGTGCTGCCGTTGAGCACGGCCGGCACAAGGAAACCGGAGTACATAATCAAGCCGCCGAGCGGGATGAGCCAGAACGACAGCGCATTGACACGGGGGAAGGCCATGTCACGCGCCCCGATCATCAGCGGGACGAAGTAGTTACCGAACCCTGCCCAGACGGGGATGATCCACAGGAAGATCATCGTCGTCCCGTGCATGGTGAAGATCTGGTTGTACTGTTCGGGCGTCAGGAACGTGTTCTGCGGCTCGGCGAGCTGGATGCGGATGAGCAGCGCCATCACGCCACCGACAAGGAAGAAGAAGAAGGTCGTGACCAGGTACATCATCGCGATCTTCTTGTGATCGACGGTCGTCAGCCAGCCGAGGATCCCCTTCGACTTATCCCAACGCGCCGCGAAACGCGGCCGGGGCAGCGTGGCGTCCATAACTGCCATCAGGAGCCTCCCAACTTACAGGCAGCAGAGTTCGAATCGACCGTCCCTGAAGGGCTGCCGAACACGCACGACTGGAACTGGTTGTTCGGCAGGGAAACCACCGTGTACGTCATGTTCGCGTGGCCCACCCCGCACAACTCGGTGCATTGTCCGTAATACGTCCCCAGGCGTGCGTCGAGCCACATGGTGTTGACCTGCCCGGGTATCGCATTCATCTGCCCCGCCAGCGAAGGCACATAGAAACTGTGGTTCACCCCGCATCCTTCTTTTGAAATGGCCTGGGCGAACGTTTGCCCGGACGCCAGGACAGTGGGTGGCTTGCAGGGCGGATCGGTTGACACGACCTCCAAGCCCACCTCGGTGTTCTCGGGGACGTACAGCGTGCCGAAGCTCTGCACTCTCTTGCCGGTCGAGGTGCTGCCGTAGTCGAACGACCAGGCGAACTGGACACCGATCACCGTCACGTGCATCGGCGCATCCGCTGGTGTGTCGTTGACGAACGGCATGTTGGCCGCGGTCAGCGCGAACAGGGACAGGAACACCACCAGCGGGAGCAGCGTCCAGCCGACCTCCAGCTTGGTGTTGCTGTGAAACTGCACCGGCTCGTCGTCGTCGCTGCGGCGGCGGAAGCGGAACATGCTGTACAGGAGCAGCGCCGCGACCACCGAACCCAGCGCCACCGAGGACCAGAAGACGGCCGTGTAGACCGTCTGGATCCGGTCGTCGACGATGCCGCCGGAGTTGAGGGGGGAGGTGTCGACGCAGGTCGTACTCCCGCAGACCGCCGCCAACAGGTTCATCGGCGCCGGATGATCGCATAGGCGCGTTCACCGCCGCCTCTCCGGCGGTGCCGGCCGCACAGCGGGAAAGCGATCACTTTTCCCACTGCCGCGTCCGGGTCCGGATCTGGCGCTTGACGACCTCCGTGATGTCGACGTTCGTGAGCGCGGCCGCCTCCCACGAGCCGCGGTTCTGAGGCGGCTTGGCGGGGTCGGGGAGGGCCGGTGTCGGCTCCGGAGGCGCGGGGCGCCGGCGGGGCCGCAGCCGCTCCAGAAATGAGGCGCGCTGCACGGTCACAGGCGAAAGAACCACACCTTTGTCTCTTCGGCAACCCCCCCTTCGCGAATCGCCATCGCGGTGCGCCGCGCATCGGATGCCGCGCTCGCCCATAGATAGAGGCCGAGGATGAACAGCACTAGGAACAGCAGCACCGAGCCGAACGCCACCAGGAGGAAGAAGGCGAACGCGTGCTGGTCGATGAGGCTGTGTCCGAAGCGCTCGCCGAACGTGATCAGCAGCACCGCCGGCCCCAGTGTGAGCACGATGGACACCAGAAAGAGCATCGCTTTGCGGGGCTGGCCATTGTAGAGCTGCCCCAGGCCCGGGATCAGGCTCAGGCCCGCAGCGACACGCGGGTTGGGACGCCGGTGCAGAACCTGTCCCCCGCTTGCCTCAGCCGCCACGACCGTCGCCGCAGTGCTGTTGCAGCCGCGCGGCGCGTCGCGCCGTCATCGGGCGAAGAATGCGCGGTAGCAGTAGTAGGCCGCGAGCACCAGGGTGCCGAACGCCCAGATGCTCACGAAGAGCACATCGCCCCAGCCGGCGTCACCGGGGTAGAGGTCTGCAAGCGGAAGAAATGCCATGTCAGTGCGACTTGAAGTTATCGAGGAAATTCTCGCCGAAGATGATGATGATCACGAAGACGAGCAGAACGACGAACATCAACAGCGTGCCGACGAGGTCACGGGCAAAGGTGCGGCGTCTCATTGCAGTGCTCTCATGGGAGGGTCGTGTAGTTCTCCCAGTGCCGGATGAACTGGATCAGGATTGCGATCTGCTGCTCGCTGAGTACGCGCGCAGTCGAGGGCTGCTGCTTGTCCCGGACGGGATCGTATTGGAAACCGGCGGCGACTGATCCCCAGTTGGGCATCACGCTGCCGTAGTGCTCGAAGTCCGTGAACCCGTACTCGATGCAGCGGTAGTAGTAGTCCTCGTTGAAGAAGCCCAGGCGGTCCTGGTTGTTGAGTGGCGGGCCGACGCCGCCTTCACCCGACCCGCCGTGACATTGGGCACAGTTCTTGTAGTACAGCGCCGCCCCTTCGGTGAACGCGTACACGGGGTTGATGATCAGGTTCTCGTGGGCATTGACGTCCGCGCCACCGGTGGATTGCAGCGCGAGGCGGCTGCCGTTGTGGCACACGATGCAGCCGACCGAGTCGATGCCGAGCTGGCTGGCCGGGGCGGTCGCCGGGTTGATCAGAGTCGGGAGAAAGCCGGGCAGCTTCGCGGTCAGCTTCTGCCCGTTCTGGATGTACGAGTACGACGAGAAACCATCGGCGCCGTAGACGGTGTAGCTGATCGACGGTGGATTGGAGCCGCCGTTGGTGCTCACGAACGCCGGGTGCGTGCCCGTGAGGTGATTCTCCGCGGCGATCTGATGAGCATTGGGTTCGTACTTGAAGAAATCCTGGCTCAGGCGTTTGGCCGCTTCCACGGGACCGATCGTGGCGATGTCGGGAACGTGGCACGAGATGCACCGCTCCACCCGGAAGCTCCCGTTCACCTGCGCGGCCGGGAAGTTGGGAAACAACTGCTGGACCGAGACGTCGAACGTCGACCCCGGATAGTCCTTTTGGTACTGCTCCTGGATCGCGAGGTACGGGCGGGCTGACGTGTCTCGCGCCGCAGCCCAACCCACGAGGATGAGCAGAAAGGCGCTGAGGGCGACGAAGAGGCGCGTCATACGGGCGAGTTGAGGTTCGGGTGACCCAGGATCATCGTCCAGTCCCAGTTGAACGCGAGACTGCGGAAGAAGACCCCGATGACCACAAAGGCCACCGCCAGGCAGAGATAGATGGTGAAGAGCGTGATCGCCACCCGCCGGTCCTGCGGCCGGCGGCTGGGATTGCGGTCGAGGTACGGGGTCAGGATCATGAAGATGATCACGAAGGATGGGAACGCCACTCCAGCCATGACCGGGGGAAAGCGCTCCAGCAGCTCCTGCAGGCCGACGAAGTACCAGGGGGCTTTGGCGGGGTTTGGCGTGATGGCTGTATTGGCCCGCTGCAACAGCGGCGCGTTGACCTGGATCGAGACGAGCATGAGGAAGACGAACGCTGCTAGACCGGCCAGGAATTCCTTCCACACAAGGTGCGGGAAGGTGACGACCGTCTCCTCCTCTTCCCGGCGCCGGACGACGAGCGGTGGCGACGCCAGCTCCGGCCCGGTCACGGGACGGCCAGGACGGGACACGGGGACGCGCGGCGCTTGAGCCGTTTTTCCGCGGCCCTCGCCGTTACCGCCGCCCACGACAGTCGCCATCAGAGGCCTCCCGTGAACCCGTCCTTACGAACGCGCCAGAAGTGTACGACCATTAATAAGAAGCCGATCAGGGGTAAGGCGATCACGTGTAAGACGTAGAAACGGATGAGAGCGCCCTGCGCCACCGTGCGCCCGCCGAGCAGGAGGTACCGCGTGTACGGGCCCGCGATGGGAGCGTACTTGGCCATGTTGGTGCCGACTGTGATCGCCCACACGGCCAGCTGATCCCACGGCAGCAGATAACCGGAGAACGAGAGCAGCAGAGTGGTGAGCAGCAGCAGTGTGCCGATGGCCCAGTTGAACTCTCGCGGCGGTTTGTACGCGCCCTGATAGAAGACGCGCGCCATGTGCAGCCACACGGTGATGACCATGCCGTGCGCCGCCCAGCGGTGCATGTTGCGAATGACCAACCCGAAGGTCGCGACGAACTGCAGATCCTTGATGTTCTGGTACGCCTGGTCGACCGACGGGATGTAATAGAACATGAGGAAGAGGCCGGTGATCGTCAGCAGAATGAACAGGAAGAACGAGAGGCCTCCGAGGCAGAGCGTGTACGACACCCGGATTGCCGACTTCTTCACGCGGACCGGGTGAATGTGCAGGAAGAAGTTGGTCAGCGCTGTGCGCGCTGCGACCTTGTCGGTGGTCGGCATGCCATGGCGGAAGATCGATCCCCAGATCTGCGCCATGAATGCACGGATCGGGCTGGCCTCCTTCGGGGTCGCGCTCATCGATCCTGGCTCCTCACTCCCGCTTAGTTCTCAGACGCCGTAGGTCTTGCCATTGTCTTTTTTCGAGTCGAGCTTGAGCCGCCAATCAGGCGGGGTCCCATCGCCGGCCTGACGGTAGGCGACGATGTTGCCGCGGTCAATGACGAAGTAGTTGTCCGGCGCCACCTCGATGCCCACCCAGTCCATGGGGCGCGGCGCCGGGCCGTAGAAGTTTGTCGAGTCGATGAAGTAGCGGCTGCCGTGGCACGGACATGCCCAGCCGTTGGCGAGCTTCTCGCTGCCGCTGCGCACGCCGCGGGCCTCGGCGACGGTGACGTCGACGCCGGATCCGCTCACGACATCCGTGACGTAGTTGGGGGTGCAACCCAGGTGCGTGCAGACTAGGAACACGGCGTAGATGCCGGCATCGTCCAGCACAACGGTGACGCGATCTGTCGTGATCGACCGCACCGCGGCGCCGATTTTGGCCTTGCCCCCGGCGACGCCTCCGGTGAGATCGTCGAACGTGAAGTCGGTCTTGAACTTGAGCGGCGCCTCCGTGGTGGCCGCCGGGAACATGAACTTCAATACCTCGAACCCGCCGAAGATCGTCGCGCCGGTTGCGCCCAGGGCGCCGATCAGCAGCAGGAACTGGCGCCGGCTTGCTTCCGCGCGGGCGCGGAAACGCCCGCGGGGCGTGTCGTACGGGTTCAGCGCCATTGAATCCTCAGCACGCGGGAGACGGCGACGGCGCCCATTTTATGGATCACGGCGGTGGCGCCGATCTCAGACAAAGGGGTTGTTCGAGGGCGGGGTGATGATGTTCGCGAATACGATGGTCGAAATCATGATCACCAGGAATGCCACGATGATCACGAGGCATCCGAAGTCGTTGCGCAGCGCGATGATGAGACGTTCGACCATGTCCTCTCAGCCCGAAACGGCGCAAAGGATACGGGACCGGGCTACGGCGACGCGTTGCCCGGGACTCCCGGCCCGATGAGCGGTTGGCGCGGGGTCGAGGTCTACGGCACGTTCATCAAGGTGACGGGCGAGCTCGAGATCGTCGGGGTCGACCGCCTGAGCGACAGCATCAACCGTTTCGGAGCCTTCCTCACCATCCGCAACTGCCGGTCCGAGCCGGTGTCGGTCAACTACCCGGTTCTCAGCCGGCTTGACCCGATCATGACCGTGGCGAAGGCGGGCGTCATCCTCGTCTGCCCGGTCGACGAGGCCTTCGAAGGTATGTCGGCGATGTGGCGCGAGATGGTCCCCCACTCCGCCTCGATCAACACCGCGGCCTTCTCGCTGGTCGGCGATGTCCATTTGGCCCCCGGGCACGACCTGCAGGACCACCTCGAACGCCACCCGGGCGACTTCCTACCCGTGACCAACCTCTCCGCGCTGTGGATCACGACGATCACCAGCGAGACCCACGCGCTGCAGCGACCCTTCGCCCTGCTGAACCCGGCGTCGATCCTCAGCTTCGCGTTGCGTTGACACACCCAACCGAGCATGAGGCGAAGCCCGCCTGAGCGGCACCTCCGGCGGGTGACGTCGCGGGGGGCAGCGCGCCGGGCGGAACCTGATTCCGGGGCCCACAGATAACAGGTATTGGCACTTGCGTGGGATCTGTGGGCAGGAATCACTGAAGCCCGGCGGGAGGGGTCCCCGCGACGGCAGGACCCGCCGGTGCGTGCCTGTCAGGCGAGAGGCGTAGCCCTCCTTGCGAGGCTCCCTTCAGGCTAAGGCGTAGGCCTCTTCGCGGAGCTCTCGCTTTTGGCGGGCGCCCACGACGAAGCCGATCAGCATGCACATCACGCCGGGCGCCGCGAAGATGGCCATTCCGATGAACAACGCTATGGCACGCGAGCCGACGCCGAGCTCGTACGGCTGGACTGCGGTGCCGATGAAGGATTTTTCCGCCGGTGCGCCCCAAACCGTGCTGATGAATGCAAGGATGAACAGCAAGGACGCGGCAAAGTGCCAGATCGCAGCAGTGCGCACACGCCCGTGGCGCGGCTTCGAGGTGAAATAGAAGGCGAGGAGCGACGCGGCCTCAAGCACCACGTATCCGTTGAATAGGATGAAGACAAAGAGAAACGAGAAGATCTGCGTGTTGCTCAGCCCGTTGAAGCCGTTGATGGCGAAGGCGTTGTTGCTTCCCGCGGCGATCATCATGCCGGCGGCCACGATATCACCGGGTGCGCCGGGCGCGAAAGGGGACGTAACCCCGCTCGCCACGGGAGACTTCTGACAGCGATGCCGTCGATTTCCGCCGCCTCGACGCGCCCTGCCGGCGGTGTCGCGGCTCCTGCGCGCCGGGCGGGCTTCCTGGGCACGGGCGTCTTCGTCCCCGATACGAAGCTGACCAACGCCGACCTGGAAGCGCTGGTGGACACGTCGGACGCCTGGATCCTGGAGCGCACCGGAATCCGCGAGCGGCGCAAAGCAGGCTCTGGCCTGACCACGTCGATGATGGCCGCCGAGGCGGGCCGGCGCGCGATGAAGGCCGCGGGCGTCTCTGAGGTCGGCGCCATCATCGTCGCCACCTGCACCGCGGACTCGCGCATCCCCTCCACGGCCTGCCTCGTGCAGCGCCGGCTCGGCCTGCCCGTCATCCCCGCCTTCGACATCAACGCCGCCTGCAGCGGATACATCTACAGCCTCATCCTGGCCCGCTCCCTGGTCGAGACCGGGGCGGCCGCATCCGTGCTGGTCATCGGCGCGGAGTCGCTGACCACCTACGTGGACTACACCGACCGCTCCACCTGCGTGCTCTTCGGTGACGGCGCGGGTGCGACGGTTGTCGGGGCGGTCGACGGTGGGGGCATCCGTGCCACCCGCTGGGCCGCTGAAGGGAGCGAGTCAGACCTCATCTACTACGGTCCCAAGGACACTGATCTGGACTCCCAGAACGCAATGCGCATGGCCGGCAAGGGCACGTTCCGGCTGGCTGTGGAACGGCTGACGGAGGTGGCGCGCCAGGTGTGCGCCGACGCCGGCTGGAGCACCGACGAGGTTGACCTCGTGGTCCCGCACCAGGCGAACCTGCGCATCATTGAGGCGGTCGCCAAGCGCCTGGGGGTGCCGATGCAGCGAGTCATGGTCAACGTCGACCGCATGGGCAACACGAGTGCCGCGTCGATTCCGCTGGCGCTGGCTGAGGCGGAAGCCTCGTCGCGCCTCCACGACGGAGATCGTGTCCTGCTCGTCGCGTTCGGGTCGGGCATCACATGGGCGGGTGCCGCGGTGGAATGGACCGGCCCGCCGGCACGGTGACCGCCCGGCGGCAGCCGCCCCGCCGCCGCTTGCAGGCGCCGGGTCCGCAGCTCACTCCTGTCGCGCATGCAGCGACCATCGCGTGCCCGGCCTGCGGCCGCCGTTTCGTGGCTGATCGATACGCGGCCGAGTTGCTCGTCTGCAGCGGCTGTGGACACCATCAGCGCGTCGGCGCGACGGAGCGAATCACGCAGCTGGCGGATGAGGACAGCGCGGAGATCCTGCAATTCGACATCGCTGAGCGAGATCCTCTGCAGTTCGACGATGGCGTCCCATACACCGATCGCCTGGCGCGCGCCCGGGAACGCACCGGCCTTGAAGAGGCATTCGAGGTGGCACGAGCCACCATCGACGGCATGCCGGTGATGCTGGCATGCATGGACTTCGCGTTTCTCGGCGGCTCACTCGGCAGTGCAGCCGGCGAGATCTTCGCGCGCGCCTGCGAGCACGCTGTGAGCGAGCGTCGCGCGCTGGTGGCGGTGTGCACATCAGGCGGCGCGCGCATGCAGGAAGGCATCGCGTCGCTGGCCCAGATGGCGCGCTGCTCCGTCGGTGTCAGCATGGTGAGCAAAGCCGGTCTGCCGTACATCTCGGTGCTGGGTGATCCGTGTTTCGGCGGGGTCACCGCGTCCTTCGCTGTGCAGGCCGATGTCATCCTCGCCGAACCGGGTGCGCGCATCGGCTTCGCCGGCGGCCGCGTCATCGAACAGGCGACGCACGACAAGCTACCCGAGGGCTTTCAAACGTCCGAATTTCTGCTGGCCCACGGGATGCTGGACGCGGTGGTCGACCGGCGCAACCTCCGAGACACCATCGCCACGCTACTCGGTCTCTTCACGCGCCCGGTATGAGCACCAGCACCGAGACCACCGACCGCGAACAGGCTGCGTTTGCAGCCGTCGAGCTGGCGCGCCATCCGGAACGACCGCGGGCGCTCGAGGTGATATCCGTCGCGTTCGACGACTGGACAGAACTCCGCGGCGATCGACTCTTTGGAGAGGACCGCGCGGTGGTCGGGGGACCAGCGCGCCTCGGCGGTCGAAGCGTCATGGTGATCGGCCAGGAAAAGGGCACCGACCCGATGACGCGCGCGGTGCACAACTTCGGCATGCCCCATCCGGAGGGCTACCGCAAAGCGCAGCGGCTCATGCGCCAGGCAGAGAAATTCGGCATGCCGGTGATATGCCTGGTTGACACTCCCGCCGCTTACGCGGGTATCGGCGCGGAAGAACGCGGCCAGGCATGGGCCATCGCCGAATCGCTGTTGTGCATGCTCGCTGTGCGGACGCCCACCGTGAGCATCGTGCTCAGCGAGGGAGGCTCAGGCGGCGCGCTTGCACTGGCGGTCGCTGACCGCGTGCTCGCGCTCGAGAACGCGGTGTACACCGTGGCACCACCGGAGACGTGCGCAGCGATTCTGTACCGCGACGCTGGCCAGCGGGCGCGGGCCGCGGCAGCACTGCGCCCCGGCGTCGACACCGCGTACGACATCGGCCTCGTCGACGAACTGATCCCGGAGCCCCCACCGGGCGCGCACGCGCACAGCGACGTCGTGATCGGCGCGATCCGCGGCGCACTGATCCGCCACCTTTCTGAGCTCGAGCAGATCCCGCTGGACACGCTGCTCGAGCAGCGCGCCGAACGCTACCGCCGCGCCGGCGGCTAGTGATCTAGCGGCTGATAACCGCGGGCTCTGTTCGTGGTCTAGGCGGATACCTGCACATGTCTGCTTACCTCAGACAGTCCTTGTCCGCCGTGAACAGTTGTGCACGTGGCTCGTTTCATCGCTTCGGCGGCCTGCGGAACTCGCCGCAGACATGTGCAGCTCTCCGCCAATACCCGCACTTGCCTGACGCGTGCCAGCCTCAATCACTACCACGGCGCCGGCGGGTAGCTCACGCAGCGATCCCCGCTTGGCGGCGCGGTCGCTCCGGCCGTCGCAGGAACAGTGCCGGCACCACGCCAACGATCGTGATGATCGCGATGAACGCGAACGTGCGGTCGAACGAGGTGCTCAGCACGTTGCCCACGTAGCCGTGCACGAAGTCGTCGTAGAGCACGTTGCCCGAGGGCTTCGGCGCAGCAGCCGGTCCAGCCTGCAACGACGTGCCTGACGTCGCGTGCTGCAGCTGCGCGCAGAGCTGTTCAGCGCTCACCGGGTGGTGCTGTACGGATGAGGCGGCTATCAACACCGGTTGTGAGGGCTGGCATGACGTCTGCTTGGCGGCAGTGCTCACCTGCGCAACCAGGATGGTTACGAGAATCGCGATGCCGATCGACGAGCTGACGCGCTGCAAGCTGTTCGTGATGCTCGAGGCGCGCGAAGTGAATTGCGGTGGCACCCGAGCCAGCGCGGCCGCCATCGACGGCATCATGCAGAAGCCCATCGCGAATCCGCGCAGCAGGAGCGCGCCGATCACCAGCGATATCGGCGAGTCGATGTGCACCTGGGCGAGCAGCACGCCACCCGCAGTCAGCAGGACCAGACCGAAGATCACGACGGGACGGGGCCCGAGCCGGTCCGAGAGAATTCCGCCAAGGGGCATCGCTATCGCAGCAGTGACCGCCTGAGGAAACAGCAGCAGCCCTGTCTGCAGCGCGTCATACCCGTGCACCTGCTGCAGGTACAACGGCAGGAGCAGCATGCCTCCGAACAGCGCGGTGACGATGAGGAAGCTCAGCACCATCGCCCAGGAGAACGTCCCGTCTTTAAAGAGGCGGAGTTGAAGCAGCGGCTCCACCATGCCGCGGAGCCCGAGTGGAACGTTGATGACAGCGATCAGTGCGGCGCCGAACATGACGAGCGCGCTGATGTGCGTCCACCCGTCGGTCAGTCCGGCGCGCACGCCCATCGCCAGGGCAACGATGAACAGCGGCGCCATCAACCTCACGGCGGCGCGGCGTCTGTCGAGCTGGCTGAGCACGAACGCGGTGAAGAGAATCGCAGCGGCTATCAGGAGCGTCACAACGATCCCTGACGTCCAGCCCAGCGAGGTGCTCTGATCGACGGCGTACATCACCGCAACCACAGCGGGAGTCGCCGTCATCAACCCAAAGGCGTCGAGGCGCAGACGGTGCGTCTTGTGTGTCTCCACCAGGTAGCGCGATGCCGCGATGAATCCCACGATCCCGATGGGGACGTTCACATAGAAGATCAGCCGCCAGGTGAAGTCCTGCACGAACCACCCACCGAGCACCGGCCCGAGAGCGGGGGCGAGCAGCATTGGCACGCCGAAAATGCCCATCACCTTGCCCATGTTCTGCGGGCCCACGGCCTTGAGGATGATCGTCATTCCGATGGGCATCAACATGCCGCCGCCGACTCCCTGCAAGAGTCGAAAGACGATGAGCTCGCCAAGGTTCTGAGCGAGCCCGCACGCCATCGAAGCCAGCGTGAACAGCGTGATGGTGATGAGGTACAGGCGCTTGGTGCCGAAGCGGTCGGTGGCCCAACCGGTCATCGGAATCACCGCACCCTGAGCCAGCATGTATCCGGTCACCACCCAGGCGATGTCGTTGTATGACGAGGCCTTGAGGTCGACCTGCAGGGTGGGGATCGCGATGTTGACGATGGTGGCGTCGAGGATCGTCATGATCGTGCCGCACAGCACCACCGCCAGCGCGACCCATTTGTAGTCGAAGCGGCCCACGCGCGCGTGAACAACCTCAACGTCGTCGCCTTCTGGAAGCACTGCACCGATGTCGTCGCGAGTGAGCACCTCAGTCACGGCTCATCTCCTCCGCGCTTGCATCCGAGCTCCCGCTGCGGGCCACCTTGTCGAGAAGGTCGATCAGCGTCGTCAGCTCTGCATCGTTCAGCGGCGCGAGCGCGCGCAGCGCGATCTCGCGACGTGCGGCGCCGAAACGGCGGGTCAACTCCCGGCCCTGCGCCGTCGGCGCGATGTGGATGACGCGGCGATCGCTTGGATCCGGGATGCGCTCCGCCAGGCCCTGGCGGATCAGGCGGTCGGCGAGCGCCGTCGCGGTGCTCATCGCGCAGTGTTGGGTCCTGGCGAGCTCGTTCATGGTGGCCCCCATCGCGGTGCCGCCGGCGGCGCTGAGGAGATGCAGGGCCTGCAGGGCCTCCATCTGATGGGGCGTGACCCGGGACAGCTCATCGCTCAGATCGGCAGGAAGGCTTGCCTGGAATTGCCGCTTGAGGGCGGGCACAAATGAGAAAAACCGATCAGCCAGCTGGGCACGCGAAATCGCCGCGCGGGTCCGGGTCGCCGAGTGAGGCACGCGCAATCACCTCGGATGTTCGCTGATCGAATAGTTCGCGAGTGTAACTATTCGACTAGCTGGCGTCAACCCGTTCGACGGGCTCGTCGACCCGGATCCGGGAGCGGGAGCGAGCACGCCCCGTCAGCGCTTGCGCGCGCTGCTTTTTCGCCTGGATCAGCTCCACGTCGGCCGCCACAAGTACCGAATCGGCGGTGCCGGCGTCGTCGGGATAGACGGCAATGCCGTATGACACGGATGCGTTCGACGTGCCCACAACCGGATCGTCAACGGCTCCTGCGGCAAACTGCTTCTGAATGCGTTCCGCGACGGCGCGTGCTTGTTCATGGTCCGCCCCGGGAAGCACGCACACGAATTCGTCCCCGCCATACCGCGCAGCCGTGTCCTCGCGGCGCAACGCGCCTCGCAGGACGTCGGCGTACATGGCGAGCACGCGGTTGCCGGCGTCATGTCCCCACGCGTCGTTGATCTCTTTGAAATCGTCAAGGTCGGAGAAGATGATCGCGACCGTCCCATCGATGCGCGCGGCGCGCGACACCTCCTTGCCCACCACGTTGAGCAGCTGGCGATGGCTGACCAGGCCCGTGATGCTGTCGAGCAACGCCTGGTCGACATCGGCCTCGTGCCGGCGCGCACGATCGATGGCGCGTGCGGACTCGTCGGCGATCGCTTGCAGTACCGGGATGTCAGCTGCCGTCCACGTGTGTTCCCGGCGGTGCGACGCGAGCAGCACACAGCCGATGATGCCCCCGCCGAGAGGTCGCAGCGGAGCGCCGATGGCGCTGCGGATATAACCGGTCCCGGCCTCGCGCAGGCGCACGCGATTGACCTCGCGCAGGCTTGCGTCGGCGCTGGAGACATCCACCGCGGTCGGCCACACGGTCGCATGGCCACCGGCGACGATTGAGCCGGCGAGGCCTTCGTCCGGTGCGAGCTCGAGCATTGGGCCGTTCGAGCCAACACCGTCGGTCCCGAGAACAACCCCGGAAGCCTTCAGCAGCCCGTCGGTTTCATCGAGCAGCATCACAGCACCGTAGGTGGCCTCGGGGAAGATCTCACTGCACGCTTGCAGAACGCCCGTGACCACTGATGTGACGTCGCGTTCGGTGCCGAGGTGGCGACCCATGATCGTGTAGACATGGCCACGTATGCCTTCGACGTCCACGCGTGAGCGGACGCGGTCGCGATGCGCCACCACAACCAGCCCCAGGCCCGCCAGTAGCACCGCAGCGATGACAAGCGACGCAATCTCGGTGCCGTTGCTCGCAACCGTCGACAGCCACAACTGCACAAACACGGCGATGACGACCGCGCCGGCTGCGAATGCAAACCGCGGCGGCGCTGCGACGTCGACACTGACGATGATCGCAGCGAAGACGAGCACAGCAAACATCGTGTAATCCGGAAGCACGGGCGCGGCGATGCGGAGGCCGACGCTCGCCAGCAGCGCCGGCGCAAGTGCGTAGAGAACCAGAAGCGCGCCCCGGTTGCCCCACGCCACGCGGTCGAGACGCAGTGAGGCGATGACGAAACCCACGATCGCGAGGCTCAGACAACCTTCGAGCGCCAGCAACGCAGGGGCGAGCGGCAGTGTGAGGACACGCACCAGCGCAGCTGTGCCCACAACCACGGCGGCCGCGACACCGTACCGACGGGACGCCCCAGCCCGTACTTCCATAGTCCCCCTAAGGTCCCCTCCCGCCTCTTGCAAAACGCACCAAGCGCTGCAACCGCGCCCCAGTGCGCAGATTATCGCATTCGGCGGAAGTGTCTGCTACGCTGGCGAACTGACGTTCGCTCTGACAGGTTTGGGAGCTCGTTGCAGCCATGCCTTACCGAATGCTCCATCTTGCCGATCTGCACCTGGATCGATCCTTCGCCGGGCTTGGTTGTCAGGGCGATCTGGCCCGGCGCCGCCGTCAGGGCCTGAGGGAGGGGCTGCGCGCCGCGGGCCAGGCGGCCAAAGATCGCGGCTGTGACGCGGTCTCGATCGCGGGCGACCTCTACGAGCACGAACGGGCCGGCATCGACACCGAGCGCTTCCTGGTTGAGACGTTCGACTCATGGCAGCCGATGCGCGTGCTCATCGCTCCCGGCAACCACGACGCGTTGCTCCCCGGCTCGCTCTACCGCCGAGCCGAGTGGTCCGCCAACGTCCATATCTTCGGCGAGTCCCATTTCGAGCCCGTGGAGCTGAGCGACGGTCTCACCGTCTGGGGCCTGGGACACCGCGAGCCTGCATGGCAGGGCGATCCGTTCGCGTGCGAACCCGTCTCGGGGCTGAGCGGGATCCACCTCGCGCTGTTCCACGGCGCCGAGCTCGGCTCGAGGCCGGAGGGCAAGTCGATACATGGGCCCTTTCGAGTGGCCGACGTGCGCCGGCGCGGGTTTCGCGCCGCCCTCTGCGGGCATTACCACCGGCGCCGGCTCGACAAGGCCGCCGGTCTTCTGTACCCGGGCAGCCCCGAGCCCCTGACCTTCGACGAGACGGGTGCGCGCGGGCCGGTCGAGGTCGGAATCGACGGCGGGGGCGACGTTCGCTTCACGCCCGTGGATCTGAATCGCTGGTGGATGGCATCGACAGCGTGCGAGGTCAGCGAGCACGGCTCGACGGCGTCGGTTGTCGATGCCGCCGAGGCGGCGTGCCGAGCGGCGCTCGAGGGACTGGATCCGGACCACACGATGGTCCGCGTCGATCTGACGGGAACCGTCGACTGCTCGATACCGCTCGACGCTTTCAGCCTCGAAGCTGCCATGCGCGAACGCGGCCTGGCTGCACATGTGAAGGTCCGCGACCTGACCACGCCGCATGTCAACGCCGCAGCGGTCGCCGCCGAGCGATCGACGCGGGGCGCATTCGTGAGGGCGGTGCAATCGGAGATGGAATCCGCCACGGATGAGGAGGTCGAGCTGCTTGATGACGTCATGCGCTACGGCCTGATGGCGCTTTCCGGTGCGGAGGTGGGTCTGCGATGAGGCTTGAACGCCTCGAGGTCCCGGGTTTCGGCGGGCTCCGCGACCGCACGGTCGACTTCCATTCACGCCTGACGTTGGTGCTCGGCGACAACGAGTCCGGCAAGTCGACGCTGCACCGCGCCGTTCGCGCCGCGCTCTACGGGATCGACGCAGGCGGCCCGGGGCGTCCGGTCGAACGCAGTGACTGGGCGCGCTGGACGCCGTGGACCCCCGGGCCCTATGGCGTCGCACTCACGTACACGCTCGAGGATGGCCGGCGCATTCGCGTGGCGCGGCGTCTGGACACACGCGAGCAGGGTGTTCAGGTGCTCGAGCTCGGCGGTTCCGACCTGACCGATGAAGTGCGCAGCGGGCGCGCGGTCAGCCCCGGCCGCTTCCACCTCGGTGTCGACGAGTCCGTCTTCTGCGCCAGCGCGTGGCTCGGCGATGAAGCGCTGCGCCTCGGCGCTCCCGACGCAGCGCCGGCGCGTGCTGAGAACCTGCAAGAGGCCATAGAACGCCTGGCTGACACGCGCCGCGGTATCACGGCCACGCAGGCGGTGGCGCGGCTGCGCGAAGCGATCGACCGGGTGGGTTCGGAGCGCCGCAGCACGAGCCCTTTGGGGGTGGCAGCTGCGCGGCTGCGCGAGCTGGACCGGCACCTCGACGACGCACGGCGCCGCTTGGCGGCGCTGTCCACTGAGGAGGAGCGGCTCCGCCAGCTGGAACGGTCCGCGGACGTCGCACGAGAACATGCCCTGACGGCCGAGCGGGCGTGGCTGACGGGACGGCTCGAAGTCATTGCGAACCGCAGGCGGCTTGTCGCAGAGCTGGCCGAGGAGCTGCAGCACCACGCGCGCGAGGAGGAGGAGTCGCGCAGCTTCGCCGCGTTCCCGCTCGAGCTGGAGGAGCGATCGACGTCGCTCGGCGGCGAGCTGGCGCACGCGCTCCTCAACGCGGGCGAGGCTCGCGCCCGTTGGAATGCAGCGCGAGACACATTGCAGGCGCTGCGGCGCCGCCGCGCGGAGATCGCAAGCGGTTTGGGCGCCATCGTTCCGCTCGCTCTGGACGAGGACACCGTCGAGCAGGCGCAACGGCTGCACGGAGAGCTGACCGCCGTCGCTGCCGCAGCCGAGCGAATCGACGCCGGGGCGACCACCGACGCCAAGGCCGCGGCCCTGCGACACGAAATTGCTGCCACCGGTATGGGCGCGCTGCCTGTCGGATCCGCCGAGGCGCTCGCAGCGCTGCTCGCGCAGGCTCGCAACCGGCATAGCCCGGTCGCATGGCTGGCTGCGGCGTTCGGCTGTGTCGCGGCCGCAGGCGTAGCGGCGGTAGAGCTCGCCGGGCACCATGTGTGGGCTGTTGTGGTTGCGGTCGTCGCCGCCGGCCTGGCCGCCGGTGGCGGTTGCATCGCCGGCTTCCAAAGATCCAGACGCCACGCTGCCCAAGCCCGGACGAGGCTTGCCGAGCTCGAGAAGGCCGCCGGCGTCGACGCCGCGGATGTGGAAGTCGCCGCTGCGCGCGTTCCGTCGTTGCAAGCGCTGCACGCTGCCCTCCTGCGCGAGCAAACCGAAAGTGCCCGCCGTCGAGCGGACGCGGATGCCACCCATGCGACTGCAGCGGAGCTGCTCGCGCGGTGTCGCGCGCTCACCGGTGCGGCCGGCCTGGAGGCCCCCGAAAGCCGCGCCGGCGCGACCACCATCGGGCTGCTCGATGAGGCCCGCGAGACGCTGGCGGCGTTCGAACGGGCAGCGACAGCCCGCCGCCGGCGCGCGGAACTGGAGAACGAGGATCGCCGCCTCGCCGCCGAGGAGGCCGACCAGGGTCGCCTCGAGTCGGAGGCGCAGCGAAGCGCGAAGGTGGCCGAACAGCTCCAGAATCGGCTGGCGCAGATGCTCGCGTCGGCCGGGCTGCGCCCCCGCACCACGGCCACCGAGGCGGTCGCCGCGGTGCGTGAGGCATGCGCTGAGCGGCGCCGGCATGACGCTGCCATCCGCGCGCTCGGCTCGGCGCGCCAGCGCGCCGGGATGCTGGGTGACGCGGAGCTGCTGGAGAAGGCACACGCGCAGCTGGCGGGCGACCTTCGCGCCCGCGGCGGGGCAACAGACATCGCAGAGGGCCTGGCGCCGCCGGATGAGGTGACCCTGCAGCGGCTCGAGGATGCGGCTCGGCACGCGGGACAAGCGGCGATCGCGCAGTCGACCCAGGCACGCGAGCTCGGAGCTCGGCTCGCCGGCCTCCTCGAGTCGGCACCTGACGTCGCCGACCTGGAGAACGAGCGCGACGCGTACTCGGCAGCACGAGACCGCGCTATGCACCAGCTGACGGCGCTCAACCGTGCGCTCGAGCTCATCGAGCAGGCGTCTCGAGTAACACACCGTGACCTCGCGCCGCAGCTGGCGGAGCGCGTCGCCGGTCGCCTGAGCACACTCACAGAGGCGCGCTACGAGACGGTGAACATCGACACGGAACACTTCACGGTCTCGCTGCTCGGCCGCGAGCGGCCCGACATGGTTCCCCTCGAGCTCCTCTCGCATGGCACCAGAGACCAGGTGTCCCTGCTGCTGCGAGTGGCGTTGTGCGAGGTCCTCAGCGGCTCCGGGGAGCCGCTGCCGCTGCTGCTGGACGAGCCGATGCTCACCGCTGACCCAGCGCGCCGGGAGCTGATGCTCGAGTTTCTGCATCGTCTGTCTGAAACAAACCAGGTGGTGGTTACCACCAGCGATCCGTCTGCTATCGACGCGGTGCGCCGCGCCGGAGCTGATCACTTTTCCGTCGTGCACCTGGGCGCCGAACCGATCGCGGAGGTATCCGGCAGGCACAGCGCCCGCGTCCGCGTGCTATAGCGTCCGGGTGCTCTTGATTCGGCGTCTCACGGCGCAGGGGTGGGTGGTTGCGGCGCTCCTGCTGGGGATCGCGGCGGTGCGCGTTCTTGCCCTGGTCCATGGGGTACGTGTCGAAGGGAACCAGTACGACATCAACCGCTTCTATGCCATCGCGCATACCGCGGGGGTCCCGTACCGCGACTATCCGGTGGAATACCCCCCGCTGACCGTCCTCCTGCTGAAGGCCGTCGCGGCCGTGCTGCACAGCCGGAATCGGTTCGGAGACGGCATCCTGGTGCTCTCGCTCGCCTCTGAGATCGCCATCGGCGCGGTGCTGTGGCGCACGTGGGGACTGCGTGCGGCACTGGCATTCCTGGTGATCGACAGCGTGCTCATTGCGCTCCTGATCACACGCCTGGATCTCGTTTCCACCGCTTTGACGGTGGCAGCCGTGGCCGCCGCCTTGCGGCGCAGGCCAGTACTCGGCGCGATTCTCATCGCGATCGGCTGCGGCGTGAAACTCTGGCCGCTCCCGGTTGCGCTCGTCCTGCTGATGGTGCTCCGGGATCGAGAACGGCTGCGCTACGGCGTCACGCTGGCTGCGTGCACCGCCGCCGGCGTCGCCGGCTGGCTGCTCGTCGGTGGGTCCGCCGCGATCCAGCAGGTGCTGACCTTTCGCGGCGCCACCGGCTGGCAGGTCGAGAGCGTGCCCGGCTCGTTCATCCACCTCGTTACGCGTGAGGTACCGTTCAGTGTTGCGGGCGCCAACCGCTTCGGAACCGTGCCGGCCGCAGTCCCGGTCATCCTGTTCAGCGTCGCCGCGGTCATCACGCTGTGGGTGCTGTACCGCGCAACGCGGGATGACGTCGGCCCTGCGTGGATCGCAAGCGTGGGCGCATTCCTCGCGTGCGCCACCCTGCTGTCGCCGCAGTTCGTCGTCTGGCTGTTCCCCGCCGCTGCCATCTGCTGGGTCACCGGACACCGCTCGCTGACGGTTGCAATCGCGCTTGTGGCCGTGCTGACCCTCGCGGAAACCGAGTACCTGACATATCCGGTTCTGCTCAGCGTCTCAACGAAAGGCCTGCTCCTCGTCGCGCTGCGCAATGCCGTGCTTGTGGCAACCGTCGTGCTGGCCCTCTACCGCTTGGCGCAACGGCGACCCGCTCCAGACGCCGTCAGAGCTCGCGCGCAACTCGCCGCGTGAGGAGAAGTCAGAGGAGCCCGGCGATG
>DATMRA010000022.1:0-6666 GCA_035566535.1 Candidatus Acidiferrales bacterium | reverse complement strand
GGCCGGCATGCCCTCAGAGCGCAGCTCGGCGATGGCGGCCACCGCCTGGTGCCAGCGCTTGTCGGGGCTGAAACGCCCGATCTTGAAAGCGCTGCACGGCGTTTGCGCAGCGGCGCGAATGGCACGCACCGCACCGTTGTCGAGTGGCGCGAGGGCCGACTCGGGTATGCCGTTGGGGATCACAACAGGGTTCACGTTGTACTGCCACATGAGGTGCTTCATGTATTTGCTAACAGTCGTGACCGACGCCACGAAGTTGAGCGGAACCCAATCGATGGTGTTGAAACCGAAATCGTTGTTGGCGTTCCACAGCAGCACCGCCTTGTCGCGAAGGCCCTCCTCGTACAGATGGTCGCTGAGCACACGACAGAACTCCGCCGTGTGCCATTCCTCGCAGAGGACAGCCACCAGGCGCCCGGCCTCGGCCGCCGGGCGAAACACGGTGTCGATGAGATATGGCGGCAGGGTCCGCGAGAGCTCGGCTCGCTTGGCCCACTCTCCCTCGTACACGCCGGCAAGGTGGCGGCGGCTCAACTCCTGGCACCAGCGCACGAGATGAACACCGGCGTCGTCCTCGGTCATCGGCTTGTTGGGGTCGCCGACGAACGCGAGCGTGGTTTTGAATCCTCGCTTCGCCATGGCCCTGCATAGCTCACGCGCCCGCACCCCGAGACCGCCCGCCTGGCTGTATTGGTCCGGCCCCTCGAAGGACACCATGACCACTTCAAGGGTGCGCGGCGTGAACATGAGCCAACAGTTTGCGAGAGAGACGCGCCGGGCCGCAGGAACGGGCCTGCGCCCCCGCGACCTCTCGGGGCCGTCATCGCGACCGCGGACGGGGCCCGACGCCCCGTCCCAGTCACAAAAAAGGGGCAGAGGACCGGCTGGCGGGCGCCGGTTTCTCCGCCCGTCCGGCAGTGTGTGCCCTAAAGCCGCACGGAGCCTCCGACTGGACCGACACAGAGGTGTAACGAGTCCTGCCTATATGCGCAACAGCGTCGCCGCAGCGCCCCCCATCACCGTGCTCGTCTCCTCCTCCGTCAGGGCCGCCGCCGCCAGCGCGGCCTGGTAGCGCGGCGTCCGCAGGAGGGGAAAGTCGCTGCCGAACAGCAGTCGCTCGGCGCCACAGAGGTCGACGACGTCGCGATACGCCGATGGGGCGTAGAGAAAGGGGCCGGCAGCAGTATCGAACCAGAGCCGGCGGCACAGTTGCGCGATCTCCGGCATGTGTGCGAAGAACGGCAGCCCGCCACCGAGATGAGCGCACACCAGCTGGAGGTCGGGATGACGCGCGGCGAACCGCACGACCTTCTCGGGTGTGGTGGTTCCCTTGCCGGGGTACTCGTGCCCCAGCGGTTCACTGCAGTGCAGCGTCCACGGAAGGCCGAGCTCCACGCTCGTCGCGACGGCGGCGTCGATTGCTGGATCGTCCAGGCTGAAACCCTGGCCATCGCAGTTCAACTCCCCCACTCCTCGCAAACCCATCCGCGCGCATCGCGCCAGCTCTGCCGGTGCATCGGGTGAAGCCGGGTTCACCGTGGCGAAGGCGATGATCCGGTCAGGGAAGTCGCGCTGCATCTCCGCCAGGTGCTCGTTGGCTTCGCGGCAGAGTTCTGGGCTGGCGAACGGCCACGCGAAACAGACGGCTCGGTCGACACCATCGGCGTCCATCGCAGCGATGAGCTCGTCCGCTGTGGCGATGAGCTTGTCGCCATCGTGGCATGCCGCAAACCACGGGTCTGCACCGGCGATCAGCGAGCGCTGCTCGCGCACCCGGGCGGGGAGTATGTGTACGTGGGCGTCGACGATCATCCGAGCCATGTAGGCACAGTACGCCAGCAACGGCAGTCGCGCCGCTTACGCCGCGTGCCGCACGTCGTAGATGACGATGTGTTGACTCCGCGCCACGACCGGGAAGCCCTGCTGCGACCACCACGCGGTGTTGACGTCGGTCGTGATCGCACCGGGGTCGTTGACACGGTCGTCCACCTCCACGTAGTCCACACGATACTGGTGCAGCAGTCCCAGCACCGCACATACGGACGTGGAGCACCCGGCGTACATGGTGTGCTCGTCGGCGGGTCGAGTGCCGACGTCGATGCCGTAGCTCCAGACCCAACCGTAGTAACCCATCACTGCGGTGCGCCCCGCGACGGTCAGCACCGGGTCGTTCGGCCGGCCGGACGTGAGAAACACCGCGCCGTCAGGCGTCACTGCCGCCAGCCGCGCTGCGAGCGCCCGCTCGTCCACCGAGACGATCTGGTATGGGCCGGTCAGCGAGTGGGCGGCCGGTGTCCAGGGAAGGAGGTTGAGGATCACGACAACGCCGGTGATGAGCATGGTCGCGGGGACAAGCGCAAGCGCGGCACGCACGTACCAGCGGCGCCACGCGTATGTCGCGAGCGCACCGACCACGAGCGCTACCCCGAGATACCAGTACAGGAACAACTTGGTGTTGTCCCATTCCCAGCTCTGGAACACGATGAGATTGCAGGCGGCGAACACCAGCATCGCGCCGAGAAAGAGCTCGAGCAGAGGCCTGGGCAGGAAGGCCGTTATTCGCCGAGCAACCACGGCGATCCGTGGTGGACCGCGTCGCGCCGCGAGCGCGATGAGCGTGACCGCGCAGAGTGGCACCGCGACGCCCAGGTTGACGAACCAGAAGCCCCACCATCGTGGCGACACGACCTGCCCCAGCGCCTGGCCTAACGCGTCGGCAGCGCCCGACACAGCTGTGGCCCCCATGCCCGAGTTGACCATCCAGCCCGGCTCGAACCACGGGTACGCATTGCCGCCGGCTATTGACCCGTGCGGGGCGGCCACCAGCTGCACGACACGCGGGAGCCCGATCAGCAGCGCAACCGCGAGCAACGCCAGCCACTCGCGACGCCGGTGGACGATGACCAGCACGCCGAGCAGGATCACGAGAACGATCAGCGTCTGCACATGCACCAATGGCAGCAATCCCACGAGGAGGCCGGCGACGGCGAACGCGGGCCAGCTCCGCTGCTTTTCACTGAGCGCCGCGCGCACCACGATGAGCGCTGAGACCGCCGCCGCGAATCCGTAGAGCAGGGCACGCTGCGGCAGCCACCAGGCGAACAGCGGCGTGTACCACTGGATGTTGGGCAGCGGTTGCTGCGACGCTGCAACCAGGTCGCCATCGTAGGGACGCGGCTGCGCGGCGATGATGCCGGGGACGTCGTGGAGTGTGCCGAGCACCACGTGCACTCCGTCACCCGGACTCGTGACAACGTGCTGGAACGTGCACTGGGTGGTGCTGAAGCCGTGCGCTGCGCACGCGTCAGCGAAGACACCAACAAACCCGAGCCCGCCCCCCAGGAAGCAGATCGCCGCGGCGACGATGCCCGCGCCCACTCCGATGCCGAAACGCTGTGCGAGACACACGATGAGCAGCGCGATGGCAACCGCCAGAATCGCTCCCGGAACCGCCAGCGCCGCGCCCTGCGACATGCCCAGCACCACGAGCGAAGCAGAATGGAAGTCGGGGAGGAACGGGTACAGCAATGACGTCCCGCTGAAGAGCGGGTTCTGGGGCGGCAGGTTGGCGGCCACGGCGAAGCTCGATTCCGTCGTGAGGTGTTGCGACCAGTCCGCCCACACATTGGGATACCCGGCCAACAGCGCCCCATCGTTCGCGAAGATCGTGTGTATGAAGAGCGCGGTGAAGAACGCGATGACCAGCGCGGTGAAAGCGAGCAGCAGATAGGGTGGGCGCTTCGCCCACTCCGCACGCGCCTTCGCCCAAGCCTCCTTCCAGGTGTTCCAGGGGTTCGCGGCGAACCGCGCCGCCGCGAGTGCGAGCACGGTGACCAGTGCCGGACCCGCGAGCACGGTTGCGTCGTTGAGGCCGGCGAGCAGCGCCAGTCCGTAGGTCGCTGCGCTTCCGGTGATCACGCCGGACACGAGCGCGATGAGCGCGCGTTCAAGAAATCCAAGGCGAATGGCAAGCAGCCCCACCAGGCTTGCACCCGCCAGCAGCGTCAGCGCCGCGTCAAGCGCAACGAGCACAGGTGTCACAGAGTGTCGATCCAGGTGCGCATCAGATGGTCGGCCAGGCTGAGCGGCGCGGCCGTCCAGATCGGATAGAAGAAGACGAAGGCAGCCACGACCACCGCCACCCCGCCGTACGCGATGGGCGCGAGCGATAAGCGTAAGCGTCCGATCGGGACCACCACCGAGCGGATGGCGGTGAGCGCGTAGGCAAGGGCGAGTACGGCGAACAGCAGCATGCCGAACCCGTGGTAGAAGAACAACACACGGCGCTCATTGCCCGGCACCCACATCAACCACGCGGTGATGTACCCCAGCACGATGAAGGCGGGGACGAAGTTGCGCGATACGACCGCACTGATCGTGCCTGCGGCGGCGAACAGCACCATGCCGATGAAGGCGACGATGAAACCGGCCCCGGGCGACACGCGAGCGATCTCGTCAGACGGCGTGGGGACACGATGGAACATCGACAGGAATTGCGACGCTGTGTAGGAGGTGTTGACGTTGTTCGGATCGTGATAACGCTGGGCAGCCCAGAACAGCAGGATCATCGCGACGATTGACACCACGCCGAGCACCCCGACCGCGGTGCGCCACCAGGTGGGCCCGCGTGTCATCCGCCAGACGCAGAACAGAAGCGCCGGCAGCGCCAGCCACCAGATGGCAGGATTGCCCATGTCGGTGATGGATGAGACGGGCTTTCCCGACGGAGCGTCGTAGTAGAAGAGCACCGGGTGCTCCATGATCGGCCACGTATACCAGTGCGACGAGTACGGGTGGCTGTGGCACTCCTGCGCGTGGTACTGCAGCGATGCGTCGTTGATCTGGATCACATTGCTGATTGCTTGGGCCGGATTGGGCAGCGTGGTGCCGCCGAAATGGAACACGGGGACGGGAAGTGTCTTGGGGCTTCCGGTGAGGCCCGAGACACCCTGCGAGCACGACGTGAAGAAGTACACGTCCTTGTGCTCGATCGTGAGGTATCGGGAGTAGCACGCGAAAAAAATGCTGGCCGCGATCACGCCCGCGACCAGGTAGTGCACCAGCGCGAAGGAGCCCGCCGCATTGCGCCATAGGACGGTCTCGATGCGTCTGCGCCCGGCGATGCGCCGCAGCCAGGGGATTCCCGCCGCCAGGTACGGAGCCAATCCGCGCGCAAGGATCAGCGCCGCCGCCACCACAAGCGGCGCCAGTGCGGTGAGCTTTGCACCGAACGCCAGCCCGGCCACAGCCGCGAGGGCGTACAGCGACGTTCGCCATTGGGTTCTGGTTCGTGATTGCCAATGCAGCAGGAACACGTAGTAGAAGAGCGCAACGAAGAAGATGGCGATGGCGTCGATGACTCCGGTGCGCGACTCCACGAACGCAAGCCCGTCGAGGCATACGAACAAGCCGGCGCACAGAGCAAAGAAGCGGTCGCGCCGCAGCCGCCGCGCGATCAGGTAGATCAGTCCGACGAGCAGACTGCCGAAAACGGTCGTGCTGATACGCCACGTCCACGTGTTGAAGCCCCACCACGCGATCGGCGGCGCCATCAGCAGTTTGGCGAGCGGCGGCTCGGGGTCGAAGTACGAGATGGCGGGCTGGTGCAGGTCCTTGGCTGCGTCGACTGGGAAATACACCTCGTCGAACACGTAGCCGCACTTCTTGACGTCACTCCCGCCCGGCCCGACCGGGACCGTCTGGCACGCGTTCGGGTCTGAGTTGAACGGATAGCCCACACCGAGCGCGCTGACACCGCCGGTGCCGCTGAGAAAGTCGGGGGAAATGGGGCTGGCGAACCGGAGGCCGAAAGCAATCAGCACCAGCGCCACGACTGCAATCACGTCGAACCGATCAAGGTCCAGAAAGCCGCGCAGCCCGGCACGAATCAACGGGCGCTCGCCGTCCGAAGGGGCCGCCTGGTTGCCGGGAGGGGGCTGTAAAGGGGTGCTTAACATCTATTTACAAGAATTCATGCATCCTTTACTGCTTTCCCCATGCCCCGTCGCTACAGTCGAATCTCGCGGGTAATTGCCTGCGATCACTTTGAAACTCATTCCCTTCCTGAAAGGCCGGAGGGTTCGCCCTCCGGTCTTTTCTTTTGCCCGCCGGAGCCGGGCGCCCCAGGATCAAACGGAACCCGATCCGGTGCGCACGCGAGCCAGGGCGTCGAGCCATGCGTCGTAATTCTCTGTCGGCCTGATCCCCGGGCGGTTGGATTCAAACCGCTTTCCCGGTTTCCAAGCGGCGGCGACCGCCGCGGGTCCATCCACGAGCCCCTCGCCGACGGCGGCGAGGAATCCGGCGCCGAGCGCCGTCGCATCGGGCGTGGCGGCGCGGGCCACGGGAATACCGAGGAGGTCCGCCTGGAACTGGCAGAGGCCATCCATCACGCTCGCCCCACCGTCCACGCGCAGCTCCGCGATCCGGAGCCCGGACGCCGCCTCCATCGCCTCCACGACGTCCCGCGTCCGGTAGGCCATCGCCTCCACCACTGCACGGACCAGATGAGCCCGGGTGACGGCTGCCGTGAGCCCCAGAAAGGCGCCGCGGGCCTGCGGATCCCACCAGGGGGCGCCGAGGCCGCTGAGCGCCGGGATGAAGAAGCATCCCGCTGCGTCAGGCACCGAATCGAAGAGCGGGCCGGCCTCGGCGGTGTCGGCGATG
>DATMRA010000021.1:0-27442 GCA_035566535.1 Candidatus Acidiferrales bacterium | reverse complement strand
GGCGATGACGACCAGCAGCTCGATGAGGGTGAACCCTCCCTCTCCGCTGCGGTGCCGCCGCGCTACGCGGTTGTACAGGTCATCCATTGTCGGGTGCTCCCGGATTCCGTATTGCGTCGGTCCACAGGCTATGGAGTCCGGAAGGCATCGCACAGATACAGACGCACCGATCGATGGGGTGCACTTGCACTACAGGCCACCGACATCGCTTCCGTAGGCGAAGTTGATGATCGAGTCCGGAGCGCCCGTATTGCAGTTGGCCTCGAAGCGCACCCGAGCCTGCATGCTGGCACCACTGGCGAGCGTGCCGGTGAGGTCGTCGGTGTAGTAGGAGCAGCTGGGAGTCACCGTCCCGGTGAGATTTAGGAGATCGGTGGCGCCGTCGCCGATCTCCAGCTTGGCGACAACCATCCGGCCCTTGACGTTCAGCCCGCTGCTGCCCAGGCCGTTGCCTGAGATGTTTGCTGTTCCCCGGGGTATGTGGATCGTCCCGGAGAACGTCCCACCGCTTCCCCCCACAGAGAGCACGTTGCCGTCGCTGGGATCAGATAGGTTGGCATCGGAGAACAGAGAGATACCGGCATAGGTCCCCGACGTGGGGGCGGTGAGCGCGAAGCTCCCGTTACCGCTGACGTTGAACGTGCCACCCGCTTCTCCGGAGTTGCAAGCCCAGTGTTGATTGGGGCCGGAGCCGGCGAGCGTCGGGCAGGTGAGGTAGATCTTGACCTCGCCGTTGCTGGTCAGCACTCCGATATCGCTCACGTTGATGGATCCCGTAACGACATACGTGCCGGCGCTCAACGTGACCGTACCGTTGGCCGCGTTGATGCCCTTGTAGACGCCGGGCGAAAGGGTCGTGGCGTCGCCGCTGTTCGCGGGCAGCCGTGTTGTGTTCCAGTCCTCCGGCGGCGTCGGCAATGCTGTGCCGAGTGGGTCGGCAAAAGGAGCACTGAGCGTGACAGGGCTGGGGACGCATGCTTGCGCGCACGCTGGGTTCAGCAGCCCGATCCGCGCGGCGGGACCGACCGCGCTAACAGCACCCGACCCGGTGATCTTGCCGTTGCCGTCGATCTCGCCGTTGACCACAACCGCGTTGTCGGTGGACAGCACGGTGTCGTCGGCATCGGGGCTTGCCCCAAAGCCCAGCAAGCAGAGTTCGCAATCGTGTCCCGGCGGCACGCCCGCGCTGGACACACCGCAACTGCTCGGATTGGGAAGGTTATAGGAGAGGACATCTCCCGTTGCGAACATCAGAGTCCCGCCGCTCACAGTCCCGCAGCCCTGGAGCCCGGTGTCAGCCACGGCGAACTGCGCCGCGCCCTGCGCCACGCCATCGATAGCCGCCGCTCGCTCGGTCGACGTACGCTGTGCCTCGGTGACGCTGGCAAAGCGCAACACCGCTGCGGCAAACAAGCCGAACAGGGCCAGGAATGCCAGCGACATGACCAGCGTCTGGCCGCGCTCCCGTGTCCGCGCGCGCCGGCTCAACACGTCTGCGACCCCCCGGGGAGAATGGGACTCAAGGGATCAACCGACAGCGGCACGAGCTTGAAGGTGGCGGTTGCGGGGTTGAGAACCGGGGCGCCCGGGGCGCCGCGCTGTGTCACCGTCACGTTCACCAGATTGGTCCACTTGTAGGTGGCGCTCGTGGTGGTCACCGGGGTCCAGGCCGCGGTCACCAGCACCGGATTTGTGGTCACCTGCACGGAGCGTCCCGAGGGTGCGCCACCGGAAGCCGAGATATCGGTGCGCAGCACCGTCCGGTCAGGCTTCAGCGAATAGATCACGGTGTGGCACGTCGACGAGCCCGGCAGATACCAGGCCAGGCACAGCACGTACTTCGCGCCACACGTCGACGGCCCGTTCTGCACCGACGCCTTGCATCCGCCGGTGGGGATCGACACCTGACCAGGCGCGGCAAGGCAGTCGGCGCGCGCAACGTCCGCGCCGATCTGCTGCTCGAACGCGAGCAAGTCGTGACTTCCGGCGAGCCGCTCCTGAGAGCCTCCAGGACCGAGCGCGCGAATGCCGATGGCGAACGCGCCGCCGAGGGCGCCGCCGATCATCGCGAGCACGGTGATCGCAACCAGAAGCTCGATGAGCGTAAGGCCGGCAGATCCACGACGCCGGCTGCGCCGCGGCCGGTTCAGTTCCATCGCTTGTACACCGTTCGAATCAAAGGACGCCCGTCCTGCGCCACGACCTGGAACTTAATCTGCTGCACGCCGTAGTCCGGCAGCGAACCGGTTCCGGCCAGCGAGCAGTCGTGGGGGACGATCGGCACCGATTGACCCGCGATCGTGTGGTCGCCGCCGGTTGCTTGCGCGACCGCCATGATTCGATCGCCGGACTTGTTGATCACGCCGGCGTTGCGAAGCGCCGATGCGTACGGGATCGTTCCGCTCGGGGCGGTGCCGGTCGGTCCTGTGCACTGAACGTAGGCGAAGGCTTCGGACTGGATATACGCAGCGACCCGTCCGGCCCGGGTGGCCAATTGCGCGTCGTCGCTCGTCGTCCCGACTGCGAGCTCGGTCTGCGCGAACGCGGTCAGCAGCGCTACAAAACCGACGGCCAGAACCCCGATCGTGACGAGCAACTCGATGAGCGTCACCCCGCGCTCGCTCTCGCGCGCGCGGCGAACCGCGCGCGTGGTCATTTGCTGACTGCGCTCGCTCCGCCGGCGAGCGAGTAGATCGATGTGATGAGCGTTATCGCGACAAATCCGACAATCACCCCGACGAAGACGATGAGGGCGGGTTCCAAGAACGCCGTCAAGCGTTTGAGGCGGTAGTCGAGCTCCTCCTCATGCATGTCCGCGGCCTCCGCCAGGTTCGTGTCGAGGTGGCCCGTCTCCTCGCCGACGCGAAACATCTGGATCACCGCCGGGGTGAAGGCGCCGGTTGCCTGAAGCGGCCGGTACAGGCCGCGTCCGGCGGCCATTGCCGGTCCCACTTCGGCCAGCTGTTCGCGGTAATAGCGGTTCTGGACGTTTGCCAGGACAACGTTGTACGTCTGGCTGATCGGCACGCCTGCCGAGAGCATGTCGCCCAAAGTGCGGCAGAAGCGCTCGGTCATCGCAGTACGCAGCAGCGGCGCGATGACAGGAATCCGGAGCAGCGTGCGGTCGACCAGATACCGTCCGCGCTCGGTTCGCCAGGCGAATCCGACGTAGAAGAACAGCAAGAGCAGCGCCAGCAACAGCTCGAGCGCATGGTCACCGACGAAAGCAGAGAACCCGAGGAGTGCTGACAGGATCCCCGGAACTGCAACCCCGAGCTGCTGATAAAGCTCGCGGAATTTCGGGAGCACGAAGATGATGATGCCGACGGTCAGCAGAATTGCGAACCCCGCGATGATGGTGGGATAGATCATCGCAGCGCGCACACGCGCGCGCGCCGAGGCTTCACGCTCGATGTGACGCGCGGCCTGGCGCAGCACGTTGTCCAGGTTTCCCGTCACCTCTGCGGATCGCACCATATCGGCGACGATTGAGGGGAACACTTCCGGCTGGTCCTGCAGTGCGTCACTGAGACGCGTGCCGCCTTCCACCGCGCGAGACACGCCCATGTACGCTTGACGCAGCCGCTGCGACGAGGCCTGCTCAGCGAACGTCGCGATCGCGATGTTCACCGGAATACCAACCCGCACGAAGGACGCCAGCTGGCGGCAGAAGAGGACCGTGTCCTGCGGCTTGATCTTCGAGTGGCTATATGTGAGGAACTCCCTGAGAGCCTCACGCGCCGTCTTCCCTGTCCCCTGACCGGGACGCACCGCTTCTGCCATGTGCGCTCCGGTTAGAGCACGTACACCGTACGCATGGCTTCGGTGATCGTCGTCTTGCCTGCATCGACCAGGTCGCACACTGCGTCCTGCAAGCTGCGCATCCCCTGGGATTTCGCATGCTCTCGGATCTGCTCATGCGGTGCCCGGCTCACGATCATCTGCCGGATTTCTTCGGTGATCCCGACGCACTCGAACACGCCGGTGCGCTCATAGAATCCCGTGTTGCTGCAGCGTCTGCAGCCAGCGCCGGCGACCTGGTTGCGTTTCGGGTCATGGCCGCGCACCGCGCTGTAGAAGTCGACCTCGTCAGCACGCACCGGCACTTCGCGCGCGCACTCTGTGCAGTTGAGCCGCACAAGACGTTGCGCGACAACGCCGATGATCGATGAAGCGATCAGGTAGCCCTCGAGGCCCATGTCGAGGAAACGGAAGAGTGCACCAACAGAATCGCCGGCGTGCATCGACGCCATCACGAGATGGCCGGTGAGCGCGGACTGCACGGCGATCTGCGCCGTTTCAACGTCGCGCACCTCGCCGACGAGGATCACGTCCGGGTCCTGGCGCAGGATTGCTCGCAATCCGTTTGCAAAGGTCATACCGGCGAGGCGGTTGATCTGGACCTGGTTGATGTTGTCGAACTGATACTCGACCGGGTCCTCGATCGTGGTGATGTTCTGTATCGAGCGGTTGAGCTCATTGAGCGCCGCGTAAAGAGTTGTTGTCTTGCCCGAACCGGTGGGCCCGCTCACGATGAACAGCCCGTACGGCGACCCGATGAGATGCTGCAGCAGCTGATGCTCGCCTTCGCGCAGGCCGAGATCGGAGAGCGGCATCAGCGAGCGCGACCGGTCGAGGAGCCGCAGCACCACCTTCTCGCCCCAGATCGTCTCGATCGTGGCGATGCGGATGTCGACCGTGCGTCCGTCGATCATCATCGTCGTCTGACCGTCCTGGGCGCGGTGCCGGTCGACGATGTCCATGTCGGCCATGATCTTCAGGCGCGAGGCAAGCGGCCCCCCCAGCTGGGTGGGCAACGACTGCACGTCGCGCAGACCACCGTCGACGCGGTACCGAATGCGCAGACGGTCGGATTGCGGCTCGATATGGATGTCGGATGCACGGTCGCGCAGTCCCTGTGTGAGCAGAAGGTCGACGATCTGGACCACGGGGGCGTCCGCGCTGAGACCTGCGAGCTCGGTGACCTGCGGCTCGGAGATGCGGGCCTCCAGGATCGCCTTCTCCACCGCCTCGCCCACAATCCCGAGCACCGTGTAGTGCCGGTCCAGCGCGCGCTGGATCGACGCGGAATCGGCGAATTCGAGGCGGACGGCCTTGTGCACGATTGCCACCAGGCGGTGGCCGAGATCGACGTCACCCGGATTGGTCGTGGCCACGTGGAGGCGGCCCTCCTCGTCGATCATGTACGGGAAGATCCCGTGCTGCCGGGCAAACGCCGCGTTGACGCTGTCGACAGCCTCCGGCTCGGCCACCACCGCGTCCAGATTGATCGGCGCCACGCCGGTCTGGCTGCTCAGCATGGAGGTGATCCGCTCGCTCGGGACGCCGAGGGTGACCAGGATCTCGCCGAGGGGCCGCCGCGTGAGACGTTGGCGCTTGAGCGCCTTCTTGACCTGGCCCGACGACGCGCTGCCATCCGCGATCAGCAGCTCGCCCAGCTTGCGTTGCGGACGCGCGCCATTGACCTCGGCTGTGGGCTCGTCGTCGTGAGGAGCAGGCACGTCCACGCTACTATCCGTGGCGCCGAGGATGGGCGCCGTGTGGGAGCAGAGCTCGGAAGCCGGCGGCAAGGCAGCAGACAACGTGGACGGCGTCCATCGGATGTGATGCTCTGCTTTTGGAGACTCCGATGAGTAGACGCAACGGCGGCATCGGGCCTAGGGCAGATGCATCAGTCGCCGACACCCAGCCGACGGATCACCTGATCCGGGTGCTGATCATCGAGGACCATCGCATGTTCTCGCAGGCGCTTCGCGCTGCGCTTGACGAGACCGACGATATTGCGGTGACAGCCGCGGTCGAGACCGCGGCCGCCGGGTTGAAAGCGGTGCGGTCCGGGAAGCCCGACGTCGTCCTGCTCGACTACCGGCTGCCCGACGGCGACGGCGTGGAAGCGGCTCGCAAGATCACCGCCGAGAACGCCGGGGCCAAGATCGTGATGCTGACCGCGGCGGTCGACGACAGCATCGTCCGGGAGGCCATCCAGGCGGGATGCTCCGGCTACCTGACCAAGGACCACACCATCGAGGAGCTGATCCTCGCCGTGCGCGCGGCCCACAACGGCGAGGCGTTCATCTCCCCGGCGCTGCTCAGCCGGCTGCTCGATCGCATGACCGATCGTTCGCGGCCTGGGTCCGACCTGACCTCGCGCGAGGCGGAGGTGCTGCGCCTGCTCGCGGACGGGCTGTCCAACCAGGCCATCGCGGCCAACCTCGGCATCCGCCTGGCCACCGTGCGCAACCACGTCCAGAGCGTCATCGAAAAGCTTCACGCGCACTCCAAGCTCGAGGCGGTGGCGACGGCGCGCCGGCTGGGGGTTATCAGAACCTCAGACTGAGCTCAGCGCGGCACCGACGCTCGCACCAGCGTGCCCGTCCCTGGAGCGCTGTCGACGGTCAGCCAGCCGCCGGCGAGCTCAGCACGCTCCTGCATGGATCGCAGGCCCAGGTGCCCGGGGAGGGCACGTCGGATCACGTCCTCGCGGTCGAAGCCGATGCCGTCGTCGCGGACTGAGAGTGAGATGCCCTCTTCGGCTTCGCTGACCAGTAGCGCAACCTCACCCGCAAGTGCGTGCTTTTGCACGTTGGCCAGCGCCTCCTGCGCGATCCGGTAGAGCGTGACCTGCACGTGTGGCGGGGGTTCTGCCTGGAGCTCGCTGCGGACGGCAAACCGCGGATGCCCGTCCGGGAACAGCTCTGCCGCATAGCGGTCGATCGTCCGTGCCAGGCCCACTTTCTCGAGCGATACGGACTCGAGCCGGAACAAAAGGCTCCGCAACCGTCCGATCGACTCCGTGACAGTGTTCTCGATCTCGGCGACCCTCTCCGCGAACTCACGGCTCGGCGCGTGCCGGCGCAAGATCTGAAGCCGCAGCCCGATGGCTGCCATGGACTGGATCGAGTCATCGTGAACGTCCACCGCGATTCGGCGCCGTTCCTCCTCCTGCGCCGAGACGAGGTTCTCCATGAGCGCTTTGCGCTGCTGGTCAGCGTGCTGGAGGAGCTCAGCGGTGACCCGCAGGCTCTCCTCGTTCTGTTTGCGCTCCTCCACCTCGGCGCGAAGGCGCTCCACCAGGCGGGCGCTCTCGATGGCGAGCGCAGCACGGTCGGCGAGCTCCTGGGCGAAGCTCTGGTCGCGCGTGGAGTGGGCCCCGCCGCCACCGCGGCGCCACAGCCCCAGCGTGCCGATGACTCGACCGTGGGCCCTCAGCGGACAGGTGAGCACGCACTGCAGGTCGATCTCGTGGAGTGAATCGCGGTGTTGCGGCTCCAGCGCTGCCAGCGCCTCGCGGAGCTCATCGCCTGTGAGCAGCGAAGGCCGCGCGGCGTAGCGCACGAGCGGATGGGGGGCCACGTCGGTTGCATCTGCACGAGCCGACTCCAGCGCGCCCCGGACGATGTCGAGCGCGCGGTCGTTTTGGTCATATGCGGCGACAACCTGCATCGTCTGGGTGTCGTCGTTCAGCAGCTGAACCACGGCCGCGTCACCAAGGAACGAGGAGGCGAGGTGCACCACCCGTTCCAGAACCTCGTCGGTATTCGCTATCGACGCCGCGAGGCTCGCGGACAGCTCCGCGAGATCGCGCGAGCGCTGTTCATCGCGGCGCGACGGCAGCCTGCGTCGCTCGGTGAGGCCGATGCGGGATTCGCGGTTCTCAGCTGGAGCCGGCACGCTCAGGATCTGACCTCACCCGACCGGCTCGGCTTGGGTCGCCTCGAGACGCGCCTCCGCCGTGGCCAGCAGGTCGGCCATGTCAAGGAGCAGCTCTTCGAGTTGGATTGGAGGCAGGCCGATATGGCCCCGTCCCGTCCGTCCGATCGCCTCGACCAGCACGTCGTCGTCCACCCCTTTGATCAGGTATTCATTGGCGCCCGCGCGCAGCATCTCCAGCACCGCATCCCGGTCGGCGTGCGCGGAGTATGCGATGAGCCGTGACCCGGGCAGGGTCCGGCGGATCACACGAGCCGCTCGCGAGCCGCCGCCGCCTGGCATCCGGACGTCGATCACGACCGCGTCGGGCGCGGTGACCGAGGCTTGTTGGATTGCGGTGTCGACATCGGCGGCCGCACCGACGAGATCGAGGCCGGGCACCGCCCGGATCAGGTCGCTGATCGCCGAACGCATGACAGGGTCGTTTTCACAGACCAGCACGCGGATGTCCCCGCCTGTTTTGCCGTTCATGACGCCTCCCTTCGCCGGCTCGGCCACCGCTATTGGTGACTCCGGCGTTGGCGCCGTCGGCCCGTGCCCAAACTGCCCTTGCCCACTAACCATCCCCTTAGGGCCTCGCCCAAACCCGCCAAACGTGCAGTTTAGCGTCTAACGCGGGTCGACCGTTAGCGCGAGTTCAGCGCGGGTGGGTTGGCAACTCAAGCGGGTGTCGTATGATGATTCTCGATATGGCAATGACCGCGCCGGAGAGCGCCTCTCAGCTGATCACCGTCTCAGACTCCGCGATCGACCAGTTGAACGGACTGATCGCCGGGCAGGCGACGCCAACGCCACAGCTCGGTCTTCGCGTGTATATCCAGTCCGGCGGCTGCTCCGGTTTCTCCTACGGCATGGGTCTGGACGAGAACCCGCCCAAAGAGGACGACCACGTCATCGACGCCACCGAGCACCTCAAGGTCTACATCGATTCGTACTCGGCGCAGTACCTCGAGGGAGCCGAGATCGACTACGTCGACGAGCTCATGGGCGGTGGGTTCACGATCCACAACCCGAACGCCGTGCGGACCTGCGGCTGCGGCCACAGCTTCCAGACCGCAGACGGCTCGGGCGACGCCAAGTCCTGCTCCCACTAGAGCAGCTGCTCGTCGCGCGTGGCTAGCGCGGCGCCCTCCCGATGGCGACTCTCCACCAGAAGCTCGCCGTCGTCATCGTCCTGGCGGCATTGGGCGGCGCCATCTGGTCGGGGTACGCCGCCTACAAGGCTGAACACGGCACGTGGCTTCGCGCCGCCGGGTGGGTGGCCGCGGCGGCCATCGCTCTTCAGGCGATCGCGGGCTCCATCCTCGCGCTGGGCGGCACCCGGCCGGCCGAGCCCTGGCACTTTCTGTTCGGTCCGCTGACCTTGCTGGCGCTGCCCGTGGCCATGCTCGCCAGTCGCGGGCGTTCGCCGCGCACCGAATCGTTGATCGTGTTTGCGGGCTGGCTGGTGACGTTCGGGCTCAGCCTCCGGGCGGTCGGGAGCGGCGGGCTGGCAGGCTAGGCGACGGAAGCGCGGCGCCGGCGGAGGAGGAGTGCCGCTGCGCCGGCCCCGATCACGACGACCAGGGGCACGACCGGCACCTCCGGCGCGCTGGCCGCGAGACTGGTGACGAGCGCGTCGTATGCCGGAGTCGCATCCACGATCGTGGGCATGTTGCCCGACCCGGGGCCGACTGCCAGCGGCGCTCCGTTGTCCAGTGCGGTGAAGCCGGTGACCGACTCGAGGACACTGCCGCCACCTGGGAAACCGACGAGGCTGGGCGCGATCGTGATTGCGATGTCGTTTGCGGTCTTGCTGCAGGGCACGCTCGTGCCGCCGCTGTAATCAACCAGCGTCGCAACCGTCTGCGCGTTCAGCCCGGGCCGGTCGAAGGAGGTCGGCGCACCGGCGAAGCACTTCAGCGCTCCGCCGCCGTCGGACTCGGCGCGGGCGAAATAGATCTTGTGGTTGAACTGCCACGTCGTCAGCCACCAGACGTGTGATTGGTTCACGGTGTCCGGGCTCGCCAGCGACGTGAGGTCTGCGGCCTGCGCGTCGATGATGAGGTTGCTGCCGTCACCGGACACGCCGGAATGCGTGAGGTCGAGTTGCGGCACGTTGGGGCCGCCCTGCAACGGACCGAACGCCGACACGGTGGTGCTGTTGTACGTCGCGTCTCCGGTTGCGTCGCTGATTCCGGTCGTCGGTGTGGTGCTGAACCTCGTGTCGCTGACGGTGCCACTCCCGATCAGCCTTGGACCCGATACCTGGCGCGCGGTCTCGGTGAGTGGCAGGCCCGGGATCATCGTCGACGGCTGGGTTGCCAGCTGGTTCGCGTCGTTCGCCCACGTGGCCTGCAAAGCGCCGGTGACCGGGTCGATGTCGGTGCTGATGAAGTCCGCCATGTTGCGGTTGCCGACGCCGGTGATGCATCCGACAGTGCCCTGCAAACACATGTCATTGATGTGGTTGGGGCCGATGCCGACCTGCGTCTGCTGGAACGTTGGTGTTGCAGCAGTCGCGTTCGTTGTGACCGCCATGAACGGATGCCACTGCTTGATGTTCGACGTGTCCTTGAGGCTTGGGTGCTCGCGCACGTCCGTGCCGAGCCAGACGAAACCGAGCTTGCCGGGATCACCCACGGACATCCAGCCGAAGTCACTGGTGGCCGTCTGCGCACCCGAGTCGACCTGGACGGGCGTGGACCAATGCGTATGCAACGGGCCATCGCTGCCAAGCGAGTACGTGTAGTAGAGGTGCCACGCCTCGGGCGGCAGTGGGGTGGTCGCTGTCGCGAATCCGTCACCTTCGATATACGCCTCGTAGAGCGTGCCAACTGAGTCGATGCCGAGCACCGGGAAGAGGCTGTTCATCTGCACCATGTTGGTGACCGCGGGCTGGTACGTCAGTGTCGAGAACTGACCGATGTTGCCGTTCGGATTTGTCGATGGCGTGGCTTGCGGCGCGCCGATCACGACACCGAGCTCATTGTCTGTTGCGGTGTTCGGGCATCCGGTGCTGTCAGCGCTGGACGTGCCGCCACAGCTAATTGGCGTGTACACGTAGCCCGTCAGCGGATCGGTGACAGTAGGCCCATGGAAGGCGAACGAGTTGATCGTGCCGCCCTCCTGGAACGTGTTCGCCAGGAAGTTGTTGGTGGCGACGCCGGGGTCGGCCGGATGGAAGTTGATGCCGTCATCACTCCAGCCGAACGCGAGGCCGCCCGGACCGTTGCCCGCTGCTCCGCACCCTGAGCACAACCACGACAGGTAGAGGATGGGTTTGCCGTTGTCAGCCATGTTCTGAGGCGCTGTCGTGGAGTTGAGCACCCCCTCGAACGGACGATCCGCGGTGACACCCGGCGCTGTTGCGCACGCGGATGTCAGGGCTCCGCCCGAGCCCGCGATCTTCGCGGAGCCGATATCAGCGAGCGCCTCCTGGTCAGTGAGGTAGAGGTCGTTGGTCTTGCGATCGATGACGCCCAGGGAGTCACCGCCGCCGCTGGCGGGGCAGATCCAGTGCCCGCTCGATGGACCGAGCATCGGGTAGGTCAGGCCGCCGTCGCGAGTGTGCCAGAAGAAGCTGGTCTGCGCGCCGCTGCCGGCGGGCCCGCTGATGATCGCGTTGCCGGAGTTGTCGAGGACGACGTCTGGCTCGCCCACGCCCCGGACCGGGTCGACCACCGTGGGGATGCCGACGGCGAACGGCGCGGACGCAGCGTGGGCCGCACGGGGCGTCGTGGCGAAGGCGGCCAGCGCGGCCAGAGGCAGCGTGAAGGCTGCCACCCTCCGATTGACCCGTCCCGGCATCGCAGGCTCTCCCTTCCTGAAAGGTCTGTTCAGCGCCCCTTCCGCAGGATCAAACGCTCCAGGCCGTACAAACCCTGCGGTTGAGCCCCCGGCCGGCTCTTGAGCCGGAGAATCCCTGGGTACACTCGAATCCGACCACCCGAATTGGAGTTGTAAAGGCATGGAAGTCAAGGAGCTTGGACACCTCGTCCTCTATGTGCGCAATGTCGAGCGCTCCGCAGCCTTCTACCGAGACGTCCTCGGCTGGAAGCAGCTGAAGGCGTCGAGTGAGGGACCGCTTGGTCGCCTCCCGGTCGCTCTGTTCAGCAGCGGGCGCACTCATCACGAGTTGCTGCTTATCGAGGTGGGAGAGAACGCCCAGCCGCTTCCGCAAGGGCGGCACGTCGGGCTCTACCACTTCGGGCTCAAGGTCGGCGACAGCGACGACGAGTTGCGCGACGCGGTGAAGCACATCCAGGAGTCGGGCGTGACCGTCGTGGGTGCGAGCGATCACACGGTGACCCACAGCCTGTACATCCTCGATCCCGACGGCAACGAGATCGAGCTGTACATCGACGTCCCCGGAGTAGCGTGGGATTTGGAAAACGTCATGGCGCCGGTGAAGGCGCTCGCGCTCTAAGGAGGCGCATCGAATGCCTGCAGTCACCGTCGACGACATCACCAAGCTGCCCCACATCCCGCTGCCGGATCCAACCGCGACGCAGGCACGTCCGGTGGTGAGCATCACCACGGCGCCGCGCGGACTCGAGGGCGAGGGATTCCCGGTCCGGCGCGCGTTTGCCGGCGCGGACCCGAGCCTGCTCGATCCCTTCGTGCACATGGACCAGATGGGTGAGGTGGAGTACGCGCCCGGCGAGCCGAAGGGTACGGCGTGGCACCCGCACCGGGGCTTCGAAACCGTCACGTACATGATCGACGGGACGTTTCAGCACCAGGACTCCAATGGAGGAGGCGGGCTCATCACCAACGGTGACACGCAATGGATGACCGCAGGTCGCGGCATTCTTCACATCGAGCGTCCGCCCGACACGCTGGTTGCCAGCGGCGGTCTGTTCCATGGCTTTCAGCTATGGGTGAATCTTCCCGCGGCGCAGAAGTGGGAGGCGCCGCGGTACCAGGACATCCGCGCCGCCAACGTCGAGCTGATCACGTCGTACGACGGGGGAACCCTGCTGCGAGTCATCGCCGGTGAGGTGGGCGGGTATCAAGGCCCGGGCGTGACACACACACCGATAGCCCTCGCCCACGCGACTCTGAGTGCCGGCGCGCGCCTGGTGCTGCCGTGGCGGCGCGACTTCAATGCGCTTGCGTATGTGCTGTCAGGCCGCGGAACGGTCGGGCCTGACGCCCGGCCCATCATCGGAGGCCAGCTCGCGACGTTCGGCGATGGTGATGTGATCTCCATCAGCGCCGACGAGGCGCAGGAGAGCCGTTCCCCATTCCTCGATGTGCTGCTGCTGGGCGGCCAGCCGATCCGCGAGCCGGTGGCGTGGTACGGACCTTTCGTGATGAACACGCACGAGGAGATTGCGCAAGCGATGTCCGACTACAGGGCGGGCAGACTGGGGACTATCCCAGCAGACCACATCGGAAACTAGACGGCCTGAGCGGCGCTTTCACCAGGCGAGGCTGCTGACGTTTTGCGCACGGTGGCCCAGCGTCCAGAACGCTGCTGGCGTCGCACGTAGACGAGCGCCGGACCGCCGATCAGGGCCATGAGCACGTCGTTGTAACCGCGGTACAGGAGCCCTGCCGCCGCCCCGGCGGCCGCTGGAATTCCATAGGTGATCAGGATGACGGTGAGCAGACCCTCGAAGGCGCCAATACCCAGTGGCAGGAAGGAAATTGCCGCGAAGGTGTAGCTCACGCCGAGCACGAAGACCGCGGTGATGTAGCTGACGTTGAGCCCGATGGCCAGCAGGCAAAAGTAGAACAGGAGGAACGACAGCAATGCCGCGAGTGCCTGCAATGCGAGCACCGGTATCAGAGTCCGGGGACGGCAGAGCTGCACGAACGCCGGCCGTATCTGGTGGATTTGCGTGTCGAAGCGACGCAGCACCTTGATGCGCTCGACCAGCTTTATCGCTCGCTCATACGCGGGCTTCCACAGCAGGACGCCGAATACTGTTAGGAAGCCGAGCATCATTGCAAGCATCAGCAGCGCGACGTTGGGTCGCTGCACGATCTGCGGCAGCGCGCCGAAGCTCATCAACAACATGTAGGTCAGCTCCTGCAACGCGACGGTGGCGGTGATCGCGCCGACGCCCCGCTCGTGGTCGGTGGAGCGGACCATCGCCACCCGGGTCAGATCGCCCATGGGCAGGAAGATCATCACCTGGCCGGCAACTTCGATGAGCTGTGTATGCACGAACGGGATGTGCTCGCCGATGCCGCGCAGGGCCACCCACCACGCCGAGCCGCGACACACGTAGATCGCGAGCACCACCGGGACCATTAGCACCGCGAACTGCCAGTGGATGTGCGTGAAGACGTGCCCGAGCGCCAGCGGGTTGACGCCCACGACGAGCGCCACCAGCCCGGCGAGCGCGAACGCCTCTGCCCAGAAGCGGCGCATCAGATGGATGGGGCGCTTGAGGAGTGTCACCTGCTGCGATGCTACGGGCTTACGCCCCCATGCGTCCGGAGCTGGGAATCGCGAACTCACCTTCAGCGGCCAGCACGACATCGCCACCGACCCTGAGGTCATCCGGATCGGCATGGACCCGAATGCGGCAGGGCCGCCCGATTTCGTCGCCCTGGTGGATGAGGATGTCGGTCTCGAGGCCCCACAGGTCCCGTGCCACGAGACCGCAGGGCCCGGCAAACGATCCGGTACCAGGATCCTCAGCGATCCCTGCGCTACGGAAGAGCACGCGCACGTGGAGCGTTTGCGCATCAATGCGCTCGACCAGTCCGAATGTCGTGGTGTCGTGACGGTCGAGCAGGTCCTGGACGAGGTCCGAGCGCGGTCGGATCGTCTCCAGCGGCGAATCAACCGCCGCGATCAAGTGCGCGGTGCCACCAGCTTCCGCTCGCCATACCTGAAGCACCCGGTCCACGCCTGACGCCTCGCGCACGCCGCCTCCGTCTACCTCTACCGCTGCGGGAGCGGGCTGCATCATCTGAGCGCCCTCCGCGTCGACCCGGACCAGCACGGACGCACCGGCCGTCGTCTGCGTCCACTCGCCGGGACCCATGAGCCACGCCGAACCCAGCGTCGGGTGCCCGGCGAAGGGCAGTTCCACGCCTGGCGTGAAGATGCGCATCGAGTAAGCGCGGTCGCTGCGCGCTGTGATGAAGGTTGTTTCGCTGAGGTTCATTTCCCTGGCGATCGGCTGCATCAGCTCGCCGGGGCAGGTGTCGAGCACGACGCACAGCGCATTGCCAGACAGCGGCCTGTCGGTGAACACATCGACGATTCGGTAGCGCACCGCAGCCATTCTTGCAGCAGGCGGCGCGCGACGATGGCGGCGTCTAACCGCTCGCGCTCGCCCGTGGAGGATGAAGACGCAGCCAGGTCTCCAGCCGGAACATGGCGTCAGCACGGCGCGCCGGCTCCTCCAGCAGGTCCATCAGCCGCTGCAGGCGCTCGAACTGGGCCTCTGCTTCCGCCTCAGCGGCGTCCGCGCGGGACTGCGGGTCGTCCACCCCTCCACCTCTCCGTCGTCATTGGTTACGCCCGCCCCGCGTTCTGGTTCAGTGTATGGGAACGCGTGTCCAACGACTACCACTTCGTCACCACCTGGCGCCTCAAGGGGACCCCGGCCGAGGTCGCCGCCGTGCTGCGGGATGCTGAGGACCTACCCCGTTGGTGGCCGTCCGTCTACCTCGACGTCCAGGTGATCCAGGAGGGTGACGAGAGCGGCGTCGGCCGCGTCGTCGACCTCTGGACCAAGGGATGGTTGCCCTACACGCTGCGCTGGCGCTTCACCACCACACGCAACGACGGCGTCGCAGGACTGGCTTTGCGCGCCGACGGTGACTTCGTGGGGGAGGGGGTGTGGACGTTCACTCAGGACGGCGCCTTCGTCGAGGCGGCATACGACTGGCGTATCGCAGCCGAGAAGCCCCTCCTCAGGCGGCTCACCTGGTTGCTTCGTCCGGCATTCAGCGCGAATCACCGCTGGGCGATGCGGAAGGGCGAGGAGAGCATGCGGCTCGAACTGGCTCGGAGACGGCTGCCTCCCGAGCAGGCTCGACGTGTCGCCGCACCAGCCGGTCCGACATTCGCACGGTTGGTGCGCCGGCCCAAAACGAATTGAGCTCTTCGATCTCGCAGGCGCCCTATCAGAGCCTCAAGGGCAACATCAGATCAGCGGCCGCCTGACTGTTACAAGACTGTAGTAGACGGACCATTGGCGATGGATGCGTTTGCACTGATGCTTTCGCCATGGGCACCACAGCCGGTCTGCCCGGACCGGCGATGGGGGAGTTGCTGGGGAGCACATCGCGGGTTGGGATCGCGTTGCTGCCCGTCTTCAACGTCCCCGACCGGGCGACGATCGCGTACGAGGCGCTGCCGCGTCCAGCGCTGGCCAACCCGGTCGCGGTAGCCCGCACGGCGCTGGAGGCGACCCACTACAGCCAACCCGCGGTGCTCCTGGTGCCGTTCACGGGTTTGCTCGAGGCCGAGGACTTCAGTCCAGCGGCAATGGCGGCCGAGTGCGGCGCCACCCCGTCGGAGGTAGCCTGGATCATCGCGGGACCCGCGTGCCGGAAGGATCCTGACCTCGTCGAACGCAGAGTGGCGCAGCTGCGGGCGGACGGATTTCTGATCGCCATCGAGGCCGTCGGCTGGGCAACCGAGTGGCACCACGAGCTTGTTACCCTCCAGCCGGACTTCCTCATTCTTGATGCCGGCGTGATCGCGGACTTGCGCGACAGCGCAGTGGCTCGGGCAGAGCTCGCGGGGCTCATCTCGTTCACGGCCCGCCTCGATATCCGGCTGATGACCCGTGGCGTCGACGACCTGACGATCGCAAACGCGGTCATCATGATCGGGCTGCAGTATGGAAGTGGCGCGCATCTGAGCCCCCCGCTGGTGCTCGATTCGGAGCTCGCGATTCCGGGCGACAAGCTCGTCAGCCCCTCCTGGTTCCGCCGGCATGAGGCCCGCAAGCTCGACCGGCTCGGCTCCGCGACGCTGGTGTCGACGCAGGTGGTTGCGTTGCCCGAGAGCGACGTGGCCGCTCCGGGCGCCGACCTGTTCGCCAAAACGCTCGGTGAGGCCGCCCGGCTCCTTCAGGCAGAGCACGATCCGGCGCGAATCGTGAGCGTCGTCGCCGACCTCCTACCGCGCGTGATGCCGATGACGGGACTGGCGATCTTCGAGGCCGACTGGGACAACGATTCCCTGATCCCGCGTGTGCTTGCGGGTGCTGATGTCGTCGGGTTGCGCGATGCGCCGTTCCCCATGAGCCGTGGCGTCACCGGCTGGGCCTTCGCCCGCGGCGTGCCGTACAACTGCGGCAACACCGTTACGCACCCGGCGGCCGGCACGATCCCCGGCACTGATGACCAGGCCGATGAATCGATGCTGGTGATTCCGTTGATCGCCGGCGATCATCGCATCGGCGTCCTCGACCTGTGGCGCGTCGGCGCGAACAAGTTCAGCGAGCGGGATCTCGAGCACTGTGCTCTCTTCGCGCACATCACCGCGGCCGCGTGGCATAACGCGCAGCTCTACCGCGAGGTGGTTGACCGGGCGCGCACCGACGCGCTGACCGGGCTGCACAACACGCGGTGGTGGGACGAGGTGGCGCCGCACGAGGCGGCGCGCGCTGTGCGCAGTGGTACGCAGATTGGCGTACTCCTCCTCGATTTGGATCATTTCAAGTTGGTCAACGACAGTGGTGGGCACGCTGAGGGTGACCGCACGCTGCGAAATGTCGCGCGCGTGCTGCGCTCGATCGTGCGCACCGGCGATGACGTGGTGCGCTTTGGTGGCGAAGAGTTCCTTATCCTGCTGCACGACAGCGACGCTGACAGTGCCGCCCTCGTAGCCGAGGACATTCGCCGGGCGGTCGCTGACATGCCACCGCCGATGCCTGGGGTGCGCGTAACGGCGTCCATTGGCGTCGCGGTATTTCCACCCCACGGGGAGTCGCTCGACGAGGTGGTGCGAGCCGCAGACCTCGCGATGTATCGGGCCAAAGCGCAGGGCCGCGACCGCGTTGTGGCGGCGCCTCTCCCTCTCAGCCTCAGCGCCGAAGCGTCCTGACCGCGCCGCACGCGGGATCGCCTCGGTATGCTGCGCGGCATACCGATGATGCCTGGGTACCGCTCCGGCGATCTAGCCGCACGAGCGATTGCGCGTAGCCTCCTCGGCCGCCTCACGGGTGGTCAGTTGACTGTCGTCGAAGGACAGCGTCGCGAGCAGTTCGGGCACCCGGGTGAGGTCGAGGCCACGCTCACCGTCCTGCACCCGGCGATGTGGCGTACTGCGCTCGCCGGTGGCGGGATTGGTTTCGCCGAGGCTTACATGGGCGGCTTATGGGACAGCGACGACATGGTTGCGGTGCTCCGCGTGCTGGCGCGCAATGTCGATCGGATCAACCGCTTTCTGCGCAACCCCTTCGTGCGGATGCGCGCCGCAGCACATGTTCTGGACCGTTTCCGGCCACCCACTCCGGACGATGATCGGCGGAACGTCCAGGCGCACTATGACCTCGGCGACGACTTCTTCAAGCTTTTCCTCGATCCGACGATGGCCTATTCCTGCGCGCTCTTCGAACGGCCCGGCATGTCGCTGGAGGAAGCATCGACAGCCAAGTTCGAGCGTCTGTGCCGCCAGCTCGGGATCACGACCGACTCACACATCGTCGAGATCGGCACTGGCTGGGGTGGATTCGCCGTCCACGCCGCGCGCGAGTACGGCTGCCGGGTTACCACAACGACGATCTCAGACCGGCAGTTCGCATACGCCCAGGACCTGGTCGGTCGTGAGGAGTTGCAGGGGAGGGTGGAGGTGCTGCACGAGCACTACCGCGACCTCCGCGGCACGTATACCCACCTGGTGTCGGTGGAGATGATCGAGGCAGTCGATTGGCGCCTGTACGACGAATTCTTCGCCACGATCCAGCGGCTGCTCCGGCCCGACGGGCTGGCCGCCATCCAGGCGATCGTGGTGGACGATCGGGAGTTCGAGCGCTCGAAGCGCTGGCAGGACTTCATCAAGCGCTACATCTTCCCGGGCGGCTGCCTGCCGTCGATCGCCGCGATGCTCGACACCACGAGGCGGGTCACCGACCTCAGCCTGGTCGACCTGCACGACATCGGCCGCCATTACGCGACCACGCTCCGTCACTGGCGCTCTGCTCTGGATGGGCGGCAGGACGAGGCTCGGGCCATGGGCCTGACGGACCGCTTTCTGCGCATGTGGCGCTACTACTTCGCGTATTGCGAAGCCGGCTTCGCGGAGCGGCGCATCAGCGACGTGCAGATGGTGTTTGCGCGCCCCGGCTGGAGGCCTCCGCAACTCGCCCACGCCCTCTCCGGCATCAGGGCTGAAACCCACTCGTCTTCACAGGCCCCCACAAGTCTTTACAAAAGCAGGTTGTCCTAGAGGCGTCGAACGCGTCAATCTCGCTGATTGAGGGCGGGGCGTTTGGAGAGATAGGAAGGCTTGCGGTCTTCAGGGGGAGAGGGGTGGCGAGAGGGTTCGGATCGATGGGTGGAAGGGCGCGCCCGAAAAAGCGCGTAGCCCGGCAGGCAATTGTGTCGGCACTGGCTGTGGCGCTGGGCGGATTGGCACTCGTGCCCCAGCACACGGCGCACGCCAACGTCGTCGCCACGCAGACGTTCGCCGACGCGACGGCGCCGGGATGGGTTCTGGGCGGCAGCGCGATCCTCACCAGCGGCGGCGTCGATCCTGCAGGCAGCGGCTGGCTGCGGCTGACCGACGACGGACCCAACGCGGAGGTCGGCTCTGCATACCTGGACACCGCATTCCCGTCGGCATCCGGCGTGCGCCTCTCGTTCGACTACACGTCGTGGGGCGGCGGCGGCGCCGACGGTTCGTCCTTCTTCCTGTGGGACGGATCCATGCCGTTCTCGGTCGGGCAGTCAGGCGGCTCACTCGGCTACGCCAATGGATGCGGGACTCCTGGCGTGAACGCCGGTTACGTGGGCATCGGCCTCGACGAGTACGGCAACTTTGCGAATGCCTTCGACAATTGCCACAACGCCGGCGATGGCGTGACCTTTCAGCCGTTCAATGAGCAGGTCGGCGTTCGTGGATCTGCGGCAGGCGGATACACGTGGCTGACGGGTTCGGGCCTGCTGAGCCAGAGCCTGAGCTTTCCGTTCACGACCGCGCGACCGGATCAGACGGGACCGAACTTTCGCCACGTGACAATGACGATCACGCCCGCCGGCCTTCTGACGGCGCAGGTGCAGTTCGGCGCAGGGACGTCACCGACGACGGTGATCAGCAACTACAACCTGGCGGCGCAGGGCGCGCCGCCGACCACATACAAGCTCGGCTTCGTGGGCTCCACCGGCGCGGTCTCGGCGATGCACGAGGTGAAGAACCTCACGCTTTCGGACTTCGAAGGCACCGCGGCGTCCGGTTCATCGATCTCTTTGAGCGAACCGGGCGGCTTCTCGGGCACTGTCGCCAGTGTCTCCGTACTGGACCCGTCGGCCACAGCAGGACAATTCGCGGCGAGCATCAATTGGGGCGACGGCACGACGGCAACCCCGGGCATGGTCACCGGTCCGACCGGCGGGCCCTTTGCCGTGACCGGAACGCATGCGTATGCCGATGAGGGCAACGTCAACGCCGTCGTCTCCATCATCGAAAACGACATCAGCAGCACGGTCGCCACCGCGACAGATCCGGTGACGATCGCTGACGCCGCGCTGACGGCAACCGCCAGTCCGAACATCGTGTCCACCAACCTGGCGGTCACCACCATGCCTTTGGCGACATTCACCGACGGCAACGCCGCCGCAACCGCGAGCGACTTCACCGCATCGGTGAACTGGGGAGATACGTCCACCTCCTCAGGTGTCATCTCCGGCCCCGTCGGTGGGAAATACACGGTGACGGGCTCACACACGTACACGGCGCTCGGACCAAAGCCGATTCAAGTCACCATCACGGATGACGGCGGCGCGACCGCCGTTGCAAATATTCAGGATCTGCTTTACGCCTACAACAGCCGCGGCGATTTCGTCATCGGCGACAAGAACGCCTCTGCTGGCGCGCCCGTACAGTTCTGGGGCGCTCAGTGGTCGAGCAAGAACTCATTTAGCCGCTTCTCGCACCCTGCCAATTTCAAAGGGTTCGAGGCGCTGGTCACGGTACCGCGCTGCGGGACCGGGTGGCTGAATCTCACAAACCGACCGAACGACGCGACGCCGCCGGCGACGGTCCCCGCCTACATGGCGGTCATCGTCTCGAGCTCGGTGCTGAAGTTCGGCCCGATCGACCTTGGCAATATCGCGCACGTGGTGGTCGTCAAAACCGACCCCGGTTACGCCGCTGACCCCAGTCACGCCGGCACCGGGACGGTCATCGGGACGATCTGCTAACGGCGCCCCAACAACACGGGCGTGGGTGGGCGGTGAACGGCCGCCAGAGCCGTTGCAGCAACGGCCGGGAGCCCACCCATGCCCACCAATTGGGTCGCGCTGAGGCTATGCCGCCGGTGGCGGCGAAGTCAGGCGCTGGGGGGTGGTGGTGACGCGCTGGCGGATCGGGTCCATGCCCCGGCAGGCGGCGCGCTGACGCGTCCGTAGAAGCTGGCGACCGCCCCGAGGAGTGCGGCGAAAGCTCCGATGATCAACACGACCACGCCGAAGCCCACTGTCACTGTCACGCCGGCGGCGGTTGCGTCAGCACTGATCGAGGAGTTGTTGGTGGTTCCCATGACCAGCAGTGCCCAGCCGGCGCCCAGCACGGCGAACACCGTCGACACGACGGAGACCCAGGTACGCGGCGGCGTCCGCACCACGAGGATGCCGAGCACGATGAAGGCCACCGCGAAGGCGTCGGTGACGAAGCCGTCGACGCTCCCCGCTGAATAGCCGTTGACATCGATCGAGATGGTTCCGCCTGATACTGTCGCGCGCGTCAGGAACGTCGCAAGCATCATCACGACGCCGCCGACCGCGAGCAATCCGCCGGCGAGGTTGCGGCGAGAGTTCATGAAGCAGCTCCTTCTGATTGAGTCAGCCCCTCGATTCAGGGCGACAACAATCGATCTTGGCACCACTCCTTAGGCGAATCGGTAACGAACGCGTCTCGCGCTTATAAGACTCCCGGGCACAAATGTGGCGGTGTTCGAGACGGAGAGCAGCCCGGCGGACCGCCGCCGGGCTGCTTCGACGCTGCTAGGTTACAGACCCGCGCACTGCCCCGTTTCCGTGCCTGACACGGTGTTGGACTGAACGTCGTTGCCCTGACCGTTGTTGGTGATTGGCGGCGTGCCCATGTCCCACTCGTTGTCCTTACAGGAGAGGGAACCGCCGATGCTGTTGCCCTCGACCTCGATGGTCTCGTTGACCACGTCGTTGTGGCTGATGGTCACGTTGCCGCCGATGCGGTTGAAACCAACCTCCAGTCGGTTGGCATCGTCGCTCTTGGTGATCTTCACCGAGCCGCTGATGGTGTTGGGCAACTCGCAGGAAAGATCCGGATCGAACGAACCGCCACCCGAGTAGTCATAGCCGTCGAACTGATTGCTTTCCTGCTGCGGGTCGGACGTTTCGCCGATGACCCAGCTGCCGCTCTTCAGACCCTCGAGCGAGACGTTCCCGCCGACCTGGCTGCCGCAGATGAACCCTCCAAAGGCACCCTTGTTCGTGCCGTCGACGTTGAATGAACCGCCGATCGAGGTTTGTGCCTCGATGTTCACCTGCTGCGGGTGATCAGCTTTGACCGAGCCTGTGATGTGCGTGCCGTCCCGGGTGAACAGCTTGCCTCCTTTCTCCACTTTCACGTCACCGGAGATGGTCCACCCGTGGATGTGGCAGACAGCGTTCTCCTCCACCTCGAGATTGCCTGAAACGTCCCCGTTGACCGGTGCGCTGCTGTCGTCGCAGAGCGTTTCCTGCTCTGGCGCTGCGGCCGCGGACGGTCCAAATTTGAATGCCCCGGTCGTCAGAACGACCACAACAAATAAAGCTATAGCTGCGAGCCTCCCCATTGCCTCTCTCCTTTACCCCGCCGTTGGTCGCGTCGGTGAGGGAGCCTAACACGTCAATGGGAGCTATTTGGGCACCGGATCGGCTGCTACGCGCCGTTCCGCTTCGGCGCTGATGGAGTCCAGCGAGCTCTGTACGGCCGCCTCCCAGACCGGCGCGACGCGCTTGCTCCACGCGCTTCCAAGTGCCCAGAAGTCAGTGCCCATTTCGCCTGTGTACCGGAGCGCTGTGCCATCGTCGACGCTCTCGAGGTCGAAAGCCTCGGTGACGTGGGGGACGGGCCCGCGCACGAGACGGAAGCTCACTCGATGCGGGCGCTCGAATCGCACTGTCTCGACTGTGGTCGACACGCGTCCGGAGCCGGTCGGCGTGAAGTGTTCGGCCAGCACCATGTCGCTGCCGCGCTCCAGCACACGCAGCTTCGACTCCATCGCGCGTGGGGTCCTCCCGAGATAGGGCTGCGCAATGACGTCGAACACCACCTCCCGCGGCGCTCGAATGTGCCGTGAGATCGGGCCCAGCGGGCGCACGCTCCGGCCGATCCCCACGTCGAGCGTCAGCGCGCCGCTTCTCAACCACGAGAACCCGACCGCGGCGGCGCCGCACGCAACGGCGGTCCCGACGAAACGGCGCATGGCGGCCATGCTGTCAGATCGCGGAGGTTAGATGACCTCCATTCCGGTGGTCAGCTCGCTTTTCGGAACCGCGTCCCGTATCGACGAACCCCGACGACCGCGGTGGTCGCTCCGCCAACGACGGCGAGCAGCGGCACAAGCGGTGCCTCCGGGAGGTTTGGTTGGCACGTCTGGGCGACGAAGTAGTCGGCGCCGAAGCCCGGGTTGGCCGGGTTCCCACCGCCGTCGGGCGCCGAGTCCGCTGCAGCAGTGAAGTACACGCCACCCGCCAGTGCCGGCGGCAGCGCGGCTCCGTGGGTTTGCGCGAACGTGTCCGTGAGTTGCGCTCCGCTCGGCGGGCTGCCCACCAGGCCCACGGGCACGTGGAAGATGATGGTTCCGTTAGGACCTGTGTTGAACGACGACCCGGTTGCTATGGATGTATTGCTTGCGGCGCTGGCTTCGTTCCCCGTGTCCGGCCCAGCGGTGAACGCCACCGACGCCGGGCTTCCAGTGCCGTTGGCTTCCGCCTCATACGCGTGGCTCGCGTACCTCCAGTGGACCGACCAGTACGCTCCGTCGATGTTGGGGTCATAGGTTGGATCGGGCGGCAGCGTGAGGTTCTTGATCGTCAGCGTGATGTCGAGAAATGTCGGGACGCCACCCGAGCTTTCCGTGGCAAACGTTGCGCTGCCGATGTCGAGGTTGTCCATGTTCTGTCCCGAGCCGCCGGCGAAATTGTTGGGTGCGTCATTGATCTGATCCAGAACCTGGGGACCCGGACAGGTCGACCCGAACGGGAGCACCGGTGGAGGAGGAGGCAGCGAAAACGGAGCCAGTGGACAGTTCCCGGCGAACTCCGGGTTGGCTTCCACATTGCTGATGAAATCGCCTCGCGACGTCGCGGTCCCGGCGCCGTACTCACCGTCCTTGCCGAGGTCGTTGGTGGTCACGCCCGAGATCGTGTTCCCGAAATTCCAGACGCACGTGTTCGGGCCCGCGATCTGCAACCCGTTGAGCCCTTGCGTATTGGTGAGCGTCCAGTACGGATAGAAGGTCTGCTTGTTGCCGGAGCCAAACGGCGGCACGGCGCAGCCAGCCGTGTTAGTGCTCGAGAGGTTGCAGTTGTTCTCTGACCCGGCGAGGTCGGTCTCGAGCTGCACATTGGGATAGACGGCACCAGAAGAGTCGAATGGGCCGAGATAGCGTATCGACGTCGGGTGGTTGGCCGTGCCGTCAGGCCAGTCAGGGACGTATGCGTTGCCGTCGAAGTCGAGGTCGCCGTTCTGAGCCTGGTTCGCCTGACACTCGTTGAGCGGGTTGTTGTACACGACGTTCACCTGTGTCGGTGGCGGCCCGGGCTGCACCTCGCTGACAGTGCGCGAGCCAGCTGGGATGCAGGTGGCATCCGAACCTTCGCAGCTGTTCACCCCCTGTCCCACCTGTTGCGGACACGCGGCCCCGCCTTCGGTGGTTGCGTCGACGCAACTCGACAGCAGCGATGCGGTGGTGCATGGTCCCTCACCTAAGCCGGCGGTGCCGGCCTCGGGTATGCCGCCGACGCAGGTCTGCTGAGTGCTGAGATCGCTGAAGACCTCGTTGTTGGAGTAGTGGATCGTCGTCGGACCCGGAAACTGGAGCGAGTCGCACGTCTCCATGTGACCGATCTCCTGCTCGGCGAGGATGCCGCCCTCGAGCACCGACCACGGCAGCATGTTCGCCTGCGCAGCCGTGTCGTACGTGGGATGGAAGCTGAACGGCGCACCGTTGCATGTACTCGAGTCCGTGTTCATGAAACCGTTGGCGGCGCTCGAGATCATGTAACCGGTCTGCCCGGTCGTCAGGTCATCGATCGTCGTCATGAGTCCGCTATGTGCGTCATCACCCGCGACGATGTGATCCTGCAGCGTCACGCGCAGCGTGTCGTTCTGGCTCATCTTCAATGTGTTGGCATTGGGCGTGAAGCTCTCGATGTTGACCAACTGGGGGCTCGGCGGTCCTGCTGGGACGCCATTCGTTTGTAGAAAGGCGAAGTTCACCGGCTCGAAGCAGTTCACGTTGGGGACGCACGCGCCCGCGCTGCTGCTGGGACAGGTGACGCTATCGATGGTCAGCGCGGAGCACCACTTGGTGGGGTCGCAGCTGACGTTGTCGTTGAACGGCTGGAACCCGGGCGGATAGAACTGCAGCTCCATGAACGCCTGGCCGGCGTGGTTTGGATTGTTCGTCGGAGGGTCGCTGTCCGGGGTGCAGGGGCCAACCGGATCCGAATTCGGGTCACACACCGACATGCCAAACCACGGAGCCGGGCTGAGCATCGCGTAGATGCTCTTCGAGCCATTGGCGGTGGGGGCTGCTGCCGGGTCAACCGGCAACTGCATGTAGTACGTCATGTGGTTGCCGCTGCCCGGAGCGCTCGACATGAACTTGACGCTCGGCTCGTCGTGGCCGATGTAATGCCCGTTGTCGTTGGCCTTGTAGAAGTGGCCGTTTACGTTCTGGATGGGGTCGGCGCAGAGCGGCTTCATGGAGGGCTTCGCGGGTCCGTAGGCCCCGCTGAAGCCGTTGCAATCGAGTTCGTTGACACTGTTCGGCACGACGGTGCCTGTCTGAGGAAACAGCGTCGCGGGGTGCGACGACCCGGCGGTGCCGGCTGCTCGCGCGGGGGTCGCCGGGCCGCCCGCGAGCGTTATCGCCAAGACAGCAGCCACGCCCAGCGTGATCGATCCCATCCTGATCTTCATCGCACGCTCCCTTCCAGGCCCGCTCAGTCGCGGAGCGGGGCAATACTACATAAACGCTTCAGGCCCCAAGAACTTGCGCGCCGTGTCGGCTCCGGGTGCCCGGCTAGGTCCAGTCCTGGGGCACGCCTCCCGCAGCGGTCATCGCTTCGGCCCGCGTCAGGTAGTCGTGGATCCGCACGATCCGTCCATCACGCAGCGTGAACACCATGTAGAGCTGGCCTTGCAGCGGTGCCCCGGGGACCTCGAGGAAGCGGGGGCCCCCGAGGCCGACCACGACCTTCTCGCCCGCGTCGATCATCTCCAGGCGATCGACGCCGAAGTCGTCGCGGGCAAAGCTGCGGCGCACACTCGCAAGGACCTCATCGCGGTTGCTGCATACCAGCTCCGGCAACACGCCTTGATGGACAACATTGGGATCCAGTTGCGACTCCAAGCGCGAGAGGTCGCGCAGGCGGCGTGCGTACAAGTGATCGAAGACGACCTCGAGGTTGGCCTGAGTCATCGGGTTGCCCATGCTAAGGCACGCGCGGCAGCCCGCCGCACGCGGCGGGCTGCCCGATTTAGCGATCCGAGAAGTTAGGCCCGGCGGGCCCGGCGGCGGCGAAGAACCGCGGCTGCCATGGCCACGGGGGCTGCGGTGAGCGGGAGCAGCCAGGTCGCAGGCGCCACGGGCACATTGCCCCCGAGCGTGATCGTTGCCGGACATGGGTTGGCACCAAGGTCACCGTGGAAGTCCTGCAGTCGTACCTGCGTCTTCGTCGTTCCGGCGGCGGGCGTGGTTCCGCTGCCGTCGAGGTACGTCACTGGGTAGAGCGCACCGTAGCCGTATGCGTTGTTCGGAGTCGCGAGGTACTGATTGTTCTTGCCGAAGTCGTTGATCGTCGTGCCATTGCTGGGAAGGCCGCCTTCCTGCCAGACGCATCCAGCCGCAGTCGTGTACGAGTTGAACCACGGATAGAAGCTCGCGGACACCGGCGCTGCCGGCGATGACTCGTCCGTGAGCGGAAACAGGAAGCAGTTGTTGCCGGCGCCTGGTATCGGCGCGCCGTTGTTGTCCACGGCAAAGCGCTGGCAGTTGTTCGTCGTGGCCGGAATGTCGTTAGCCTCCACGCGGGGTAGGTCCGTCTCGAAAGCCGCGTCCGAGTACTGCACCGTGTCGTGGGCTGCGTCGCTTCCTCCGGTGAGCGGGCTGCTGAACGTGATTGGTGTCGGGACGCTGCTGCTGGGCGTCTCGCCGGTCGGCCAATCAGGTCGATAGGGAGGCCCGTCGAAGCCACCGTTGATGCCGATACATCGTGTCAGCGGCAACGTGCCCGCGCCAGACGGCGGGAAGCAGCTCGTGTCATCGGCATCGCTCTGCTCGCCATCACTCTCGGTGATCACCGGCAGATTGTTGGGGTTGCATGCCAAGCC
>DATMRA010000020.1:0-3028 GCA_035566535.1 Candidatus Acidiferrales bacterium | reverse complement strand
AGCTCTACGGAGACATCCTCGCTCTTCGCGCGCTGCGCCATCGCCACGGCATAGGCACGCACCTGGATGTCGCGCTTGAGTGATTCCGCGTCGCGGGGGCGGCTGGTCTTGTAATCAACGACCGTGGGCGGTGCACCGTTGTTCCGGTCGAGGCGGTCGAAGCGGCCGACGATCTCCGCGCCGTTCATCTCCATCACCACGCGCTCTTCGACCGTGTCGATGTCTGCGTCGACCCATGCGGGCGACTCGACGTAGCGGCGCAGCTGGTCTTCGCCTAGGGCGCGCAACTCCGGGTGCAGCCCTTTCGGTCCTCGCGACGCGCTCCATCCCTGGTCCCACAGGCCCGCGACTGCGTCAGCGTCGATTCGCACGCCCGCCGCTCGCTGCACGGCTGCCGTGTGCAACACCTCGTGAATCAGCGTTCCGTACCAGCTCTGCACGCTGTCCCGGACTGGAAGGCGCCAGATCTTCCGGTACTCGAAGCGTCGCGGGCAGTCGCGGAACACGCGCAGATCAGAGACGGCGAGCGACGGATGCGCTGGCAGGGGAGTGCCCGGCGTGCGTCGCGGGCGCACCGCGACCTCGCCGGCCGGCTCGACGTCGATCAACCGGGCGCCGTGATCGCCGGCCACAGCCGAGAGAAATGGCGTGCAGGTCTGCTCGCGAAAAGCGCGCGGATATCGTTTGGCCCAGGTGAACACCAATCGGTCCTGCGCGCGGGTCGCGGCCACGTAGAACAGGCGGCGCTCTTCGTCGACCGCGGCGTCACCCACCGGCGGGGGCTCGGGCACCAGCTCGTCGGGAAGCTGGATGTCGAACGGGGAGCGCGGATGCCCGGACCATTCATCGGTGACACAGCGTGCGAGGAACACAACCGGCCACTCCAGTCCCTTTGCGCCGTGCGTCGTGAGCAGAACTATGCCTTCTTCTATGGCGTCAATCGGCGCCAGCTCGTCGGCGTCGCGGCTATCGCGCAGCACAGTGAGATACCTCAACGCCGTTGCCACGCGACGGTCGTCGCTCCAATCGGCGAAGGTCTCGAGAAGGTCGCCGAACTTGTTCAGGTTCGCCGCCATCTGCAGGCGCGCGGCTCCCTGCCGCTCCTCGATGATGCCGAGGAAGCTGCTGGATTCAATTGCCGCGAAGAACACGTCGCGCACGTCCTCGCGCTCGGCCAGTTCATGGAGCTCGAGAATGTCCGCAAGACAGCTGCGCGCGGATTCGAGCTCCTGCTGCTCGATCGGCACCTCTGCGTCGTCTGCGAGCAGCAACGCGAGCGGCTGGTCGTGCTCGCGAGCAGCGGTGGCGAGCGCAGCACGGCACCGTCCGGACACCTGCCATGCAGGCATGTGCATGCAGCGCAGGAGCGCCTGCGTGTCGCCCGGGTCCGCCGCCGCAGCGAGGAGGGCAAAAAGATCCTTGATCTCGCGCTCCTGAAAGTAGCCGCGGCCTCCGGTAACCTGGTACGGCACGCCGCTCTGTTGCAACGCGTGCATGGCTGGCTGCATGTCGACGTGGCGCCGGAACAGCCACGCGATATCGGCGGGGCGAGTACCGCCTTCGATGAGTTCTCGGCAGGCCCGGGCCACCGCCGCAACCTCGGCGCGCTCATCCGGGGCGCTCCAGATCTCAACCGCCGCGCCTTTCCCGCGCTCGGCGACGAGTTGTTTGGCGATGCGTGTCGCGGGAGTTGCGGCTGCGATGACGTGACGAGAGGCGGCCACGATCTCGCTGGTGCTTCGGTAGTTGTGCGTTAGCACGATGGTGCGGTGCCCCGGGTATTCGCGCGAGAAGCGATCGAGGTTGGCCCGGCTGGCGCCGCGAAACTTGTAGATGGACTGGTCGTCGTCGGCCACCACCAGCACGTTGCGGTGATCCTTGGTCAGCGACTCCACAAGCCGGGCTTGGGCGAAGTTGGTGTCCTGGTACTCGTCGACCATCACGTAGCGGATGCGCTCCGCAACCGCATGCCGGGGTGCGGGGTGCTCGCGAATGAGCCGCTCCGCGTAGAGGATGCAGTCGTCATGGTCGAACACCCCGAGCCGGCGGTAGCGCTCATCGAGCGCCGCGTACACGTTCGCCACCTCCTCGTGGCGCTGCAGCACAGCCTGTTCGACGGGGTCTGTGCAGTGTTGGAGACGACGCTCGGCCCACTCGCGATACGCCTGTGGAGTCACAAGCTCCTGCTTCGCGTACCCGATCACTGCGAGCAGCGGGTCCATCAGGTCATGCGGACGGAGCGGATTCCAGAGCGTGCGCGGGCGAAGTTCGGCGAGCACCGCTTCGGCGTGGAGCCAGCGCTCCGCCGCGTCGGCAATGCGGAAGACCGGCGCAACTCCAACCAACCAGCCCCACTCGCGCACCACGCCGTAGGCGAATGAGTGGTAGTTCGTGAGCGGCGGCTCGGCCGCGAAGGGTCCGTGTGCTGCCTCTGCCCTCGCACGCATCTCGTCTGCGGCCTTCCGCGTGTAGGTCAACACGAGCTGCTCTTCTAGCGCGACGCCCATGCCGAGCAGGGCCAGTACGCGCTCCACGATGACGCGCGTCTTGCCGCTGCCGGGTCCGGCCAGGACGAGACATGGGCCGTCGAGGTGGTTGACGGCTTCGAGCTGATCGGCGTCGAGGGCAGTGGATGTCACGTGTGGGTAGGGTGCCATCGGCGGGGCGTTCATCAGCCGTTACTCTCGCGGGTCGGAGCGACAGGTGGTTGTCGTGGCTCCCCGCTGTGGCGATGGAACAATGAACAAATAAAGGAGTGGTACTGCCCGAGCCCGACGTCGAGTCCGCGCTGCGCTGGCTTCGCGGCGCCCGCCGCATCCTCGTTTTCAGCGGCGCGGGTATCTCGACCGAGTCGGGCATCCCGGACTTCCGCGGTCCTCAGGGCGTGTGGCGAACCCGGGATCCCGCCCGGTACACGATCCAGAATTACCTCGCCGACCCTGAGGTGCGTCGCGAGCGGTGGCGTGACCGGCTGGAGGCGCCGATCGACCTCGCTCGTCCCAACCCGGCTCACGAGGCGGTGACCCGG
>DATMRA010000019.1:0-2083 GCA_035566535.1 Candidatus Acidiferrales bacterium | reverse complement strand
GGCCACGTCACCCTCGGCCCCGTGATCGAGCAGTGTCTCCACCAGAACACCCGTCGCGGCAACGCCCCACGACAGCAGTTGTCCGTCACGGACGAGATGGTCGACGGCGGCGCGCATCAGCGGTATCGCCTGGTCGCGATCTCCACGGCGAGCCGTCTCACGCGCCACGTACACGTCAAGCATCGGTAGATCGCACAAGAAGTGTCCCCCGCGCAGGAAAACTTCGCGGACCTCAGCCAGCAGCTTCTGTCCGCGATCACGCTTTGCATCCGTGTGGCGGTGCACCAGCGCAAGGCCCAAGGTCAACCAGGCGACACCCAACTGGAGGTTGTCGCCGGATCGTTCGGCAATCGCCAGCGCATCCTCGATCTCGCGCACCGCGGAATCCTCGGGCCGCAGCGCGCCAGCCGGTATCCCCGCGGAGTACACGTAGCTGACGACCGTGACGTAGGACAGGGAGTCGGCGCCGCGCGCCATGGCCAGGCCGCGCCGCAGGTCGTCTCGCCATCCGGGACGACCCAGGGCGTAACGGGCGATAGCCCGCTCCGCGAAGGCGAGCGCCAAGGGAGACCCGAAAAGGAAGTTGCCCTTGGAGGGGTCACCGTCGGCCAGGTCAATGACCCTCTGTGACAAGCGAAGCATCTCAGACCACTCGCCACTTGCCAGCTTGGCGCGGATCGGCGTGAAGGACAGCCCTACCGTCAAGGTTGGATCGCCGATGGACTCGATGAGGGTGATGGCTTCGGACGCCAGCCGCGACGCCTCGCGCACCCGGTCCTGGAACGTGTGATCCACCACCAGCCCTGCCATCGCGATGGCCAGTGACGCCTTGTCCCCTGCGGCGCCGCACAACCTCCGCAATTCATCGAAGCGGTCCCCGACGTTGTTCACATGCACCCGCCAGGCGATCCCACACAACATGGTGCGAGGCGCAATACGCATGGCCGCCCGGTGCGGGTCCTCGGCGGGCAAAGCGTCGGCGATCTTTTGGGCGCGCTCCCAACTCAGCCGTGCCGCGGCGATGTCGCGGTTGGTCGCCCACGTGGCCGCGCGCATGTGCCAGCCGTAGGCGGTGTGCAGGTCACCGGCGGCCTCCAGATGCTCCGCGATCAGCGCCGTGTTCTCCTCACCGGCTGCCTGGTCACGTGATTCGACTGCGGCCGCGACGCGCCGGTGCAGTTCGGCACGGTCCGATTTGAGCTGAGCTTCGTAAGCCACCGTGCGGATCAGGGGATGGTGAAAAACATACTCAGGTTGTCCGATGAACCTCACCTGCTCGACTAGCTGGGCCGCCACCAGGTCCTCCAGGACAGGATCAATGCCCAGCGTTTCCAGCAGGCCCTGGCTGAACCGCGAGCCAATGACCGCAGCTGCGCTCAAGGTGCGCTTGGCACGCGGGTCAAGCCGGTCGATGCGCGCGGCGACGGTCGCCTGCAATGTGGCAGGCACGCTCACCTCGCTCACCTCAACCGCCGACAGGTATGCGCCCGGCTGGCCGCGCAGCACGCCACGCTCGGCCAGATCCCGCACCATCTCCTCGGCGAAGAACGGATTACCGGCGGCCCTCTCGGCGATCGTCTGGCCTAGCGTGCCATTCGAGATGTCGGGGCCAAGCAGCTGCGAGACCAGTGCCGCGGTTTCTGAATCACTCAGCGGCGCAAGGGCGATGGTTTGAGCACCGTGCACCCGAGCCAACGCCCCCTCGTACTCCGGTCGGTACGTGGCCAGCACCAGCGAGGGCGTCTGCGGGATCACGGTAAGGAACCCGGCCAGCATCGAGTCGCTGACCTCATCTATCCAGTGCGCGTCCTCGATAACAAAGACCGCCGGTTCGGTGCGGGCCAGCGACGCGGCATTGACCAGCGCCGTCAACCGCCGCCGCCGCGCATCCGGGTCGATCTTCGGCAGCTCAACGTCGGGTTCGGCGATGCCCAGCAGGTCATGGAAAAGCAGCAAGTCCTCGGGGTCTGCGTCAGGAACGCGGTCGCGCACTCGATCGCGAGCGGTCTGCCCATCAAGACCCTCGACGCCGGTGGCCGCGCGCAGGAGCCGCGCGACGACGTGGAAGGGGACCTGACTGGTA
>DATMRA010000018.1:0-29131 GCA_035566535.1 Candidatus Acidiferrales bacterium | reverse complement strand
TCCGAGATAGCCAAGGAGATCACGTCGGCGGGGGCGCCGGTTTCCGGTCGGGCCGTCCGGTTTCTCGCGGAGCGAGCCGGCGCTCAGACTATGGTTGGGGAGGACGGCCAGCGGCGCTACCGCCTCTAGAGGCGATTCTGGCGGCCTGATACGGCGTCGTCTCCGCTGCTCAGTCGGTCACGTACTGCGGGTACGTTCCCTCCCTGCGCTGCTCGCCTCCTTGTCTGAGACTCGCCAGAATCGCCTCTGGTTGGTGGCTGCGTCGTCGGCGAACCTGAAGGAACGCACGGACAATCCGGCATTCAGCCTTGCCGTGTAGCTGAGGGTCGCCGTACCCTACAAGTCAGCATGTTCGCGATCACAGAACGTCTGGCTCGGGTAGGTTCGTGGAAGGTCCTCGGCTCCGTGGCTGCCCTTGTGACGGTCGGAGGTGGCGCGGGCTGGGCGGCGCTGCACGGCGCGGCAGCGCCGCCTCTGCCGCCGACGATCGAGACAGCCAACGCGCCGGCGCCGGCGACCGTCCTCGTCTTCGTCAGCGGCGCGGTTGTTCACCCCGGGCTCTACGAGCTCAGCCCCGACGCCCGGGTGGCCGACGCCATCGCCGCCGCCGGCGGAATGACACGTCTGGCGGACCCGGGACACCTGCCCAACCTCGCCGCGCGCGTCCACGACGGGCGACAGGTCAACGTCCCGTACCTGAAGACCACGTCGGCGGCGGCGGCGAAGCTGGACATCAACACCGCGGCGGAGGATGAGCTCGCCTCGGTCCCTGGAATGCCGCCAGGTCTGGCGGCCGAGATCGTTCAGCAGCGGGACCAATGGGGCCCGTTCACCAGCATCAGCCAGTTGCGCACCGACCTCGGTGTCGACGCCGCGACCGTGGCCGGGCTCGGGCACTACCTGCGCGTCGTTCTGCCACTCCCGTGACGCGCCTGGTGGGCTCCCCGGCCGGCCGCTGGGTTGCCGCCGCCACGGGCGGTTTTGCGGCGAGCTGCGGAGCGGGGTATGCGCTCGGCGCTCCGTTGGGCGTCGGCTCGTGTGCGCTCCTGGTGGGGCTGATCCTCACCGTCATCTGCGTGGTTGTTCGGCGCAGCCACGCTCGATTCGCGATGGTCGCGGTTGCCGTGGCTGTGTCGCTGACGGGCGTATGGCGTGGTGCTGCTGCGGTTGAGGTTCCGGGGAAGGGGACACTCGACGGACATCTGGGCTCTGGGCCGGTGGCGCTGGTGGCGACTGTGCGCACCGCCACCTCCGGTGGCGGGTCGGACGCCATCGTCGATGCCAGTCACCTCACGGCTGCGGACGCCGACTCGAGCGTGAGCGGCGGGCTGCTGGTGACGGGCACGAACCTTCCGGCGGTCGCCCCGGGCGACCGTGTGCAAGTGGACGCTTCAGCCCTGCGCGCGCCCAGCCGGCAGCCGGGTCCGCAGTCGGAGGCGACGCTCGAACGCCAAGGCGTTGTCGCTGTAGCAGTCGCGTCCCAGATGAGCGTGCTGCAGCACGGAGGACCGTCCATTCCGCGCGCCGTTGCGGCGATACAGGCGCGTCTCGTCGCGGCAGTCGACGGCGTGTTGCCGCAACCGGCCGCGGCCTTGCTTTTGGGAATCGCTTTCGGCATCCATCAGCCGCTCGCCCCAGACATTCGAGCGCCGCTGCAGCAGGCCGGCTTGATTCACATCGTCGTGGTGAGCGGCTTGAAAGTCGTGATGCTGCTTGGACTCATCACAGCTCTGGGCCGCGCGCTCGCGTGGTCGCCGCGCCGCACGGTGGTGGTAGCTGCGCTCCTTGTGATGCTCTACGTGCTCGCGAGCGGTGCCGGTCCGGCCGCGATTCGCAGCGCGCTGATGGCCGGCGCCGCGCTGCTGGCGCGCACGGGTGGAAGGCGTGTCGACCCCTTGCCGGCGCTCACCCTCGTCGCTGCGCTGATGCTCGGAATTGACCCGCGGCTGGTCCTCGATCCGGGCTTTCAGCTCTCGTTTCTCGAGACGACGGGAATTCTGTTGTTAGCGGAGCCCATCAGCGCACGGATTCCTGGACCGAGACTGCTCGTTGAGCCGTTCGCGGTGACACTCGCTGCCCAGGCGGCGACGGTACCAGTCATGGCCGGCACGTTCGGGGTGATCTCGATAGTCGGGCCGGTTGCCAACGCGCTGGTCCTGCCGCTGCTGCCCGCGATCATCGTCGTCGGTGGCGGAGGGGCAATTTTCAGCGCAGCCCTTCCGGTCGTCGGCTGGCTGCCGCTGCACCTTGCCGGAGTGGTGATCAGCGGGATTGTTCTCGTCGCCCGCGGACTCACTGCGCTGCCGGGCAGCTCGTTCCAGGTGGGCAGCTGGCCTGCGTCCTGGAGCATTGCGGAGCTGAGCGGCCTGATCGTTGTGGCCGCGCTCGCTGCGGCGACGCGACTCCGTTCAACCGAAGTCCTGCGCGACCCGGCCGGCGCGCCCATCGTCCGCTCCTCACGGTCGAGCAGTTGCCTTCCTGGACGCCGTCGCACATGGGCGGCGGGCGCGGGCGTTGCGGGTTTGCTCGCGGCAGCGCTGACGGGGGCGGTTGCTTCCCGGCCGGACGGCGAACTGCACGCCACCGTGCTCGACGTCGGCTCCGGCCCTGCGGTGCTGGTGCAGACTGCGGACGGGTCGCTGGCGCTGATCGACGGCGGCGCGTCTCCCGCCCGGCTGCAGCAGGCGCTCGGCCGCGTGTTGCCGCCACTGGCCCACCGCCTGGGCCTGGTCGTGCTCACCGGAGGCAACAAGGCAGCCGCGGCCGGGCTCACCGGGCTGCCCGGTTCGTATGACGTCGGCCTGGTGCTGGTCCGCGCCGGCCTCGCGCCGGGAGCCTCGAAGGTGGTGGACGCGCTCCAGGCCGCGGGCGCTGATGTCCTCGACCCGGCGGGGAAAGCCTGGACGTGGGGTGGTGCAGCGTGGCGCTGCCTTGATTTCTCGGCGATGAGCGGCAGTCCCACGTGTGCTCTCCTCGTCGCCGACCGCAGCGGCCGCCTGCTGGTACTTGGCGATGCGGGCACAGCCGACCAGGAGGAGCTCTGCGCCACGTACGCGTCCTCGCTCGCTGCCGACGTGGTCGTCACACCACCGGGCGGCGCGGTTTCTCCGCTACTCCTCAGCGTTGTCCGGGCGGGGGCGCTTGCGGTTCCGTCGGCCAAGGGCGACCACGTCGCCCCCGCGCCGAGCGGGGTCCGCTTCGACGAAACCGGCGCGAATGGAGACCTCTCGTTCGTGGGGGGAAAGAACGGTCTTCACGAGGTGACCTGAAGCGGTTGCAATAATCGCGTCGTGCCCGCGCCGCCAGCTGCGCTGCTTCTCATCCATGGCGACGAACGCTTCCTGATCGACGAGGCGGTCGCCGAATGGCGCCGTCATACCAACTCGGCGCAGTTGAGCGTCGAGGTTTTCGACGCACCGACGCGGCTACTTGAACTGCGTCGCAGCGTGAGTGAAGTCCCCCTCATCGACCCCGAACGGTCGATCCTGGTGCGCGACGCGCCTCAGCTGTCGGCGTCGCCACGACGCGGATCCGATCCGCCGGAAGAGCTCGCAGCCATCCTGGGGGAACGACCCCCGACCACATCCATCTGCCTGGTGGCGCACACCCGGGTCGCCGCGCAGAACCCGGTGCTCGCCGCGGTGCGCAAGCACGGGGGCACCGTGGCCTATTTCACGGCACCGCGGGGCCGCGAGCTGCGCACGTGGCTGGACCGCGAGATTCGGAGCCGAGGGCTGCGCCTGGGCCCGGGGTCCACCGATCACCTGCTGCAGGTCGTGGGCTCAGATCTGGGTGCGCTCACCCGAGAGCTCGACAAGCTGGCCGCGCTCGCGGCGGGCGGCGCCTTGTCCAGCGCGGAGGTGCGCGCCGCCGTGGCCGGCGACGAGCCGATAGAGATGTGGAGCGTGCTCGAGCAGCTCTTGGGGCCCATGCCGGCGCGAGGAGCGGCCACGCTCGACCGCCTTCTGGCCGACGGTCGCTCCAGCCAGCACCTCCTGGCCATTCTTGCCGGCCAGGTCCGCGATCTGATGCTCGCGCAGTCGCACCTGCACCTCCGCGGCAGCCCGGCGGGGCTTGCGACCGAGTTGCACATCCCCGAATGGCGCGCCGACCGCCTGGCGCGTCAGGCGCGAGCGGTGCAGCCGGCCGTCGTCGCTGAATGGCTGAGGGAACTCCATGACGCCGACCGTCGCGTCAAAGCCGGGGAGATCGGCGATGTCGACGCGCTCCGGCTCATCGGCTTGCGCGCCGCCCGCCAGGTGAGCGCTACGAGGAAGTAGTGCGGCGGGCCCGGGTTGTGGCCTTGGCTGCCGCGGCCTTGGGCGCCGGCGACTTGGCCGGCGACTTGGCGGCCGCTTTCGGAGCCACCTTTGCGGGCTTCCGTGCCGCGGGCTTGGCGCTCCGACCCTTGACTCCGCCCACGGCCGCGGATCGTGCTGCCGCCTGCTCGTCCTCGGCGCCGCCGGCGGCCTTGGCGAGGTGCGCGGCCATCCGCGCCAATCGTGACTTGCGCCGCCGGGCATTGTTCTTGTGGAGGATGCCCTTCTCGGCAGCGCGGTCCAGAGCGCGGATGGCGACTCGCAGGTCTTCCTCGGGGTTCGGGCCCGCGTCCGTCCCCAGCAACAGGCGGCGCGCCTTGGCGACCTTGGTGCGCACAGACGAGCGAACAGCGCGGTTGCGCAGCCGCTTCCGTTCGTTGGATCTGATGCGCTTCCGCGCCGAGCGAGTGTTGGCCACAGCGATTCCTAGGAAATGTCGATGCCGGAGGACGCGCACGGCACGCGGCGCGCCGCTCACGACACGCGAAGTCGGCAGTATATCAGCGCCTCGATGCTCATCCTCCCCGCGTACGCCAAGCTGAATCTCGCCCTCGAGGTTGTCGCGCGCCGCGCCGATGGCATGCACGACATCGACAGCATCGTCGTGCGCATCGACTGGCACGACCTGGTTGGGGTGACGCTGTTCCCCGGGCAGGGACACGTTCGGCTGGTGGTGAGCGGGCCCGCAGCGGCCGGTGTGCCGACCGATGAGCGCAACCTCGCCGTGCGGGCTGCGGGCGCGTTGTTGGGGTCCCGTTCCGTCGCGGTGAACGCGTCGGTGTGGTTGGAGAAGCGTGTCCCTCACGCAGCAGGACTCGGGGGCGGCAGCGCCGACGCGGCGGCGGTTCTGCGCGCTCTGGCTGTTCTGCTTGCACGCCGCGATGCGCCGGTTTCGGAAACGCAGCTCCTCGCTGTCGCGAGCGACGTGGGCAGCGATGTCCCCGCGTTGCTCGCCGGTGGCGCTCAGCGAGTCGGCGGGCGCGGCGACATTGTGCAGCCGATGCAGGTCCCGGCACTCAATGTGGCCGTGGCGATGACCAGCCCGAGCGCCACGGCTCATGCTTATGCCGGGCTGCTGCCGGACGAACGCGCCGATGGCGGTCGGGTGAGCCGGCTTGCTGAAGCCATACGCGACGGCACGCTCGACACGACGCTGCTGGGGAGCGCTCTGGAAGCAAGCGCCAGCCGGGCCAACCCCGACCTCGGCCGAGCCTTGGAGCGGGTGCGAAGCCTCACACCCGGGCACGCCTGGCACCTCACCGGCAGTGGCGGTGCGCTGTTTTCGATCGCGTCCGACGGTGCGCGGGCCGGCTCGCTCGCGGCCGCCATGACGGACGCAGGGTTTGTGGCTCGGGCCTGCCGCACCGTCGGCGCGTAGGTGCCGGCGAATGCGCGCCCGTAACGCGGCCCTACAATCGGGCTCCGTGGCTGTTGCCGACGCACCGTCCGCCCGCCCACCCACACCGGAGGAGTGCGAGCACCCGGCGCCGGTGGAGGGCGTCCTCGCGCACGAGTTCGCGCATTACGACGGCGCAATCGGACCGGAGGGGACGCGCCGTACGACGACGTACTACGGTCCGGTCATCGGCGGGCTGCCGATACAGGCGTGGCACTGCGAGGTCTGCGGACTGCTGCGCCTGACGTTTCCTGATGGCCGCAAGGAGGAGCGCAGGCTGTTCCCGGGCCCGCAGCCGGGGCTCATGGCGTCCACCTCCGCGATAGCTCCAGAACACATCCTCTTTGGTCTGCAGGCGCGCGTGTCCGGGCTCAGCGCGCAACCCGCCTACATGCAGCGCCTTGTGGAACAGAGTGGATTCGGCGCCGCGGCACCGGCTCTGCGCTTCCCAAGCATCACGCTGCCGGCGTGGGACTCGGTGACGTGGCTGATGGTGTCGGGCCTTGTCGGCATAACGTCGCTGCTGTTTGTGATGGGAATCCTGGCGGTGTACGCGTTCAGCACACCGAGCATCGAGGCACCGCTCGCCATCATCACATCGCTCTCGTTCGCGGGGCTGATTTTCTTCCGCCTCGGTATCGCTGCTGTGCGCCATTTCTTCCCGGCGCAGCAGCTGGCGCCCAGTGTCGCCGAGACGTTGCGTGCGCGACCGGCGCTCGACGGCGCCACCCGCGCGGCCGTCGTCTTGATGTCACTCGCACTCGTCGGATTCTTCGCGGCCGCCATCCTGGCTGTGTACACGTATTCAACCCCCGGAGCGGAGTGGCCCGTCATTCTCATGAGCCTCGCTTTCGCCATCACTGCTGTGGTGGTGAAACTCGCAGCCGTGGCCTGGCATCACTTCTTCCGCGGCTGACGGCGACCCCGCCAGAGCGTGACGCTGAAGCCGCCGCCCGACCAGGACATCGTCGTCGTCGGCGCCACCGGCGACCTGGCGCAACGCAAGCTCCTGCCCGCGCTCTACAACCTCTCCCGGGAAAACCTGTTGCCCACGCAGGGGGCCATCATCGGCACGGCGCCGTTCCAGTGGGACGACGATCGGTTTCGCGACCACGCACGGCAGGCGGTCACAAGCTTCTCGCGGACCGGCATTGACGACAGAGCCTTCAAGAAGTTCGCCTCACGCTTGCGGTTCGCCCCGCTGGACGAGCAGGGTGATATCGGAGTTGTGCGGCAGCGGCTCACGCAGCCTCGTCGCATCGTCTACCTGGCGGTGCCGCCATCGGCCTTCGGGCAGCTCATCAGCGCGATCGGCGCATCAGGGCTAGCTGACGGCACAGCGATCATCATCGAGAAGCCGTTCGGCCACGACCTCGCATCGGCTGTCGAACTGAACCGCACACTCCATGCGGTGATACCGGAGGAGCGTGTCTTCCGGATCGATCACTATCTTGGCAAGGAGACGGTGCAGAACCTCTTGGTCTTTCGATTCGGCAACTCGCTGTTCGAACGTGTGTGGTCCCGCGATGCAATCGCACGCGTGGAGATCACGGTTGCCGAGTCCATCGGCGTCGAGCAGCGCGGCAAGCTCTATGAGGAGATCGGCGCCATCCGCGACATCGTGCAGAACCACATGTTCCAGGTGCTCGCGTTGATCGCGATGGAGCCGCCGATTTCGTTCGAGGCGGAAGCGCTGCGCAACGAGAAGGTGAAGGTGCTCCGGGCCATTCATCCCATCGAACCTCGCCATGTCGTGCGCGGCCAGTACACCGCCGGCACCATCGACGGGGAGCGTGCGGCGGCGTACCGCTCCGAGCCGGGTGTGTCGCCGGAATCCACCACGGAGACGTTCGCCGCATTGCGTTTACACCTGGACGCGTGGCGCTGGTCGGGCGTGCCGTTTCTGCTGCGCACCGGCAAGCGCTTGAAACGGCGCGACACGCGGGTTGTGATCGTGTTCCACGATGTTCCCCTCCGCCTCTTCCGGGAGGTCGGCGTGCACCGGATGGAGAGCAACCGGCTCGTCGTGCGCATCCAGCCGGACGAGGGCATCTCTCTCAGCTTCTCCGCCAAGCAGCCCGGTCCCGAACTGGCGGCGCAGTCGGTGGAGATGAATTTCAGTTATGACGCGGCGTTTGGTACGTCGCCCCCCGAAGCCTACGAGCGGCTGCTCCATGACGCACTCGACAGCGACCACACATTGTTCATTCGCGAAGACGAGGTGGAGCGCGGCTGGGCGGCGGTGCAGCCCGTCCTCGACGACCCGCCGCCCATCACCTTCTATGAAGCAGGCAGCTGGGGCCCGTCTGAGGCCAAGCGCATCGCGGCCCCCGGACACTGGCACGACTTCGAGGAGGAACGATGAACGGGGTGATGGTCGGCGTGGACCTGGGAGGTACCAACGTCCGCGCGGCCGTCGCAACGGGCGAGACCACGCATGGGCCGGTCGTGCGTCACGACACGCCGGCGCAGGAGGGACCGGACGCTGTCCTCGAGGCGGTGGTGGCGTGCGTCCGCGAAGCCGCAGGAGGCAGCGCGCTGGCGGGCGTGGCCATCGGTATCCCCGGTCCGCTCGACCCCAAGCGTGGCGTGGTCCACGCGGCTCCGCACCTCGCGGGCTGGCATGAGGTTCCCGCCGGCGCCATCTTGACGGCGAAACTTGGCTGCCCCGTGGCTGTGCGCAACGACGCCACCCTGGCCGGCTACGCGGAATGGAAGGCGGGCGCCGGCCGCGATGCACAGTTCTTCATCTTCATCACCGCCAGCACAGGCATCGGTGGAGCGGTGATCCTCGACGGGCGCCTCTACGAAGGCGGTACGGGCACCGCCGGTGAAGTGGGGCATGTCGCGGTCGGCTCGGACGCGCCCCGATGCAGCCAGGGACACATCGGCTGCCTCGAAGGGACCGCGTCGGGCAGCGCGATAGCCGATGCGGCACGCCGGGCGCTGGCCGCCGGGGCGACGTCGTCGTTGGGCCGTGTCGACCCGGCAGCGATCAACGCACGGACAGTCGAAGACGCGGCCAACGCCGGCGACGAGCTGTCACAACGCCTTTTCGCCGACGCGGGCCGGGCGCTGGGCCGTGCCATCGGTGGCCTCATCAACCTCCTGGGGCCGGAGGTGATAGCGGTCGGGGGCGGGTTGATCAACGCGGGCGACCTGCTCTTCGTGCCGCTGCGGGCGGCGGTCCCGGAGATAGCTTTCGAGTACCCGGCGTCGCGCTGCCGCATCGTTGCAGCGGCGCTCGGCACCGACGCGGGCATGGTGGGAGCGGTCGCGTGGGCCGTCCACAGCTTCGGGTGATCCGCCCCGAAGTCAGCTAAGCTGGAGGCTGCGTCTCGGAGTTGTCCGGAGAGGGGTGACCGAGCAGATCAGCGCGGCGCTGCAGATATTCGGCGCGGTCCATCTCACCACGCGCGTAGCGCAGGTCGAGTTCGTGAAGCGCGGGGGTTTGGGCTTGCCAGGGCGGCGCGGCCGGCCGAGTACCCCAGGGATGTGGCCGGGCAAGCACAGTGCGGACGATGAGGACGACGCCGACAACCAGCACAACGACAATCGCCAGCCAGAGGAGGTCATGAGCCCAGAGCGGGCCGGATTCAGGATTGAAGAAACGGTGCATTTCCCAAACGTAACAGGACAGCCTTTCGAGGGCATGACGACGCTGTGGCTCCAGCCCTCTATCATCGAATGACGATTGCTGTGGCCGGCCATCAAAATACGAGCACCAAGACACGCGGCCGGACAGGCCGCGGCCTTGTTGAGCGCGTCCCCGAGCTGGGTGACATCCGGGTCTTCGTAGCCGCCGGTAACCCCACGACGCGGGAACAGCTGGAGCGTTCTCTGTCGGTGGCGCTCCCCGTCCAGGTGTTCAGCGGCGCGGCCGAGATGCTCGCGCGCCTCGGCGATTCCTCACCGGACGTCGTCATCGTCGACCTGGACACCCCGGGTCTCGATGTGGCCGAGCTGGTGCGCGAGCTGCGTAGCGTGCGCGGCCACGAGGACGTTCCGGTGCTGCTGATCGATGGGCAGCACGACGAGGCCGTGGTGCTAGCTGGTCTCGAGGCGGGTGCCGCCGACTATCTGCGCATGCCGGTGTCGCCGCGCATCCTGCAACAGCGCGTTCGCTACGCGCTGGCGGTCGCGCGCTTCGGTCGCGAAGTTGTCAACGCGCGGCAGGATGCGGCGGACGCGAGGGTTCTGGCCGGCAACGCGCTGGCCGCCCACGAGGACGCCGTCGCCGTGCTGCATTCAATCGCACGTCGCGTCGACGAAGCCGGCGATTTCCCCGCGCCTCTCAACGAGCTCGCCGAGTTGATTCGCGAGCTCGTCGGGGCCGAGCGCGTGGCGTTCTGGGTACTCGAAGGCGACGAGCTGAGGACTGAGGGCATCAGCGGATTCAGCGATGACCTGATTGCGCGAATGACGAGCGTTCCGTGCGCCGACGACGGCGAGACCACGGCAGCACGCATCGAGCACAGCGGGGTGCTGCTGAGTGACCGCACCGCGAACGTGGAGCAATCAGCCTATCGCGCATGGCTCGAGTCGATGGGTGTTCGCGACATGGTCGGCGTGCGCTGGAGCGCAGGCCAGCGTGGCCTTGGCGCTCTGGTCGCGTACGACTCAACGGCTCCGGACGGCTTCACTCCACGCCAGGCCCGGATACTCGGCGTCGCCGCGCTCGCAGCTGCGCTCGTCTGGCAGCTCAAGCAGAGCGAGAACGCGGTGCACGACGAGCAGCGGGCCGAGACGGAATCACTGCGCAGCCACGCGCAACGGATGGAAGAACTCGAGCAGATGAAGCGCGACTTCTTGAATCTCGCGGCCCACGAGCTGCGCGGTCCGCTGACCGTCGCGCGCGGCTACCTTTCGATGGTCGAGGAAGGCGCGATGGGACCGCTGGATCAGGCAGACGTGCACGACATCCTCCCTGTGATCATGGGCAAGCTGGCGCAGATGAACCAGCTCATCAATGAGATGCTGGAAACGGCCCGACTCGAGGATCGCAAGCCCGAGCTTGCTGTCAGTCTCGTCGACCTGCGCGACATCGTGCGATCGGTGGTGGCAGACGCCGAGGCTCAGCGCGACGCTGTTGGCCGAGTGCGGATGCGGCTCGAAGAGCGCCCACTGCTGGTCGCGGTCGACGCGGCCCGGATCACAACAGTTGTCAACAACCTGGTGGACAACGCGTTGAAGTATTCCCCCGAGGGTGGGGAGGTGCTCGTGGAAACCGCGGCCGACGGTGCGCGACAGGCGGCGACGGTGACGGTGACGGACTCCGGCTTGGGCATCGATATGGCTGACATGCCGCGCCTGTTCCAGCGTTTCGGGCGGATTCTCACGCGCGAGAACGGCAACATCGCGGGCACAGGTCTCGGTCTGTTCCTGAGCCAGGAGCTGGCGCACCTGCACGGTGGCGAGATCGTGGCTGAAAGCGAGGCCGGCGTGGGCAGCCGGTTCACACTGTCGCTCCCGCTCGCGGGCCCGCGTCCCAGGACGACAGTGCTGGGCGGAGAGGCAGACCTGCCCTAGCGTCTGCTACGTCCAAGGCGGCGCAGCTACCCTGAATCAGCAGTTTGCCTGTGTTGCCGCGGGCGCCTCGGTCACGATCGCCACGGTCGTCGTCGCGGTGGCCGGCGGGTTGAATGCGTGGTGCGCCGGGGTCACCAACTCCACCTTGATGACGTGCGTCCCTGGCGCTAGCGTCTCGGCGAACTGCCATGCATCCACGGTGGGCACCTCATGGCCGTCGACGAAGACGACGAGGTAGTGGGCTGCGTCGGTGGCGGGCAGCGTGCTGGTGTCGCCGCGGACGCCGCACACAGTGAGGGTCAATGGCGAAGCGACGCGAGCTCCGTTCGCCGGTGACACGATCCGGAGTGAGTACGGCGGAGCCCCGGGTTGGACGGCCGCCGCCACCCACGCCGTCAGCGTTCCGCCGAGCCCGCAAACGGCCAGGCCGGTGGCGACGATCCGCCAAGCGCGCCGGCGCACCGCGACGGCGGCGAGGCCGCCTCCGAACAGCAACGCCGCCGCCACCCATTGCGCCGCCAGCGGCACTGGGCTTCCGGTGAGGACATGGGCGATCACAGCCTCTTGTTGACGTGTGCCTCCGTCACCGTGGTGTTCTCCAGGTGGGCAGAAGGCGTCGATGTGACCGATGCTGCAGCCGACGCACTCGATGTCGCCTCCTGCACCACGGGTTGTGCAAGCAACCAGAGACTGGTCATCGTGTAGCCGACCATGGCAACGATCCATGGCCACTCTGCACGCCGCGCATCCCGCACCGCCCGCGCGGTGCGACCGAGATATTGGTGCGCCAGAACCACGGCCGCGATGTGGACCGCGATGATGAGGATCACCTCTCCGTACCAGAGAACCGCCGACGGAAGGATGTTCGGGTTGATCTCGTACGAGTCATTGAACGGCGCAGGCAGCAGATGCACACCGTCCATGCCGAACGGGTTGCCCAGGATTGGAATGAGGAGCTGACCGTTGATCGCCAGGTAATCGGCGTTGTGCGCCACCAGGTACCCGAACGAGATGGGAAGAAGCGAGCGCATGAGTCCGGCCAGCACCTGCATCGTCGACGGCTGCAGCCGTCCGGCGCGGCGCACCGCCGCGGCGAATCCCCCGAAGAGAAGCCACGCGAGCGCGACGAGGATGAGGAACACCAAGGTCTCGAAGAGCAGGAACAGCGTCGTGCCCGGGAGCAACGCGTCGGGGAGTTTGACTACGAATGCCTTCCATGCGGGCGTGGACAGCAGTCCGTCGAACGAAACCGAAACCAGCAGCAACAGCACGAATGTGATGCGGCTTGGCGTCGCTTCGAACGGCGCCGCCAGGCCACCGAAGAAGCCGCGCCGGCCAGAGGCCCCGAAGCGCCACCAGCCGAGACGCCCCCAGGTGGACCACAGCACCGAGAAGAGCTCGCCTCGTCCTATCCAGGCCTCGCTGCCGACGAGCATGCCCATGACGGCGTTCACCGCCATGTACACGACGATCGCGGTCGCGGTGACGGAGGGCAGGGTCGCTGTGGCGTTATAGACAAGCTCGCCGCAGGCCACTGCAAAGAACAGGATCGCCGCCGGCCAGTGACCGAGTCGCTCGGGCCAGACGGCGCGCCGAGTGCTGCCCAGGAGGAGTTTTCGGATGCGGTCGCGATCGAAAGCGCGAGCAACTGCCGCGAACGGGTTGACCGGACGTGTCCAGTCGCCGATCAGCCCGCAGCTGATCGGCACCGCGATCCACACCACCAGCCAGAACGCGGTGGTCACGATGTTCTCGGCCACCGCCTGCGATCCAATCCAGCCCCCGACTGCGAGTGCAGCGAAGAGGAGCCATGCCACCACCATGCGAATGGGCGCGATACGGTGCAGGCTCAGGTGGTCGCTCACGCTTGGTCCGGTTTCCGTGGCAGGGCGGACAGCAGTCGGCAACACAAGCAAAAACGACGCGAAGACAACTGCTGCGCCACCGACAACGAACAGCCAAAGTGGGACAGGCAGGTCGTAGCGCTTGCCGAAGGCATGCGCAACGATTGGGAGAAAGACAGGCATGATCAGGATCTCCTTATTGATGAGCATTGCACCACGCTCCGCGCGGTGCACTCGGTCGGTCAGACGCCGACCGGCTCGGGAGGGCCTCGCAGGACTCGCGCCGCCGTCAACCACGCGGGAGTCGCGGCGATTGCCGTGGATGGGCGTGGCTGCGCCGTGCTCGCGCGCAGCAGCCGCAGGAGCACGTCCAGGACAGAGATCAGAGTGGCGATGGCACGCAGCCGCGCCGCGAACCCGCGCCGAACGCCGACCACAATGAGCGATAGCAGGCCGGCGACGGCGAAGTGCACCAGCGGCGCCGCCCAATGGGTACCCGTGACGGCGCCGAATCCCGGGGTGGAAGCGCCTGCAGCGGCTGCTTCGATGTTCTCCTGCAACACGTAGAGAATCAACTGCAGCGAGGTGAGTGCGGCGAGGATCGCGCGGCCGCTCAGTTGCGGTGCGCTGGCCGGCGGGAGCGCACGTGCAAGCTCTTTCCGGCGACCTCGGAGCGCGTCGGTGAGGTGGGTCTGCAGCTCGCTGCGCCGTTGGCGCATGCGTCGTGCTGCAAGCGCAAACTCCGACGCGACGCAGAATGTGAGGACGGCGATTACCGCGCCCGCCGGCACCATGTATGTGTGGAGGGGGCCGGCGAGACCATCCACGAAGCCGCGGAGGCCGGCAACCCGCGAATACTCGATCGCGTGTCCTAGCCATGTGCCCACGACGGCCAGGACCACGAGGGCGGTGAGCTTGAGTCGAACCGCAAGCGTATCGCTCACCGGCTGAGCTTACCGAGACGGACGCGCGGCGTGAGCCCATCCTCGCTGTGATCCGATCCCGCACACTACCGGGCGATGACCATCCGTTCGAGTGCGCAGCAGGGCCTCGAAGACTTCCACCTCGGCGCCCCCGTCTATTCCCGCGACGGCCGCCACGTCGGGAGCCTGCATCGCCTTGTGATCGAAGCGGAAACCTGGGAGCCGCGCCAGATCATCGTGCAGGAGACCGGCCGATTCAGCGGTCATCAGCTCGGCGGGGGCGCGCGACTCTTGACCGACGACATCATCGTGCCGCTCGAGGACGTGGCGAATGTTGCGCACGGACGCATCGATCTGGCGCTGGACGCCGCGCAGGTGCGCCGTCTCCCGCCCTATCTCAGCTACCACTACGCTCCCCTTGAACGCAGGGACCTGGCCAATATCGCAGTACACGTGCTGAGCAGCGGCTACGGTGGGCTGCCGGGCCCGCGCCTCACCGAGGAGGCGGACAAGCGCGACGGAGACATCGAGATACGCCCCGGTGAGAACGTCATGCTCGGCCACGACGGCCAGAAGCTTGGCCACGTTCACGACGTGCTGTTCGATGAGGGCGAGCTGGTGGGCATCGTGGTGCATCCCGACGGGCTGCTCACGCACGACGTGGTCATTCAGGTGCGCTTTCTCGAGCGCGGTGACGACGCGGCGCTCTTCGTCCGCATGCGGGAAGAGGACCTCGCACATTTGCAGCGGTTCGAGTCCGGGCGCTGATCCATCGCGCAATGAACCGGCGTCCGCTTCGCGTTGCCAAACGAGCGATTGACGTCGCCCTCGATGCGGTCCCCGGCTCAGTCGTCGAGCGGGTGACGGCTGCGACCGGGCCGCTGACGCGCTACAGCGGGCGCACCCAGGCCGGTGCCGCCGCCCTAGCGTCGGCGCTCGCCGTGCTTGCCCAGCCGCCGCGTGCGCGCCAACGCCGCGCCTCGCGTCTCACGCTCGAGAAGGTAGCGGCCCACGTGGGCCAGCCGGTCGACGTGGTGCAGGGGTGGGCCGACGCAGGTCTGCTCGGTGCACCACTTGATGACGGCTCGTGGAGTAGCGACGTGCTTGATCGCGCGACGCTGCTGGTGTTCGCGCACCGTCACGGAACCAGCGACGACGAGCTGAAGCGAGCCGTTGCGGACGGACGGCTTCCGCTGCTCACGCTCGAGCACGTCATCGCGGGTGAACCGACCCTTTCAGCACGCGAGGTCGCACGCCGCGCGGGGGTACCGCTGGACATGGCGCTTGCCATATGGCGCGCACTGGGCATGCCAACGGATGACGTCGACGAGCGGGCGTTCACCCGCGACGAGGTCGCCGCGTTGCGAACGCTGAGTGCGATGCGGAGCGTGTTCACCGAGGACGATCTCATTGAAGCCGCCTCGGTGGTCGGCCGAGCGATGGCAGATGTCGCGTCGGCATCCGTGGAACTCTTTCGCCGCCGTCTCACCGCACGGTTCATCGAGGCTGGGGTCAGCGAGCTCGAGGTGGCGTTGCGACTTGCGGCAATGGTCGATTTGCTCGTGCCGCCGCTGGGCCCGCTCCTTGAGGTCGTGCTGCGCCGGCATCTCACCGTCAGCACGCGAGCGGAGGCGGCGGTGCAGATCGAGCAGAGTGACGCCGGCGCGCTCAGCCAGCGTGAGCTCACGGTGGCCTTTGCCGACATGGTGGGGTTCACCACGATGTCGGAGCACTTGTCGGCGCTCGAGGTGAGCCGGCTTGCGGCACGCCTGCTGCACTGCGCCGAGTCGGTCCTGCCACGGCACGAAGCGCGGCTGGTGAAGAGCATCGGCGACGCGGTGATGTTCACCGCGCGAGACCCGGTGAGCTGCTGTCGCGCCGCAATCGACCTCATCGAAGCAGCGGGAAACGAGGACGGGCTGCCTCCGGTGCGCGTGGGAGCAGCGCACGGCCCTGTATTGCGCGCGTACGCCGACTACTTCGGGCGCACGGTGAATCTCGCCGCCCGTCTCTGTGACACCGCACCCGCCGGCGCGGTATTGCTGCATGCGCCGGAAACGCCGGTAACGCCTGAGGCCTGGAAGGCTGCCGGACTCACAGCGAAGCCAGGCGGCTCGCTCAAGCTCAAAGGCATCGAGACGCGCATCCCCGTGATTCGCGTGACGGCCACGGCGAACTCCTAGCGGCCGGTCCCGCCCACCACACCGACCGCACCGCGCAGGCCCACGCAACCGACACAGCCAACGCAGTCGATGCAGTCGACGCATGCGACACAGCCGATGCAACGTGTACAGCGCAGGCATGCCACTGTAGCCACGCAGCCGCGAATCGCCGCACCAAATGCCGTCAGCACGCTGCCCGCGACGGCCACGCTCACCGACGTTGCGGCGCTGCCCGCGACCGCCGCCGAGCCGAACGTGAGCGCGCTTCCGGCAACCGCGGTGGAGTAAGCCGTGGCAGCGCTGCCTGCGACCGCTGCACTGCGCAGCGTGGCCGCGCTGCCGGCAACCGCCGTGCTCTCGACTGTCGCGACGCTCCCGGCTACGGCCACGCTGTGCACGGCCACACCTGAACCGACGATGGCTTCACGCGGAAACCGCGCCACTGTCTCGCTCATGATCTGTCTCCGTCAGGTATGGGAAGCGGCGCCCGGCTGAGCACCGTCGGAAGTGGGGCCGGCTGCACCGTGGGTGGCGTCCACCTGTTGGAAATCGTCAGAAACGACACGAGGCCGCCGAGTGCACACAGGCCCGCGCAGATGAGCATGCCGTTGCGAAAACCGGACGAGAGCGCCGCGACGTCGACAGCATTCCCACCGGTGTTGATGCCCGCGAGAACGGGAATGAGTGCGATCGCGACAAGCGCGCCGACGCGGGCGACATCGTTGTTGATCGCAGACGCGATCCCGGCGCTGTTGGATGACACTGCGCCGAGTGCGGTCGACGTCAGCGCCGGCACTGTGAGCACCAGCCCCAGGCCGAAGACTATCGCTGCCGGCAAGACGGCAGCCACATACGACGAGCCCGGGGTGACTCGAATGAACATCGCCATTCCCACGGCTGCCATCAGGGGACCGAGCGTCATGGGCAGGCGCGGTCCGATGCGGCTCGCCAACCTGCCCGTCGTCGACGAGAGCGTGAGCAGCAACGCCGTGAGCGGCAACAGCGACGCTCCGGCGCCCAGAGGGGAGTAGTGCAGCACCTGCTGCAGATAGATGACCAGTAGGAACGTCACCGCGCCCAGTGCTGCGTAGATGACGAACGTCGCTCCGTTTGCACCCGAGAACTGGCGTGAACGGAAGAAATTCAACGGCAGCATGGGATTCGGATAGCGTTGCTCGTAGACGAAGAAGAGAACGAGCAGCACCACACCAACGGCGAGCGAGCTCACGATGCCGGGTGAAGCCCAGCCGGCCGCCGATCCCTCGATAAGACCGAAGGTGATGCCGCCCAGCCCCAATGCGGCGAGCAGGGGACCGACGACATCGAGGTTGCCACGCACCCCGGCGTGGCGGGTCTCGGGGATGTGCCGCAGCGCCACCCATACAGCCAACGCCGCGAGCGGGAGATTGATGAAGAACACCAGCCGCCATGTGAGAGCGCCAACCAGCAGGCCACCGACCAATGGGCCGATCGCGCCGAAAAGGCCGCCAAAACCAGCCCACGCGCCGATGGCGGGGCTGCGGTCCTGGGGACGAAATGTCGCTTCGATGATGGCCAGGCTGGCCGGGGTGAGCAGTGCGCTGCCAACCCCTTGCACGGCACGCGCGATGACGAGCACCAGCGCGTTCGGTGCTGCGCCGCACACCATCGAAGCGACCGTGAACCACACCAGGCCGAAGACGAAGACGCGACGGCGGCCGTACCGATCGCCGAGCGATCCACCCAGGAGGAGAAACGCCGACAGGGTGAGTGTGTACGCGGTGACGGTCCACTGCAGATCCGCGAGCCCGACGTGGAAGTCGCGACCGATGCTGGGCAGCGCGACATTGACGACGCTGCCGTCCAGGAAGGCGATGCCCGAACCCAGAATGGTGGCGAACAGGACCCAGCGACCCTTGGCGCTGGTGAAGCGGAGACCGGGGGAGTCCAACTCAGCCGATGTCACGATCATCCGGAGTGTGGCGCACTTGAAGGTCAGCGCGATCCAGAGGCGGCGGCCGGGTAGATGGTGATCGCCCAGCCCGGGCAGGCCTTGCCCTGGGGCGGTGCCCCGGCAGGATGCGTGCCGATGAAGAAGACGTAGGGCGTCCCCGATGGCGACCCGAGCAACGTGAACGCCGGCGACGTGCCATGCCTGCCCGGGTCATGGGGCACGTTGCCGACCGGAAATACGTGGCCCGCCGAGACGATCGCGTAGCTGATGTCGAAGAATTCGGGACAGGCCGCTCCCGCGTCGTAGACAAGGATGTAGTCAGCGCCGCTCGGAGACGTGAATTGCGCGTTGGCCTCGGAGAGCACGGCGAGGGGCGTCGGGCTCGGAGGCGACTGACCGGACGGTTCTCCACTGCAGGACGAGAGCAGGCCGGCGGCGAGTGCGACCGCAACCCGGAGATGCGGCTTCACGCGCCGAGTTTCGCAGAGATCGGTACCGTTGACTCGACGCCCCTCAGTCGTGCATGAACCGGATGTCTCGTTGCGTCGCATCGGGTGCAGCGAAGGCGAGCAAGCGTTCAGCCTCGTCGGACACGGCCCGGCGCTCGTGGTTCGGCAATCTGCCGAACAGCTCGATGGTGAGGGTGATGCTCGGCGGCTTCCTCGCAAGCTTCCACGCACCCAGCACGAAGCCGTCGACCAGAAGCGCTCCCCTCGTGAACACGCGGGTTCTGTAAGCGGGGTCGATGATGCGAGTGCGGTCGCTGTGGGCAACCAGGGCGTTGTCGTACTCGGGCAGAAAACGCGGTGGCGCCTGGGTCTCGGCATCCGGCAGCAGCCCTTCTGTCACATCGAAAAGGGTGCGCCCATGCTCATCGTGAAACGTCCGCAGCCGTGGGCTCAGTTGCTGCATGACCGCAGCCAGTCCGCTGAGGCCTGACCAGGTTTGCACGTCGGCGACTGTGGCAGGGCCGAAGGCGGTCAGGTAGCGAAGCACCATGCTGTGAGGCGCCGGGTTCTGGGCGATACCTCGTCCGATCCACTTCTCCGCCGACGTATGGCGGGCGACCCCGCCGCTACCCCAGATCCCCCGCGGTGGCACCTGGACCAGCGGAACGAGATTACGGACCGCGTTCGCAAGAGCGTCGGGATCTCGATCCGGCCATAGTTCGCCAAGCGATCGTCCCAGCACGTGAAGCGTGCTCGCCTGTTCCTCCACGCGCCGGCGCCCTGCGACTGCGACCTCGGTCAAATCGAGACCGGCGAGCCGGCCGCCAAACGTCCCCCCGAGCTGGCGTGTGAGAGCGGGCTGGACCACCCCGCGCAGAGCAAGACAGTCGGCCGCGGTCACCAGGTGGATCGTCGATCGCATCAGCGCGATGCGCACCGCCGCGCGGTCGTTGATCAGCGTGACGAGCTCGTCGGGAGCAAAGCCCTCCAGACGCGTCCAGAGGCCGACATACGGCGCCAGAGGTGCCTGCGCCTGCATACCGACGAGGTGTTCCAGCGCATGCGCGGCCGAAATCTGAGCACGCTGCAGCAGCAATTGCCGCGCCAACAGAGCACGGTTGAGCGCGCGCCGGCTCACAATCTCCACCTTGGTCATACTGTCACCCGGTCTGCGTACTCCGTTCAACGATTCCTGATGAGGCAGCTTGAATAGATTCACATCCGTTGTTTGCGCCGCAGCATCGATCACAGCAGTCGCGATGGTGGCCACGGGCTCCACGACGGCGGCGGCCAGCGTGGAGTCGCATGCTGTCCGCGCCACGACAAGCGCGACCTCCGGATGGGACATCTCGTGGCCGCAGTGCCCGAGCCACTTTCCTCGGGGCGGTGGGTTCGGCGTCGTCGGCGTGACCAACGGCCGCCCCTGGGGCGTCAACCCGTGTCTCGCAGGCGAATACAGGTGGGCCACCGGCCGGCCCAGTGCACCGGGCTTCTACATGAACACCGCCAACCCCGCGCCGCACAGCAGCTACTACTGGCCCGCAAGCGGATCATCGGACCCGGCGCTGTGCAGCGACGCAACCAGTGTCGGTGACGCCGGTTGCGCCTATGACTACGGCTGGCACGCCGCAGCCAATGCGCTGGCATCGGCCATCTCGACGCTGACTGCCTCGGGGTTTCCGAGCACTGCTGCAACGACGCGCGCATGGTGGCTCGATGTGGAGACGGGCAACACGTGGAACGGCACGGGATCGGCCAACGCGGCAGACCTCCAGGGATCGATCGACTATCTGCGCATTCGAGGCGTCCCAAACGTCGGCATCTACTCGACGTCGTACCAGTGGAACACCATCACCGGCGGGTACAGCACGACAACCGCGGCGTCGTACGCGGCGGGCTGGAAACCGGAGTTCACCAGCAATTACGGCATCGCGAGTTCGTCGGATTGGGTCGCGGGCGTGGGCAGCTTGAGCGGGGCCAAGAGCAACTGCAGCCGATCGTTCACCGGGGTCAAGGTACAGCTTGCTCAGTACGCGTCCAGCGGATTCGACGCCGACCTGCGCTGCAGCTGAGCGGGCTGCGCCTGCGCGCGCTCATAGCTCGTTCTTCGCAAACGCCACTGAGGCAACGACGACGACCGACACGGTGAGCGCAACCGGCAGGATCGGAGCGAGGCTGCGTGCATTGACGAGCAGCACCGCAGCAACAGCGGCGCCGGCGAGCAGCGCAATGAGCACACCGGCGCGGCGCGCCTTCTCATGGCGAGCCCCCGTCCACACCGCGACCTGTGTGACCAGCCCGACCAGCGTCCCCGTCAGGTAGGTCGTCGAGACCCCGCTCACGTTCATGGTCCGGATGGCACTGCCCTGTGCCCCCATCGCCAGCGCCGACAAGGCGATGAGCCCGCCCTCGACGGCACCCGATGGGTGCGCGGACGTGGCCAGCCATCCGGCGAGCACACCCCCTTGCAACACAGCAACGACGGTCAGCGTGGTGGTGATCCGGCGAGGCCAGATGCTTGCATCGTAAGGCGTTCGAATTAACCGCGCGGAAACGAAGACGCCGGCCGAGAACGCGACCAGCGAGACGCCGGCGCGCAGAGCCTGCGGGCCCGCGCCGCTCCCTGCTGCGAGAGCCAGGAGCACCATGTTGCCGGTCATGTTCGCCGTGAAGATGCCGCCCAGGCCGAGGTAGCTGATCGCATCAACGGCGCCGGCGGCCACGGTGAGCGCCACCAGCAGAGCGTCGCGGACGGCCGACTGTCGTCTCATGGCACGTCGATTGTCAGCAGGTGCAGTATTTCGCGGTGACCGCTGAACGCCTGACGACCTTCGAGCGCGACGGACTCGTCTTCGATGTCCGTGACGAGGGACCCCTCGATGGACCTACTGTCGTGTTGCTCCACGGTTTTCCCGAAACGTCGGCGTCCTGGAGCGATGTGATTCCGAGGCTCACAGCTGCCGGCTATCGCAGCGTGGCTCCGGACCAACGCGGGTACTCGCGGCACGCGAGACCCCGCGGACGCCGCGCCTACCGCCGCGATCAGCTGGTCGGCGACGTGCTTGCGCTCATCGATAGGATCGGCGTTGACCGGGTGCACCTTGTCGGTCACGACTGGGGCGCCGCGGTTGCCTGGGCGGTGGCGACGGAACACCCGAACCGGGTGTTGACTCTCACCTCGCTGTCGATACCGCATCCGGCGGCATTCCGCCGCGCGGCACTCACGAGTGGACAGGGTTTTCGCTCCTGGTACATGGGCTTCTTCCAGATCCCCGGGGTGCCCGAGGCGCTGCTGCGATCCGGCGACTGGCGCCGCTTCCGCCGCAACCTGTTGCGGAGCGGGCTGTCTCCGGCGTTCGCGGACCGCTATATAGCAGTGTTGCGTCAGCCCGGTGCTTTGACGGCAGCGATCAACTGGTACAGGGGGATGCGACCGCTCGCCGACTCACGGCCGACCTCGGTGTCAACGCCGACGCTGTTGATCTGGGGTTCACGGGACGCCTTTGTGCATCCCAAGGGCGTGCGCGACACCGCGCGATTTGTCAGTGGTCCCTACCGCCTCGAGGTGCTGGAGGGCGGGAGTCATTGGATCCCGGAGGAAGCGCCGGATCGGGTTGCAGAGTTGCTGGGTGCCCACTTCGCCTCGGCGTCGCAGGGATCCTCACATCCGCCGAAGCGTCCCGGTAGTCGTCGCGTCAGGAAGGGGTGAGTGTGGAGTTCGGCCGATGACGGCTCCGGCGGTAGGCCAGCGCTACGGCGACGCCGAAGACTGGGAGGACGAGCGCAAATGGCGCTTCCGGTACGTCCGTGGAGAACGCAGCCAGTAGTGTGGCGCCACTCGACTGACGCATCACTCGGTCGACCGCGCCGGATGATGCGCTCGTCGGAGCACTCTGGCACGCTGCGTTGCATCCGTCCGAGAGGGCGACGAGCACGCGGCCCTGGCCGTCTATCGTGATGTCGTTGAAGTCCAGCATGTTGCGCTGGCTGCAGATGTTCACGCGGCCCGACGGCGGGACGGTGGTGCCCTGTAGGTCAACGCAGCCGCGCTGGACGAAGTCGACAGGCGTCGTGTCGACGGTGCTCCATGTGGCTCCACCGTCGTACGTCGTCGAGATGTACAGGTGCCAGGGCTGATCCGTCGGGAACGCGTTTGTCTGATCGTCGCCGGTATCGGACGTGCCGAGGAACGCGAACGCCGCCCGGTTGTCATCACCGGCGATGACCTCGGGAAACTGCACGTTCTTCACCCCGAGCACCGAGCTGACGTCGACTGGGGCCGACCAGGTTGTGCCGTGATCGTGCGACACCGCGATCATCGCCTGCGTTGTCGTGCCGTTCACCGGCGGCACATTGGGTTGGTCGGGCGGATTGTGCCCGTTTTCCCAACCGAAGTAGAGAACGCCGCTGGGCTTGCTTATTCCAACCGACGGGTCGCTCTCATCGGGATTCTCGACCATGTTCGATCCGCCAAGGCCGTCGGCCACGAGCGTGGCCGGCACCCGATGGATGATCCACGTGGTGCCGTTGTCCTGGCTCACCGTCAGTGCCGGTGTGCCCCCCTGGTATTCGGTGTTGGTGCCCTCCTGCGTCGTCAGTGTCCCGCCGCAGCCCTTGAGCGGGACGTACGCGGTTCCGTCCGGCGCCACGCGCACGTGCCCTGTCAGCGCCGAGCACGCACCGCCCTCGGATGCAAATGTTGTGTTGGGATCGGATGGGTCGTTGGCCGCGGTGTTGGCGATGTAGCTTCCAGCCGAGAAGCTCACGCCGCCATCAAGGCTCACCGCGCATGACTCGTTGAGGCCGTTCTGAGCGCAGTAATAGATGGCGTCGGGATAGGCGGGACTGGGCGGCGCGATGAGTGGGCTGTGAAACGGCCCGGCGCCGACCGTCTGATGATCGAGCAGTGTGCCCGCGCCGCAACCGAGCATGGGAGTCCACGCCGCACCGGCGTTGTCGCTGAACGACGCCGCTGAGCACACCGCTGCCAGCTGGCTGTTGAACGATCGGTTCGCGTACGGGTCCACAGTTGTGATGGCGTCGAGAGTGGTGACCGAGGTCGCGGGTTTGGCGTCCGCGACCGTCATCGTCGCCGGCGAAACCGAGTCGTCAAACGTCAGGCGTTTGACGTTGGTGCCCGAGCCGTACATGGCGGCGTTGTGGGCGGTGTCGTATCCGATTGACGGTTCGCCTCCGCTCATGGCCGACGCTGTGGCCGCGGTGCCGTTGTCTGCGGAGAACGTGCCCGCGGCGGTGCGGACGGTGTACTCCGAGTACGTGTTGACCGGCGCCGCCCTGGCGACGAGTGGCAGGGACGCGACAGCCAGGAGGGCGCCGGCGAAACAGACGCCCGCGCCTCGACCGAGCCGAATTCCGAGCAAAACAGAGCCTCCTTCCTGCGGCCGCCCCCTGACCGGAAGCTACCGTCGAGTTAAACGCTGCTCGGGGCCGATCCTTGTGTTGAAACCTCGAATTCGCGTTGGCGCAGGGCCTTTCCTCCGACCATCGGGCCCCACCTGGCCACTCGGCTTCACGACAATCAGGGCATATGGGCATCCGTCAGCGGCTGGGCACCCCGATCGTTGGATACGTCGTCGCGTTCGCCGCCCCGGCCGCCCTCACCGCAATCCTCACCCACGTGCAGTCCGGTCAGTCGCGAGATTACGTATTTCTCTACCTCGCCGTCGTCGCCGCTCTCGCGCTCACCAATGGACTGCTGCCCGCGCTCCTCGCGGCCGCCGTGTCGTTTCTCCTGGTCGACTACTATTTCGTCCCTCCAGCGCACACGCTGACGATTGCGGACGAGACGGACCTGGTCAACCTGCTTGTGTTCTTCGGGACTGCCGGGCTGGTCGGCGGACTTGCGTCACGGAGGCGGCTCGCAGTTCTCCGCGCAGAGGCCCTGACCCGCCACCTGCGCGATGCGAACACAGAGCTGGAACGGCTGTACCGGAACCAGGAGATGGCAGCGCGCACCGCGGTCCGTCTCGCCCAGGCGCAGCAGCAGGTGACGGGACTGCAAGAGACAGATCGCCTGCGCCGCGAGCTCCTGCAGAACGTGAGCCACGAGCTGCGCACGCCGTTGAGCAGCATCCTCACCGGAACGACGGCGGTGCTGACCCGCAGTGACCTTGCGCCGCAGTTGCGCGAAGAACTCGCCGCCATCGCGATGCAGTCGCGGCGCCTGGACCGGCTGGTCGGCGACCTGCTCGATATGGCGCGCATCGAAGGACACGCGCTCGACCTGCACCTCGAACCAACCGACATGGCGGAGGCCGCGCAGGCGGCGGCTGACCGCCTGCACCAGGTCAAGCCGCATCGTCAGGTCGAGGTGCGTGTTGACGGGGGGCCCGTCGAGGTCTTGGCGGACTGGGACCGGCTCGGCCAGATCTTCGACAACCTGCTCGGCAACGCAGACCGGTTTGCGCCACCGGACACCCCCATCGTGGTGAGCGTCACGCCGGGCGTTCGCGACACGGTGGTCACCAAGGTGATCGATCGCGGACCAGGGGTGCCGGCGGCGATGCGAGACCACGTCTTCGATCGATTCGTCAGGGATGAGGAAAGCGGCACCGGCGGTACCGGGCTCGGGCTGGCGATCGTACGAGGTCTCGTCGAGGCGCACGCAGGTCGCGTGTGGCTCGACGACAGCGACGTAGACGGCGACACCGTGTTCGCGTTTGCGCTGCCTGCTGCCGCTGTTGCGCCAGAGGCGTGACTTCAGGTTGCGCGTGTCCCAGCCGGGGTGGGCAGGATGTGCACATCGACGTCGCTGAGACTGCTGATGAGTTCGCGGAGCGTGCCGCGCCGGCCGGTGCCTCTGGTTAGCACCACCTGGGTGGCGAGAGACTTCCGCGCGTAGTCGGCGAGAGCCTTTGCGGGATGGTTCGCGTACAACGTGATGAATTCGCCGTTGGCGCGGTGAACAAGCGTGGCGTACCTGCCGAGCAGCTGGATCTCTTCAGCAGGTTGCCGCCGATCGCGGACGGACACCGCGCTGAATCGCCCGTCGACCCGGGCTGCAAGTGCTGCCGTGCGCTCGATGACCTCTTCCATGCCCGGTCGGGGTGCGATGCAGAGCATGACCCGCGGTTTGACCTCCCATGGCGTGTCGATGCCACGCTCTCGCATGTAGGCGACGAGCCGGCGGTCGGTATGCTCCGCCAGCAATCGGAAGGCCGACTCACGCAGCAACGCGAGTACCTCGGGGCGGAAACCCTCCGTGCGCAACTGGGCAGCCCGGCTCGCGGGCACGATGTCTCCGCGTCGCAGGCGGTCGTCGAGCACCGAGGGCGTCACGTCGACAATCTCCAGCTCGGTGACCATGTCCAGGATGGAGTCATCGAGGATGTGCTCGGGTGGCGGACCGAGCGTTGCGCCCATTCCCTCCACGGTGCTACGCAGATCGGTCAGATGCAGCGTGGCCAGCAAGACCATTCCATAGCGCAACAACCGGGGGATGGTCTTGGTCAGCGGGTCGCCGTTCACGTCAAGTGCGGCGAGGTCGTCGAGGCAGGCAACCTCGGGGTTGCGCTGCAGGAGCGCGTCGACGTCGACGTGCCCGCGCATCGCGGGGGAGTTGCGGCCGCCGAGCACCTCGAGTTTGCCGAGTGCCGCGTCGCATGGCCCGCGGCCCTGCGTATTCACCGCGGCGACGACGACATCGGTGCCTCGTGCGGCGCGTCGGGTGGCCTCGTCGAGCATCGCCATGGTGGTGCCGCAGCCACGCGAGTACCCCAGGTAGACACGAAGGCCGGCCCGGCTCGCGCTCGCGTGGAGCGCGCGCAGCAACGCGTCGGAGTCGGGCCGCTCGGGGAGAGCTTGTGGCAATGCGCTGCGGCCCAGTTCATGGCGCGCAAAAACGTGGATGTTGACGTCGGGAAGGTCGGTGATCAGGCGATCGATGAGTCCGCGACGCAAGCGGCTGCGAATCCCGGGCCGTGCGGACTCGCCGATGACAATATGTAGAACACCAAGCTCGCGCGCGATCTTCAGCATCGTGTCGCTCACCTTGCCCCGCCGCTCGACGTACGCGCAGCCGAGCAGGTCAGCGAGGTCGCGAGCGCGCTCCCTGCCTTTCGCCGCGTCCTCGGTATCGTCGTCGACCACGGTCAGGACGGTGCAGATGCCATCGAACCGGCGTGCAAGCCGCGCGGCGCGCCGGATCAAGGCGCCGCTGCTCTTGCTGCCGCTGACCGCGACCAGCACATCTTGCGGAGCGGGACGGATGGCCCCCCGCGCACGCCCAACTGTCTGTGCCACCAGCCGGAGCGCGATCTCGCGCAGTGCAGCCAGGTTGCCCGGCCGGAAGAAGTTGGAGAGGGCCGTCTCCACCTTGTCCGGTGCGTACACGTTGCCGTGGCGCATCCGCTTGCGCAGCGCCTCCGGCGAGATGTCGATGAACTGGATCTCGTCGGCCTCGTCGAGCACTCGATCGGGAAGGGTCTCGCGCACGGTTATGCCCGTAATGTGCTCGGCAAGATCCTTGACCGATTCGAGGTGCTGCACGTTGACGGTGGTGACCACGTCGATGCCCGCCGCGAGGATGTCCTCGACGTCCTGATAGCGCTTCTCGTGGCGCACGCCGGGCGCATTGGTGTGGGCGAGCTCGTCGACAAGAGCCACCTGGGGATGGCGCGCCAGCACGGCGTCGAGATCCATCTCTTCGATGATTCGGCCCTGATAGTCGACGTGGAGTCGTGGGACGACCTCCAGGTTCCCAATGGCCTGCTCGGTGAGCCGGCGTCCGTGCGTCTCGACGTAACCGACTACCACGTCCTCGCCGTGGCCGCGCCGGTCATGCGCCTCGCGAAGCATCGCGAAGGTCTTACCGGAGCCCGGCGTGGCTCCCAGGAAGACGCGCAGATGACCACGCTGCAATGCAGGTGCCCCGGTGGGTGCACCGTCTTCGACCGCGAGGCCACCCTGTGTTGACACGCTCATCACATCAAGAATATGGGCGCTGGAGGCCTCGGAGTAAACGTCGCTGTCGTCATCACGAGCCGAGCGTCATGCCGGTGCAGATCTAGCGGTTGTCCAGGGCCCGGTTCAGAGCCAGCACGTTGACGTGCGGAGCACCGAACAGTCCAAGACTGCGACCAGAGAGATTGCTCTCGACCAGGTTGCGCACGGTAGTCGCATCCAGGTGGCGGGCATTCGCCACCATCGAAACCTGAGCCAGCGCCCCGGCTTCGGTGATGTCGGGGTCGAAGCCGGTGAAATCGCCGGTCACGAGATCAACGGGCATCGGCTGCTTGGATCCGTCGCCATTCACGGCAACGCCGAGGCTGTAGAGGTAGTCGGTGTACCCCTTCACCCGGCTGATGAGCTTGGGGTTGCTGGGGCCCAGGTTGCTGCCTGTCGAGTTTGCGGCGTTGCAGGGCAGCGGGTTGCCGCTGGCGTCGACGGTGAACGACGGACGGCTCTGAAAATATCGAGGATCAGCGACAAAGATGGTGTTGCCCTGATCATCCTTTGCCGTCTGGTAGATCACGTTTCCCGAGCTGTCCTTCTTGGTCTTGTAATAGCACTGACCGATGAGTGAGGAACCGATGATGTTGCCCTTGCTGTCGGTCACCAGGCTGCCGTTCGCCTGATTGTTGAAGGCGACCTGGGAGAGGCCCGTCATCACCAGGGGGTATGCCAACCCGGTCAGCACCGCGATGAGGAGCGTGATCCGCACCGCGGTCGACAGCTCTTTGAAAATGTTGCGCATGTCTCTTCCTTATGCCAGGTGCACTGCGGTGATGATGAGGTCGATGATCTTGATGCCGATGAACGGCGCGATCAAGCCGCCAACTCCGTAGATCAGCAGGTTCCTGCGTAGCAACGCCGGCGCGCCGATGGCGCGGTAGGTCACACCCCTGAGCGCCAGCGGGATCAGCATGACGATGATGATCGCGTTGAAGATGACTGCCGATAGGATGGCGCTGTTCGGTGAGTGAAGGCGCATGACATTGAGCGCAGCGAGATCAGGCAGTGCCACTAGGAAAATGGCCGGGATGATTGCGAAGTACTTGGCCACGTCATTGGCGATCGAGAACGTCGTGAGCGCGCCGCGTGTCATCAGCAGCTGCTTTCCGGTTTCGACAATTTCGATGAGTTTGGTTGGGTTGGAGTCGAGGTCGACGAGGTTGCCCGCCTCCTTCGCAGCCTGTGTGCCGCTGTGCATGGCGACACCGACGTCCGCCTGAGCCAATGCAGGGGCGTCGTTGGTGCCGTCGCCGGTCATCGCCACCAATTTGCCGCCGGCTTGCTCTTTGCGGATCAGGATCATCTTGTCCTCTGGCGTCGCCTCCGCCAGGAAGTCGTCCACGCCTGCCTCGTGGGCGATCGCCGCGGCGGTGAGCGGGTTGTCGCCGGTGATCATCACCGTGCGCAAACCCATGCGTCGCATCTCGGCAAAACGCTCACTGATGCCGGGCTTGACGATGTCCTTGAGTTGAATCGTGCCCAAGACCACGTGATTCTCGGCAACCACCAGCGGCGTGCCGCCCGCTCGCGCAATGGTCTCGACGTCGGCTGCGACTTTGGCGGGGAGCGCTTTGTCGCCACCAGCCGCGCACCACGCCGCGAC
>DATMRA010000017.1:0-2662 GCA_035566535.1 Candidatus Acidiferrales bacterium | reverse complement strand
CGGTTCGAGGAGCAGGCGCTGCTGCGCGCGGCCGGTGACGATGAGGTACCGCCCATCGACGTCGACTTCCTCGAGGCCATCGAGGTGGGCATGCCCCCGGCGGGTGGGCTCGGTGTGGGTGTCGACCGCTTGGTGATGCTGCTCACCGGCGCGACCTCGATCCGCGATGTGCTTCTGTTTCCGACCATGCGTCCGCAGCACCGACCTGCCGAACCGTCAGCGCACGATCCATCGGACCATCGCTCGCCCAGCGAGCGCGCCGAAGAAACCTAGTGCTGTCGCTGCAGCAGATTCGCGAGAAGCCCGACTGGGTGCGCGAGGGGGCGCGACGCAAGGGTGAGGACGCGCCCATCGACGAGATCCTCACGCTCGATGCTGAAGCACGCCGGATACGCGCCGAGGTCGAGTCGCTGCGCGCACGCCAGCGCACCGAGGGTGCGGAGATCCGCGGCGCGCCGACGGAGCAGCAGCACGAGGAGCTGGCGGCGCTGAAACACCGCATCCAGGAGGGTGAAGCGCAGCTGACCACTCTCGACGCGCGCCTGGAAGAACTCCTGCTCATGGTGCCCAATCCGCCCCACGAGAGCGTGCCCTTCGGCGCCGACCCCGATGACAACGTCGTGGTGCGTAACTGGGGTGAGCCGCGACGCTTCGAGTTCGAACCGCGCACGCACTACGAGATGGGCGAGATGCTCGGCATCTTCGACTTCGACCGCGCTACCAAGATCAGCGGCTCCCGCTTCGCGCTCCTGCGCGGCGAGGGTGCGCGCCTGCAGCGCGCGCTGATCGCATTCATGCTCGACCTGGCCACGCGCGAACACGGCTACGTCGAGGTTGCGCCGCCGTACCTGGTGCGCCGAGAGGCCATGGTCGGCACCGCGCAGCTGCCGAAGTTCGAGGACGACGCGTACCACAGCGACGACGACATGTTTCTCATTCCCACCGCCGAGGTTCCCATCACCAACCTCTTTCGGGACGAGATTCTCGAAGGCTCACAGCTGCCGATCGCGCTCGTCGGTCACACGCCGTGTTGGCGGCGCGAAGCAGGCGCAGCGGGCAAGGACACGCGGGGCTACATTCGCCTGCACCAGTTCGACAAGGTGGAGATGGTACGGTTCACCACTCCGGAGAAGTCGCTCGACGAACTGGAGCTGCTCACTCGCCACGCGGAGACCGTGCTCCAGCGGCTCGGCATCACGTACCGCGTGCTGCTCATGTGCAGCGGCGACACGGGGTTCGCGCAATGGAAGAAGTACGACCTGGAAGCGTGGTCGCCGGGCATGGAGCGGTTCCTCGAGGTGTCGTCGTGCTCCGTGTATGCGGATTTCCAGGCGCGGCGCGCCAACATCCGCTATCGCTCCGGCAAGGATGCAAAGCTGAGCTTCGTGCACACGCTCAACGGCAGCGGGCTCGCCATCCCGCGCACGTTCGCCGCGATGATGGAGACGTACCAGGAGCGCGATGCCGCGGTGCGCATTCCCGACGCGCTTCGCCCGTACATGGGCGGCGTCGAGCGCCTGAGCCCACCGTGACGTCGGCGAAGCCCGGCGCCCCGCTGGAGCGCGAGGTCAAGCTGGAGGTGGCTGAGGGTTTCGATTTGCCCGACCTGGACGGTGTCGAAGGGCTGCGTGCCGCCGACCGCGGTGTGCACGTGCTCGAGGCGACGTACTGGGACACCGATTCATTGGATCTGGTCCGCCTGGGATATGGCATGCGCTATCGCACCACCGACGGCGCCGCCGGCACCTGGACGGTGAAGGGCAACACCACCAACGACGGCCCGGCGCTCGTGCGCGAGGAGACGGATATCGAAGGTGAACCCGGCCACCCGCCGGACGCCGCGGTGCAGCTGATCTCCGGCGACGTGGATGCGAGCCGGCTGCGGCCGGTTGCGTCGCTGCGCACTGAACGCCACATCGTTGACCTGCTCGACGCCGGCGGCGCGCGGTGGGCCGAGGTCGCCGACGACCGCGTGGCCGTGCTCGACGGCGAGCGCGTGGTGACCACCTTTCGCGAGGTGGAGGTGGAGATCAAGGGGAGCCCCGACGAGCGGCAGCTCGCCGCAGTCATCGAGCGGTTGCGCGAAGCAGGCGCCGAGCAACCCGCGCCGACCAGCAAGTACGTACGCGCTCTGCACGCGCTGGGACGCGCCCTCCCCGCTTAGGATGCCGCCATAGGAGGGTGGAAAAGGCGCATCCTCAAAGGGTGATGGCGGGCCCGGCAGGCTTCTATCAGGATGAGTCGTACGGCGACATTCGCCTCGCGGCCACGTTTCGCCGCGGCTTCCGCCAAGCGATGGTGATCATGAACCGGGCGCTGGCCTCGAACGAACTGTCGCCCCTGCAATACCACCTGCTCCTCGAGGCGGGCGCCGCCGGCGAGGATGGCCTGGTGCAGGGCGAGCTCGCCGAGCTGCTGCAGACGCCGGAGGCGCGCGTGTCGCTCCTGGTGCATGAGATGGTCGAGCGCGGATTCCTGGAGACGACGCGGGGAGCGCCGGACCGCCGCACCGTACGCGTCGGCATCACCAGTCAGGGCTGCGCCGTCGTGCACGACGCTCTGCTCTCACAGCGCACCGCGCTCGCCGAGATGGCCCGCGAGTTCGACCTCCCCATCGCGGCCGACATGCTGCGGCGAGCGTTGAACCTCTACCTCGGGTTCG
>DATMRA010000016.1:0-7388 GCA_035566535.1 Candidatus Acidiferrales bacterium | reverse complement strand
AAGGACTTCGTGATCGATGCTCTCCAGGTTGCGGAGGCGCGCGTAGCAGGGGCCGACTGGGTGCTGCTCATCGTCGCGCTGCTCGACACGGAGGAGCTGGACGAGTGTCTCGCCGCGGTGCAGCGCTGCAGCGCGCAGGCGATCGTCGAGGTGCACGACGTCACTGAGGTGCAGCGCGCGCTGGCCGCGGGTGCAGGCTGCATCGGGATCAACAATCGCGACCTGCGCACGCTCACCACCGACCTGTCGACGTTCGCGCGCCTGCGCCACCATGTTCCCGACAGCGTGGTGTGCGTGGCCGAGTCAGGCGTTCGCACGCCGGCGGACGCAGCACGGCTGGTCTCCGACGGAGCCGACGCCGTGCTCGTCGGCGAGGCGCTATTGCGCGCAGCCTCGCCCCGAGACGCGTGCGCCGCGATGGTCGCCGCCGCGCGAGCGGCCGCGGATGCTCGCCCATGATCGTGAAGGTCTGCGGCGTGCGCGACCCGGATGTGGCCGAGGTGGCCATCGAGAGCGGCGCCGATTGGCTCGGCCTCGTTTTCGAACCGCGGAGTCCACGGTTCGTGGACGACGAGTCGGCTCTGCGCGTGGCCGCGGCCGTGCGAGGCCGAGCCGACCTGGTGGGCGTCTTTGTCGCCCCAAGTGTCGGCGCCTGTGAGGACGCAGCGTCTCGGTACGGGCTGAGCGCTGTGCAGGTGCACGGCGATGTCGACGCAGACTTCGTGTCAGCCTGCGCAGTTCCGGTCATCCGTGGCTTCAACGTACAGACCAGCGAAGCGGCGTTGACGCTGCAGTGGTGGCCGGACTGCCTGGTGCTGCTCGACTCGGGAGCTCCTGAGGGAGAGCTGCCGGGGGGAACCGGCGTGCGCCTGAACACCGCGGTGGCAACCGAGGTCGCCGCTCACCGCCGGGTCATCCTCGCGGGAGGGCTCGGTCCGGACAACGTGCGCGACGCCATCATCGCGGTGCAGCCGGAGGGCGTCGACGCGTCCAGCGGTCTGGAGTCGGCCCCTGGACGCAAGGACGCCGAGCTGGTGCGGCGCTACGTTCGCACTGCGCGGGCGGCCTTTGCGGAGCTGGCCGGTGACAGCTGAGGTTGCAGGCGAGCGGCGCGGACGCTTCGGCGCCTTCGGCGGCGCGTATGTTCCCGAGACGCTGGTGCCCGCGTTGCAGGAGTTGGAAGCCGGCATGGATTCGGCGTTCGCCGATCCGGCCTTTCTCGCCGAGCTGGCGACCTGGCTCCGCGACTACGCGGGCAGACCGACGCCGGTGACACCGGCGCGACGCTTCGCAGCCGACGCCGGCGGAGCGCAGATTTGGTTGAAGCGCGAGGACCTGCTGCATACGGGCGCGCACAAGCTCAACAACGTGCTCGGCCAGGTCCTGCTCGCGCAGCGGCTGGGCAAGCGGCGGATCATCGCGGAAACCGGAGCCGGCCAGCATGGAGTCGCGACCGCCACAGCGTGCGCGTGCTTCGGGCTTCGCTGCGTCGTCTACATGGGACGCGAGGACATGGGCCGGCAGGCGCTCAATGTCTACAAGATGCGGCTGCTCGGTGCCGAGGTGGTGGCTGTCGACAGTGGGACCGCGACACTCAAGGACGCCACCAACGAGGCGATTCGCGATTGGGTGAGCAATGTGCGGGATACGTACTACGTTCTCGGCAGTGCCGTCGGTCCGCACCCGTATCCGCAGCTGGTGCGGCGTCTGCAGCGCGTCATCGGCGATGAGGCGCGAACGCAGATGCTGGAACGGCTCGAGCGCCTCCCCGATGTCGTGATCGCATGCGTCGGCGGCGGCAGCAACGCCATCGGCATGTTCGTCGCCTTCCTCGAGGACGCGGGTGTCGAGTTGCTGGGAGTCGAGGCCGCGGGACGCGGATTGGACAGCGGCGAGCACGCGGCGCCACTGTCGCGGGGACGGCCGGGGGTGCTGCACGGATCGCGCAGCTACCTGATGCAGGATGCGGCGGGGCAGGTGATGGCGACGCATTCCATCAGCGCGGGGCTCGACTATCCCGGGGTCGGACCAGAGCACAGCGCGCTGCGCGACAGCGGCCGGGTCCGATACGTCGCCGCCACGGACGACGAGGCACTCGCGGCGTTCCACCGGCTCTCGAAGCTCGAAGGGATCATTCCCGCTCTCGAGCCTGCGCATGCGCTGCACGTGGCCACGCAGGTGGCGGGACAACGCGGCCGCGACGACGTGGTGCTGGTGTGCCTCAGCGGTCGCGGCGACAAGGACATCGACACCGTCCGTGAGTTCGATCCGCAATGAGCGCCATGGTCGCGCCGCGCACGCGTTTCGACGACGCATTCGCGGCGCGGCGACCCGAGGGTTTGCCCGGCTTGATCCCCTACGTGACTGCCGGATTTCCCGAATTGGACGACACCGTGGCGCTGCTGCGGGCGGCGCAGCGAGCCGGCGCCATGGCCGCCGAGGTTGGGATCCCGTTCAGCGACCCGCTGGCCGACGGACCCACGATTCAGCGCGCCGGCTGGCGCGCGCTGCAGAACGGGATGACATTGGGTCGCGCGCTCGAGCAGGTCGCGTCCGCGCGGGACAGCGGCGTCGCAATCCCGCTGGCGGTGATGACATACATCAATCCCGTGCTGGCGTATGGCCTCGAGCGGTGTGCCCGCGATGCGCGAGACGCCGGTGTGGACGGCCTGATCGTACCCGACCTCCCGGCCGATGAAGACGAGGATGTGCGCGAGAGCGTCCACGCAGCGGGGCTGGTGCTCATCCCACTGGTGGCGCCCACCACGCCGGCAGAGCGCATTGAACGTATCGCCGCGCGCGCCGCCGGGTTCGTCTACTGCGTGAGTGTCACCGGCGTGACCGGCGCGCGTGACACGGTTCCACCTGAGGCATTCGTGCTGCTGGACGCGGTGCGAAGCGTGAGCCCACTACCGCGTGCGCTTGGATTCGGTCTCTCGCGCAACGCCCACATGCGCGCCCTGGCAGGTCACGCTGAGGCAGCCATCGTCGGTTCGGCGGTCATCGACGCAATCGAGGCGGGCGGCGGCGATCCCGCCGCGGCGGTCGAGCAATTCTGCCGCGCGATGCTCGCGGAGCCGTGAGCGACCGACGAGTCGCACCCGCAACGCGCGTCAACGCCCGCGTGGCGGTCCCGGGGGACAAGTCGATCAGCCATCGTGCGCTGATCATCGGATCGCTTGCGAGCGGACGCAGTTACATCGGCGGCCTCTCACCCGCAGCGGATGTCGCCGCGACCGCCCGCTGCCTGCGCGACTGCGGGGCGTGGGTGCGCGATTTCGGGCGCGGCCGCGTGGCCATCGACGGCGCCGGCCCGGGCGCCAGCTTGCAGACCCCCGACGGCCCGCTCGACTGCGCCAACTCGGGGACGACGATGCGGCTGCTCGCCGGCGCACTGGCCGGGCACGACGCACACGCGGCGCTCGACGGTGACTCGTCCCTTCAGCGCCGGCCGATGGCCCGCGTCGCCGAACCGCTGCGTGCCATGGGCGCCGTGGTCGAGACGTCGGCGGCTGGAACGGCGCCGCTGCGCGTTGACGGCCGGCGTGTTCTGCGTCCGATCGAGTGGACGCCGCAGGTTCCGAGCGCGCAGGTGAAGTCGGCCGTCCTGCTTGCGGCGCTGAGTGCCGACGGGCCCACGACGCTGCACGAAGGGGCGCCGACGCGGGATCACACCGAGCGCCTGCTGCGCATGTGCGGGGTTGACGTGAGCAGCGACAGCGGAGGGTCGATCAGGCTCACGCCCGGCGAGGTTGCGCCATTCGGCTATCGCGTGCCCGGTGACATCAGCTCAGCCGCGTTCTTCCTCTGCGTCGCGGCGGCGCGGCCGGGTTGGCGGGTGCGCGCCACCCGAATCGGCATCAATCCGACTCGCACGGGAATCCTCGATGTGCTCCGGTCCATGGGCGCCGCCATCGATGTCGATGCCGCGAACGACGATGCCACCGAGCCCTGCGGCGACATTGAGGTTCGCGGCGCGTCTTTGCACGCCACGAGCATCGCCGGGGCGCTGACGGTGCGGTGTATCGATGAGCTCCCGGTACTCGCCGTGCTGGCCACGCAAGCGGAGGGGGAGACGCAGGTGTTCGATGCCGCCGAGCTGCGTGCCAAGGAGTCGGATCGCATCGCAGAGGTTGTTGCCGGGCTGCGGGCTTTCGGGGCGGAGTGCGAAGCGACGCCGGACGGCTTCGTCGTGAACGGCCCGGTCCGGTTGCGTGCGACCCGAATCGATGCGCACGGCGACCATCGACTCGCAATGGCCTGGGCCATCGCTGCTGCACTCGCCGGCGAAGGATCCGGCGACTCGGTCATCGAGGGATCCGAGGCAGCGGCCGTTTCCTATCCGTCGTTTTTCGAGGATCTGGACGCAGCGCTCAGCGGATCAGGCTGAGCGCGAAGCCGGCGCACAGCGCCAGGCCGGTCAGCAGGTGCAAGCGGACAGTGGCGATGAGCAGGAGCGTCCAGCCGCGCCCCTCCAGCGATGTGCTCGCCTTTCCCGACAGCTGGATCGACATCAGCCCCGGAATGATCGCGAGCGCCGTCCAGATGGGCAACGCACCCACGGCCAGCCCGGCGGTGATCACCAGCGGCACCGCAATCAGCAGCAGCTGGAATTCCCACACCACCGCGCGCGGTGGCAGGAATGTCGCCAGCGTCCGTTTGCCCACGGTTACGTCGTGCGCGCGATCGCGTGCGTTGTTTGCGTGAAGGATCGCTGCAGTCAGCAACGCCAGTGGTACCGCTGCCCACCACACCGCGGATGGAACAACCGCGGCCTGGGCGGCCGCGGTTCCCCACGGGATGCCGATACCCATGGGGAGCGCGGACGCAAGCTCACCGAGGGGGCGATACGCGAGTCGGAGCGGCCACGCTGTGTACGCCCACCCCACGACGAGAGCGCCGGCCCCGAGCAGCAGCAACCCCGGTTTCTGCACCAGCACTACGATCACGACGCCGACGACCGCGGCAAGCACGAAACACGATGCTGCGATGCCGCGCGCTGTTGAAGAGTTGATCCAACCGGAGCGCATGGCCAGCGACGACCCTGCCGCAGGAAAGTCATCCGCTCCGGTGCGCGCGTCCTCGGCGTCGTTGAGGACGTTGGTGCCGCACTGCAGCAGCACCGCGAGCAGCGCGCACAATGCCGCGATCCCAGGCTGCGGTTGTTGTGCGGGCAGCAGCGCCATGCTGCCGACCGCCGAGCTCAGCAACGCAATCGGAAGCGAGCGTGGGCGAACGCTCTGCCAGAGCACCACGGGGAGCGACGGCCGCGAGCGTGCGGGAGTCGCCGTCGTCATCAGTCGGGAGGCGACGCAGCGCCGCCGAACGTGAGCAACAGTGATGGACTGCCGATCGCCTCCACCACTTTGATGGTTCGTACGGTGATGATCGCGGGCATGACCGGCAGGCGCTCGATGAACTGCGTCGCGCCGGCCGCGTGACTCGTCAGGCGGCGGAACAGGTTTGGCCAGCGCTCCTCGTCGAGAATCAGCTCTGCGAGCCCGGTTCCCTGCACCCAGCGCGATGGATTGCCCGGTGAGCACATGAACGCGACACGCGCGTCGTCCGCCATTTCGCGTTGCTTGCGCGAGCCTTTGATGGTTGCGATGATCAGCTGCAGGCCACCGTCGTCACTGAGCTCCGGCGCGAAGAAAACCCCGGCGACATGCGGACCCAGCGCACTTACCGTCCCCAACGCGGTGGTGTCATAGCCGCGCAGCGCCCAGAGCGCGCGCTCGACGTCGTTGCTGCGTGTCACCGCCATGGCGTGCAAACCATCATCGCAGAAGCCGGCTGAGGCGCCGGTCGGCGTGTACCTTTCCACCCGTCTGGCACGTGGCGCAGTACTGGAACGAGCGCGATGTGTATGACACTTGGCGAATCACGTCACCGCATACCGGACAGGGCTCGCCGGTACGCCCGTGTACGCGCATCCGCAGCTTCTTGTCTCCGCGAAGCTCCGCTGGGTCTGCCGTCCGTGCGCGCCCGACGGCATCACTGAGGACGGCGCGCATTTCGGTGTGCAAACGCGCTACCTCCTCCGCATCGAGCCCCGCCGCTTTTCGAAATGGAGACAGCCGGGCGGCATGCAGGATCTCGTCCGAATACGCGTTGCCGATGCCGGCAATCACCGCCTGGTCCGCGAGCACGTTCTTGAGAGTTCCGCTCTGCGCTCGCAGCAACTCTCCCAGCCGGGCCGCGGTCAGATCCTCGGCGAGCGCATCGACGCCGAGGCGGGCGATGCCCGCGACCTGCTCGAGGTCGCGGACCAAATAGATCGCGAGCCGCTTCTCCGTGCCCTGTTCGGTGGCTTCGAGGGCCCCACGATCGCCCAGCCTGACCACCATGACGAGCGGACCACGGAGCGCCGGGCGCGCATTCGTAGGCTGGGCGCGCAGGCGCAGCCACCCTGCTCGTGCAAGGTGGACCACCAGGTGCAGCGGCGCCACCTCGATGTCGATGAACTTGCCCACCCTGCGGACGCCCGTGATGGTGAGCCCGCGCAGCGCCTCGACTGGGGGGTCGTACGTCTTGAGTGCCGCGACAGAGCGAATGACCACCTCCTGGACCGTCGCACCACGCAGCGACTCGTCGAGCGATTCGGCCAGCGCTTGGACCTCTGGGAGCTCAGGCATCGATCCAATGGTCGCGGATGGAAGAATTCGCCCGTGCCTCGCCTACCGCGATCGGCTCACACACCCGAGGACGTCCTCTGCGTCCCCCGCACCACCATCTTTCCCGATGGCGCCTGGCACGGGCTCGTCACGACGGGCCTGGAGCGGCTCCTGCGCACGGTGAGGGCGGCTTCCGAGTACCGGCCTCGCTGGGAGGTCGAGGACGACCCATCGCTGCAGCAGATCATCCCGTACTGCGTCGTGCACCTCCCGCACGACGACACGTATCTCCTGACCCGGCGGCTGCGCCGCTCGAGCGAAAGCCGCCTGCACCACCTGTACTCGCTGGGCATCGGCGGCCACGTCAACCCCGTCGACGGCGGCGCTGGCGACCCCATTGTCGGCGGCCTTCGCCGCGAATGGGGCGAGGAGATCCGCTGCTCGTCGCCCGCGACCGCCCGCCTGGTTGCCGCGTTGAACGACGACTCGAGCCCGGTCTCGCGAGTGCACCTCGGCCTTGTGTTCTTAGTGGAGCCGACGCTCGGATTCGTCGACGTCCGCGAGGTCGACAAGCTGGAAGGCGAGAGCCTGACGCTGTCCGCCATGCGGCGTCACTACCTCAGCATGGAATCGTGGTCACAACTGGTCTTCGACGATCTGGTGAACGGGGCGACGGGCCGTGCTGCCACGAGCCCGATGACCGTCGAGTTGAACGCCGCTCCCTGAACGCGTGCGCGCTGGCGGTCTCCGGACGGCGGCACACAGCGCGGGTCC
>DATMRA010000015.1:0-24578 GCA_035566535.1 Candidatus Acidiferrales bacterium | reverse complement strand
CCGCTGTCCGGCCATACAAAGCGTCCGCTGCCACCGCCGGCGGCGAGTGCCGCCGCCTCCTCCTGCTGCAGCTGCGCGATCTGCGCGTTCAGAGCATTGTCGGCTGCTTCCATCTGCTGTTCCCGTATCTGGTTCTGGGCTTGGACCCGCGCGAGGTAGTTGAGTGCCGCTTGCTGCACCGCGCGCTGGCCGTTGAGCTGCTGCTCGGCGCTGAACAATTGCGCCACCACCCCCTGCTGCTGCTGCTGCTGCGCCCCGATGGAATCGACGTCGGCTTGGATCACGTCCTGCTGTTGATGGATCAGATCGACTGTCGAGAGCTCCTGGTCGCTGATGCGCCGGCTGTTGATGACGCTTGTCCAGAACGAGTTGAAGCTGCCCGACGCGATCAGGTTGTTGATCGGCGTCGACTGCTGCTGCATCTCGTAGATGACGATGATCTGCTTGGACAGCTGACGCTTCTCCGCCGCGAGCTGGCTTCTCGCAGCCGTGAGCTGCACCTGCGCTTCCGCGAGATTGGCGTCGATGACGGCCAGCTGTTGTTTCGCCGCCGCCACCTGCGCCTCGGTCGCGCTGATCTGAGCGTTCAAGCCGGTGATGATCGACGCCAGCTTTGCCTCCTGGTCCTTGGCGGACGCGATCTGCGCTTTGAGATTCGCGATCTCCTGGTCGACCTTCTGCTTCTGCTGCTGGGCAGCGGTGATCTGGTCGGTGAACTGATCAGCTGCAGCTGGGCGCGCGAGCGCAGTCAAGGAGGCAGCGATCAAAGCCACCGCCCCCACCTTTGTGAGGATCAGACGCTGAGGAATCGGCGAACTCCCAGGTAACTCCCGAACGCGCCGACACAGATCCCACCGACGACGAGCAGGACGAGCAACGCGAACGAGTACGAAGCATCGAATGGGACGCTGAGAAGACTGCGCTCCGCGGCCTGGACAAAGAGCTTGTAGCCGAGGAAGACAATGCCGCCGGAAAACACGGCTGCGAGCACACCGCCGAGGATGCCCTCGAGGATGAACGGCCATCGCACGAACCAGTCGGTTGCTCCGACCAGTTTCATGATCTCGATCTCCGTCCGCCTTGCGTAGACGGCGGTGCGAATCGTATTCATGATGATCACGATGCTGATCACCAGCAGGATGAGCGCGATGATGCCGCCGACGAGCTGGATGACGTTGATGACGGTGTGCAGCTTGCCGATCACGTCAGGGTTGTAGTCCGTGGCCGTCGTCTTGTCGACGATGGGCGTGTTACGAGCCACCGAATCGAACTGAGCCAGGTCGGTGAGCTGCCGCACGTTGAGATTCAGCGACGCGGGCAGCGGATTGCTGCCGAGCGCGTTGAGCGCCTGCTGGATATCGGGGTCCTGGGCGGCCTCCTTGGCTGCCTGGTCCTTGTTCTCGAATGTCACCGACAGCACGCGCGGATCGCCCTGCAACCGCGTCTGGAAGTTGGCGATCGAGGCCAGCGATGCGTTGTCCGACAGGTAGATCTTGATGCGGCTCGCCTTCGCCTGCTGCGCTTGCAACACGCTGTTCACCGAGTGCGTGAATAGGAGAGCGCCGCCGACGAGGAAAAGGATCAATCCCATGGTGAAGACGCCCGCCAGTGAGACCCCCAGGTTGCGCCGGAAGTTCTGACCCGCCGTGTGCACGGCGAACCAGAGAGCGGCCGCGACGCGCCTCATATGGTCGCCTCGCCCTCGCGAAGGTAGCTCCCCTGAGCCTCGTCGCGAATGATCCGTCCGTCCTCGATTGCGATGACGCGGCGGCGCACAAGATCGACCACCTCGCGGTTATGCGTGGCCATCAGCACCGTTGTGCCGCGATGGTTGATCTGCAGCAGCAGCTGCACGATCCCCCACGAGGTGTCAGGGTCGAGGTTGCCGGTCGGCTCGTCGGCGATGAAGATTCGCGGCCGGTGCACCAGGGCGCGTGCAATCGCGACACGCTGCTGCTCGCCGCCGCTCAGCTCATCCGGGTACTTGTCGAGTTTGTCTTCAAGTCCGACGATCCAGAGCACTTCCTCAACCTTCTCCCGGAGGTGGCGCTGGCCGGGACGGGTTACCTGGAGAGCGAACGCAACATTCTGCGCGACGGTGCGCGTGGGGAGCAGCTTGTAATCCTGGAATACGATGCCGAACTTGCGACGCAGCTTCGGCAGCTTGCGATGCGGCATCCGCGTGACCTCGTGTCCGTCGATGAAGATGCGCCCGGTCGAGGCGCTCTCCTCGCGGATGAGCAGGCGCACCAACGTCGACTTGCCGGCTCCGCTCGCGCCGACCAGAAAGCAGAAGTCGCTCTGGTGCACGGCGAGATTCACGTCGCGCAGCGCCACGCTCCCGTTGGGGTAGATCTTCGTCACCCCGTGAAATGAGATGACGGGGCGCAGCGCCGGCGACGGAGTTGCCGGAGGGCGCTCAGCGACAGCAAGACTCATATGGCGGTTCGGGTTGCCTCCGAAGCTATGGAGATATTTTCGATGGCGTATGCCGCGATCCAGCGGGCTTGTACGTCGGGGGCGTCGAAAGGCTCAAGAGTTCTGATTCCCCGGTGGCGGTTGGCTTCCGGCCCACCCGCCGGGAGGAGCGACCGGGTGTCTCAGGCGGTTCGCGAGAAGACAACGTAGCGCATTTGAAACCGTTAACTGAGACGGCGCGCAGTATACCGCCGGGCCTCGAAATGGCCCGGCGATCGTCACAAAACGGTCACTTGGACGGCTGCCGTGCGCCGCCTGGCCAGGGTCAGGCCGCCGCGCCCTCGCGTGCCGCCCAGTGCAGATATCCCTCGATGAAGGGGTCGATATCGCCGTCGAGCACCGCCTGCGCGTTGCCCACCTCCACCCCTGTGCGGTGGTCCTTGACCATCGTGTACGGGTGCAAAACGTACGAGCGAATCTGACTTCCCCATTCGGCCGGCATCGATTCGCCCTTCAGCTCCGCGATGTGCTGCGCGTGCGCCGCCTGCTGCAGCGCCACCAGGCGAGAACGGAGCACGCGCCACGCGACGTCGCGATTCTGCTGTTGCGAACGTTCGTTCTGGCAGGTGACCACAACACCCGTGGGAATGTGCGTCAAGCGCACCGCCGACGACGTCTTGTTGACGTGCTGCCCGCCTGCGCCGCTGGAGCGGTACACGTCAACCCGCACGTCATCCGGATTGATCTCCACGTCCACCGACGCATCCTCGATCTCGGGGGTCACCTCGACGAGCGCGAACGACGTGTGGCGCCGGTGCGCTGAGTCGAAGGGGCTCAACCGCACCAGACGGTGCACACCACGCTCCGACTTGAGCAGCCCGAACGCGCGCCGCCCGGCGATGCGTACGGTCGCGGACTTGATCCCAGCCTCGTCACCAACCGACTCCTCGATGAACTCGACGTCGAACCGACGCCGCTCCGCCCACCGGAGGTACATGCGCAGCAGCATCTCGGCCCAGTCCTGCGAATCCGTCCCGCCGGCGCCCGCGTGCACGGTGACGAGCGCGGGGTGGTCCGTGTACGGGTCGTTGAACAGCACCTCGACCTCCCGCTGCCGGAGCTCGCGTTCGAGGCCGTCCAGCTCGCTGGAGAGGTCGGTTGCCACCGCCTCGTCCGTCTCGTTATCGAGCAGCTGGGCGAGGTCCTTGGCGTCAGAGCCCCGCCGGGAGAGGTCCTCCCAGCCGGCGATCTCCTCGCGAACCTGAGACGCCTCCTGGTTCAGCGATGCCGCACGGCGGGGGTCGTCCCAGAGGTCGGGCTCGGCAGTGAGTTTGTCCAGCTCCGCTACGCGCGCGCGCTTTCCGGGGAGGTCAAAGATGCTCCTGGAGTTCGGTGATACGGCGGGCGACGTCTGTGGCGCGGTCGGAAAGCTCGCTCATACGACTCAGTGTATGACGCTTGGCGAGATCGGAAACACTGCCCCCTTCCTTAGGATGGAGACGATGGTTCAGACACTCGCAGGACCGAGCGGCGCTGGCATGGAAACGCTGTCAACGACAGCGACGGCGTTCGACTACGACGACATCACCCTCATCCCGCGCCGTCCGTCGACCCTTGTTCACCGCGCCGACGCGACGCCAGACGTCACAGTCGGCCCGGCCCACCTCCGCGTCCCGCTGATCGGCTCACCCATGCCGGACGTCTGCGGCCCCGATATGTGTCGCGCCCTTGCGGCCAACGGAGCACTAGGGATCCTGCATCGGTTCCAGCCGATCAGCGAACAGGTGCGGCAGTACCGCGAGGCGTCGGCCGCGGCCGGTGCCACGGTGGGTGCTGCGGTGGGCGTCAGCGGTGATTTCCAGGAGCGCTTCGTGCGGCTCGTGGAGAGCGGCTGCCGGATCGTGTGCATCGACACCGCCAATGGCGCGCACACGCAGGTCGCTGAAGCGGTTCGGTGGATCCGTGAGCAGGTCGACGGCCTGTTCCTCATCGCGGGGAACGTCGCGTCCGCTGAGGGCTTTAGCTGGCTGGAGGAACTCGGGGTCAACGCGATCCGCGTCGGCATCGCCGGCGGTTCCGTGTGCGAGACGCGCAACGAGACCGGCGTCTTCGTGCCCACTCCCTACGCGGTGGCTGCGGCCGCAGAAGTGCGAACCGGCGCGCTCATCATCGGTGACAGCGGCATCCGCACGCCGGCGGACATGTGCAAGCTGCTCGCGCTCGGCGCCGACTGCGTCATGGTCGGCTCGGCCCTGGCAGGCACGAAGGAGGCACCGGGCCGCGTCATCGTCGTGGACGGCAAGAAGTTCAAGATCATGCGAGGCGCGGCGTCGTTCTCGGTGCAGCGTGAGTTCGAGGGCGGCGACCCCGAATACATTGAAGGTGCGGAGACGATGGTGCCGTACAAGGGCCGCGTCGACGACGTGATACAACGTTATCTCGCCGGACTGCGCAGCTCCATGTCGTACATGGATGCACGAACCCTCGACGAGTATCGGCGCAACGCCAGCTTTCTGCGGCTGCACTGATGATCACCGGCGTGCATGCGCTCATGTTCTCGCACGATGCCGACGCCGTGCGCCGCTTCCTCCGCGACGTGCTGGAGTTTCCGTCGGTCGATGCCGGTGGTGGCTGGCTGATTTTCGGGCTGCCACCCTCCGAGCTCGCCGTTCATCCCACCGAGGATGCGGGTCGCCACGAGCTCTATTTGATGTGCGACGACATCGACGCGACGGTGGCGAAACTTCGCGACAAGGGCGTCGAGTTCGACGGGGACATCATGGAGCGAGGTTTCGGTCGCGCCACCTCGATAATCCTGCCCGACGGCGGCCGGCTTGCCATTTACCAACCCAGCCACCCCACCGCCACCAGACGCTGACGCTCATTTCCGCCGATCTCTGTGTCGGCTTCGCTGCTCAGTCGGTCACGTACTACCAGTACGCTCCCTCCCTGCGCTGCTCGCCTCCTTGACCTCGGCGGCCTGAGCGTCAGCGGCTAAGAGTCAGCGGCCGTGACAATATTTAAACTTCTTGCCTGAGCCGCAAGGACACGGTTGGTTCCGACCCACCTTGCCCGGGTTGCCATTTCCCGGCATCGCACGAGCCTGACCCGCAGGAGCGTCGACGCGGCGCGCGCCCGCTGACGATGACTCGACCACGTTGCGAATCGCCGGTTGCGCGGGCAGCGGCAGAGTGGCGCGACCACCAGTCGCGCGTGCCAGCGCGCCGCTGGCGGCGGACGCGGCGGGACGAGCGGGCGGCACCTGCTCGCCGTTCGTCGGCGCACCGGGCCGGTCGGCGCGTGGCGATGCCGGCGCGGTTGCCTGCGCAGCACCTTCAGCCGGCACGCCGTCTCCATTGCCGCCGGCAGCAGCGGGATCGACGCGCTCGATCCTCACGTTGAGCAGGGCACGGACGATCTCGCGCTGGATGTCCTCGGTGAGGTCCTGGAACGACTCGAACGCCGCCGCCTTGTACTCGACCAGCGGGTCCTTCTGACCGTACGCTTGGAGCCCGATGCCGTCGCGTAGGTGATCCATCTGCGTCAGGTACGCACGCCATTTGGCGTCGATCACCTGCAGCAGCACGGACTGCTCGACGTGTCCGAGCAGCTCGCTGCCGTACTCAGTCTCCTTCTCCTCGTACAACGCTGTCAGCTCACCCGTGATCGTCTCGGTCACCTCCTCGACGGACGACCCGAGGCTCTCGACCTTGACCTCGCCAAGCGGCGGCAATGCCGGCGCGAACTGTCGTACGCGATCCCACAGACCCTCGAGATCCCACGCCTCGCGGTTGCGACCCTCGCAATACATGGGCACCTCTTGCGCAATCACGTGCTCCACCATCGCGGTGAAGTTGGATCGCGTGTCGGTGCCTTCGAGGATCTTGCGCCGCTCGCCGTAGATGATTTCGCGCTGCTTGTTCATCACGTCGTCGTACTCGACGACGTGGCGTCGGGAATCGAAGTTGTGACCCTCGACGCGCGACTGCGCGCCCTCGATCTGACGCGACACCATGCGCGACTCCAGCGGCGTGTCTTCGTCCACACCCAGGCGGTTCATGACGCCCTGCATGCGCTCGCCGCCGAACACGCGCATCAGGTCGTCCTCGAACGAGAGGAAGAAGCGCGATTCGCCGGGGTCACCCTGGCGACCCGACCGACCGCGCAGCTGATTGTCGATGCGGCGCGACTCGTGACGTTCGGTGCCGATGATGTACAGACCGCCGGCGTCGGCGACGCCCTCGCCAAGCACGATGTCGGTGCCGCGTCCCGCCATGTTGGTGGCGATCGTGACCGAGCCCTTCTTCCCGGCCTCGGCGATGATCGCCGCTTCGCGCTCGTGCAGCTTCGCATTGAGGACTGAATGCTGGATGCCACGCTTGTCCAGGAGATGCGCGAGACGCTCGCTCTTCTCGATGCTGGTTGTGCCGACGAGGATCGGCTGCCCCCGCTGGTTGCGCTCGTGGATCTCCTCCACCACCGCGCGAAACTTGGCGTCTTCCGTCTTGAAGATGAGGTCCGATTCGTCCTTGCGGATCATCTCCTGATGGGTGGGGATGGGCACGACCTCGAGGCTGTAGATCTTGTGAAACTCCTCGGCCTCGGTGAGCGCGGTTCCGGTCATGCCGGCCAATTTGTCGTAGAGACGGAAGAAGTTCTGGAAGGTGATCGTCGCCAGCGTCACGTTCTCCTGCTGGACCTTCACCCCCTCTTTCGCCTCGATCGCCTGGTGCAGGCCGTCCGACCAACGCCGGCCAGGCATGGTGCGGCCGGTGAACTCGTCGACGATGATCACCTCGCCGTCCTTCACCATGTAATCGCGGTCCCGCAGGTAGAGCGCGTGCGCGCGCAGCGCCTGGTTGATCTGGTGCGCCTCGACGACGTGCTCCATGTCGTAGACGTTGCCGATGCCCGTCCACTTCTCGATCTTCTCGGCTCCCTCGTCGGTGAGCGTCGCCGATTTGGTCTTCTCGTCGATGGTGAAGTCTTCTTCGGCCACCAGTCTTGGGATCAGACGAGCGTACGTGTAGTACTTCTCGGTCGGCTCACTGGCCTGCCCGCTGATGATCAATGGTGTGCGGGCTTCATCGACGAGGATCGAGTCGACTTCGTCGACGATCGCGTAATGCAGACGCCGCTGCACGCACTGGTCGAGGCTCTGCGCCATGTTGTCGCGCAGGTAGTCGAAGCCGAGCTCGTTGTTGGTGGCGTAGGTGATGTCCGCTGCATACGCTTCGCGCCGGGTGCATGGGCGCATGTGCTGCAGGCGTGGGTCGGGATGCGTCTCGTCCAGGTATTCCGGGTCGTAGATGAAGGACAGGTCCTGCCCGGCGATCACGCCGACCGACATGCCCAATAGCTCGTACAGAGGCCCATTCCAGCCCGCGTCGCGACGCGCCAGGTAGTCGTTCACCGTCACGAGGTGGGCGCCGCGCCATTCGAGGGCGTTGAGGTACAGCGGCAGCGTCGCCACCAGCGTCTTGCCTTCGCCCGTCTTCATCTCGGCGATGCGACCCTGGTGCAGCACGATCCCCCCGATGAGCTGCACGTCGAAAGGGCGCATCCCGAGCCGGCGCTTGGACGCCTCGCGGACCACGGCGAACGCCTCAGGAAGCAACTCGGTGAGAGCCTCGGCGCGGCGGGTATCGCGCTCGGCGACTTCCAGACGCGCGATCTCGGCTTCCTCAGTCTCCTCCGCCGAGGCCACCAGGCCGCCGCCTTCCGGCGCCTGTGAGGATTGCCCGAGGCTGATGTCTGGTGACGTGACCTCGAGGCGCTGGCGGAATTCTTGGGTCTTGGCGCGCAGCTCCTCGTCGCTGAGCTTGGCGATCTCCTCCTCCAGGTCGTTGATCTCGTCGATCACCGACTGGTAGCGCTTCATCTCGCGCTTGGTGGGGTCGCCGAGGACGGCGTTCAGCAGCTTCGAAGTGACTGGCATGGCTCCACTACATGATGGCAGGGGATGCCCGTCCCCAAACCGTCCGACGCCTGCCGATCAGGGGCTCGCGGGCCCGACCCCGTCGGCTCCCAGGTGACCCTTTCGCTCAGTGACCCGGTCCTTACGGCGGAGCACCTGGCGGTCGACCCGGCTGACCACGGTGTCGATCGCCTCCTGTGACGTGGCCCCGGCTGCCGTGGCGACCAGGCGCACGTGGTGGTGCAGATGGACGACCAGCTCCGCCCGATAGGCCGGCTGTTTCCCCAGACCCGCTTCGACAATCAGGCTCGCGTCGTGCAAGCGGGCATGCCGGCTCATCCGGGCGATACGAGCCTCTGCGTACGCGCGAACCTGGGCCGGGTTGGGCGTCTGCGCTGTGACGGCCACGCGCAAACCCGCCGCCTCTCTCCGCAAGCCGCCGGGTAGGCCAGCCTCGGCCATGTGCCTCGATGATACGTCGGCGTCCGGCTCACAGCACGGCTGCGATGACAACGATGTCGACCCGCTCTGCACCGGCGCGGACCACGCTCTCGACGGCGGCGCTGGACGTTGCCCCCGTTGTCAGCACATCGTCGACGATCCACAGGCTGGTGTCGCACAGACTCGCCCCGCGCCAGGCGAACGCACCGGCCACATTGCGCCGCCGTTCGACCTCGTCGCGGTTGGCTTGCGGAGGCGTCTCGCGCACCCGTTCCAGGCCCGCGGCAACATGAACGCGCGCCTCGGCACTGAGCACGCGTGCGATCTCCTCTGCCTGGTTGTAGCCGCGCTGCCGGAGCCGGCGTGGACCGAGCGGAATTGGCACCATCGCGTCCGGTGGCGTCAGTGGCGCCGCAATCAACCTCGGCGCCGCCAATCGTGCCAGCGCACGTAGCGCTTCGCGATCGCCGCGGTACTTGCCCCGATGCAGCACGTGGCGCGCGGCTTCGCCGAACTCGAACGCCGCCAGCGCAATGCCGTGTGAATGCCGGCGCGGCGGCGGCCGGCGGGAGGCGGTCAGCGCCGTCGTGCACGCCTCGCAGAGTGCGCTCGCTGAGACCTCATCGCAGGCGGCGCAGCGGCGCGGAGCGAGGGCATCGAGGGCCAGGCGCGCCAGCGTACGCAACATGACTCATGACTCTGGCGAGGAGCCCGGGCCGTGTCCCGGACAACGACGTCAGTTGAGGAGACGAACGCTGTCGCCGACTTGGAGGCTGGCGCTCGCCGCAGCGCCGGCGGGAAATTCTATACAGGCCTTGGCCTTTCTCACGATCCGGGTCAGGCGCCAGGGGCGCAGCGAGGGATACAGGCGGAGGATTTTCCCGTCCGCGTCGACGAAGACGGCGTCGATGGGAAAGCGCATGAAGAACATATGGATGGAGTTGCACGGACGGATGTACAGCGCGTGACCCTCGAGCAGCGCAGCCCGCCCCATGAGTCCGATGAACCGTGCCCACATGCTCGTGGCCAGCTCGACATCACCGGCGATCAGCGTTCCGTCAGCGCGTTCGAGACGCCATCGCGAACCGTCAACCGGCACGCGCGCCAGCTCGCTGCGCCAGCATCATGCGGACCTCGGTGCCGGCGCCGATGAGGCTTCGCACCTCCAGCCGGCTGCCGGTCAGCGCGGCCCGTTCGTGCATCTCGATCAGGCCGAGACCACGCGTGCGCCCCAGCCGTGCTTCGGTGGCGACGACGTCAAAGCCATCCCCGTCGTCCTTGACCACGACGACGACGCGGTCGTTGTTGAACGAGAGCAGGACGTCGATGCGTTCCGAGTGTCCGTGCCGCACGGCGTTGTCCACCGCCTCCTCGACGATGCGAAATACGGTGACCTCCGCCAATGCAGGCAGACGGCGCTCCTCGCCGATGACCCGCACGTGCGCGGCATGGCCGGCGGGAGATTCCCGCAGCATCGTGCGCAGGCTGTCCGTCAATGAGCGCTGCTGATCGACCGGGCGAAGGCGCCGCACAAGTCCGTCGAGCTCGCGTGCAGCCTCGATGGATGCGGCTCTGCAGCGGGACGCGTGTTCTGCTGCAGCTTCCGGATCCGAATCCACCGTGTGCGTCGCAAGTTCGGCGGCGAACGCTGCGTCCGACAGGCTCTGCATGGGTCCGTCGAGGATGGCCCGTGCGGTCGCCTCGTGCTCCTCATCGACGATCTGATAGATGCGTCGCGAGGCCTGGGTCAGCAGGCTGCCACGCTCGTTGATTGCGATCCCGCCGCTCGCCGCGATCTGCCGCAGCCCGTCGGCCACCGACCGGAACGTGGCCCGCTCAGCCGTGGCCGCCGCCAGGCGTCGCTCCAAGCCCGCTCCCTGCTCGTCAATGCGGCCAAGCTCCCCGGTCAGCGCCAGTCCATCATGAAAACAGCGCACGACATCAGATGCCGCGTACCGGTCGAGCGCGTTGAGCACATGCCGGCGCATCTCCTCGTTGCGACGCAAACTCCGCATGACCCGTGCGCGATGTTCATTGAGTTCCGCACGTTCACGCTGCACGTCCACTACCAATTCGTCGAGATCGGTGGCCCATGTGTCGACGTGGTAGCGCAAGCTCACAAACGGTGAGTCCGCGACACGGCCATCAACGGCGTGTGCCCTGGGAGGGGCAGTACCAGGCGACTTCAATTCCCTCTCCCGTCGGGTGATTGCAGTGGTTGCGCGCCTGACTCTATCGGAGGTGAGCCGTTGACGCGCACTCATCGCCGCGATACCGCGACGCTTAGCGGCGTGCGTTGAAACGGAGAGTGACCAGCTCGTAGAGCGTACGAGCCGAATCGCGCAAAGGGCTCACACGGGAGTCTTCACGATGGCGCCAGCGCACCGGCACCTCGGCGATGACCCAGCCGTGGCGGCGCCCGCGCAGGAGTACCTCGGCGTCGAAGCCGAACCGCAGCGTCTTGAGCGGCTCGAAGCAGGCCACGGCCGCCTCCGCGGTGAAGAGCTTGAAGCCGCACTGGGTGTCACGGAGCCCCGGCAGCGCGAGCACGCGCAGCAGGCGGTTGTAGGAGCGCCCGATCATCTCGCGACGGCCCGGCTGGTGCTCCTCGATGATGCTGCCTGGCAGCGCCCGAGACGCTATCGCGATCTGGCAGCGGCCGCCGATGCGCTCCCGGAGTTTGGCCAGCTCCTCCATCGGCGTGCTCAGGTCCGCGTCGCTGAAGAGCCGGAGCTCACCGCGGGCGGCGAGCATGCCTGTTCGCACGGCCCCTCCCTTGCCCAGGTTCACCCCCTGGGCGATCACCTGGAGCTGCGGCCAGCAGCGGCCCGCCTCGCGAACCACCTCGACCGTGTTGTCGCGGCTGCCGTCGTCGACGACCAGCACCTCGTACTCCTCGCCGAGCGAATCCAGGTAGCGGCGCATCTCCACGATGGAGGCGGGCAGGCGATCCGCTTCGTTGTAAGCGGGCACGACCACGCTGAGCAGGCTCACGGGCGCGGCCTCGCCGAGGCGCGCCGAGCTACGGTCGCGGCCTCGCGTCGCTCGAGCAGCCAGAAGCGAGGCAGTACCGATTGGCGGCGCAGCCGCGATGGCTGGCGGACCAGACGCCAGGCCCATTCGAGCCCGGCGCGCTGCACCAGCGCAGGCGCACGGCGCACCCTCCCACTCAGATAGTCGATAGTTCCACCCACTCCAATCCCTGCACTCGCGTCAATCGCCTCAAGATACCTTGAAAGGAACAGTTCCTGCAAGCCCGCGCCGAACGCGGCAAGGACCACATCCGGGTGGGCATCGCGCAATCGTGCCGCCATCGCGGCATCCGGGGAGCCGGCGTCGGTGGCCACCACCTGCAGGGTCGGGTAGCTGGCGGTCAGGCGGCGAGCGGCCTCCTCGGCCACACCAGGCCCCGCGCCGGCCAGGGCCAGACGATGGCCGAGACGGGCCGCGTGGGGCATGTACGCGGCCAGAAGATCCGCTCCACCCACCCGAACAGCCTGGGGGTACCCGCGACGGCGCAGGGCACGGGCGATGCCGATGCCGTCCGGTACCAGGAGCGCCGCGGATTCGACGGTCTGACGAAACCTCGGGTCGCGGCGACCGCGCATGACCATCTCGGGGTTGAGTGTCACCACGAGCGCCGGGGCCGCGTCTCCGGCGCGGTGCTCGTCCACGAACCTGATGAGCTCTGCCACCGCGCCGCCCATGTCCACCACGTCCACCGGACAGCCAAGGATCAAAGTCCTCGGTGGCCGGCTGCGGTCAACCGTCGCCCGCGACTTCAACTTCACGGCCGAGTGGCTTGTTGACGCCGTGATGGCGCACGAAGTCGTTGACCGAGTAGTACGCGTCGATGGACTCACCGGCATCGCCCCAGAATCCCTTCAGAACGTCGTAGCGCATCGCTCCCTGGTCGACGTACCAATTGTTGACATCAGTGATCTCGAGTTCGCCTCGGTTCGACGGACGAAGCGTCGGTAGGACGTCCCACACCGTTCCGTCGTACAGGTACACACCGGTCACGGCATACCCGCTGGGAGGATCGGCGGGCTTTTCCACAATACGCACGACGTTGCCGCCTGCATCGAGCTCGGGGACACCGAGGTGGTGGAGATGATCGGCCTCGTCGACGGCGGACAGTAGAATCCGGGCTCCGCTCTCCTGGTGCGCGAAGTTCTGGATGGTCGGCGTGATGCAGTGCTCGAACACGTTGTCGGCGAGGATGACGACGACGCGATCGCGATCCACAAAGCGCTCAGCCAGGTTGAGCGCTTCGGCGATACCGCCGGCGCGGTCCTGGTAGGCGTAGAAGAGCCGGTCGATGCCGTAGTCGTGGCCGTTGCCGAGCAAGCGAAAGAACTCGCCGGCGTGCGTGCCGCCGCTCACCAGCATCAACTCGTCGACTCCCGCCATCACCAGGGCCTCGATCGCGTACGTGACCATGGGCCGGTCGTAGATGGGCAGCAGGTGCTTGTTGGTGATGCGTGTGAGTGGATACAGGCGTGTGCCGCTGCCTCCGGCGAGAATCACTCCCTTCATCCCAGCGTCAGCTCCCGACCGATCTGGTCGCGGGGGCCATCTCTAGCGCTTGGTGTACTGAGGAGCCTTGCGCGCTCGCTTGAGCCCGTACTTCTTGCGCTCTTTCTCGCGCGAGTCGCGGGTCAGGAGCCCGGCCTTCTTCAGGATGGCGCGCAACTCCGGATCGGCTGCAACAAGAGCGCGCGCGATGCCGTGACACACGGCACCCGCCTGTCCTGCCACTCCCCCGCCGCTCACCTTGACGCTCAAAGCAAAGCGCCCGAGTGAATCGGTGGCGCGAAGCGGCTGCGTGACCACTGTCTCGAGGTCGCGCCGACCGAAGTACTCGCTGGATGAACGGTTGTTGATCATGAGTCCGCCGTCGCCCGGCGACAGACGCACGCGTGCGACCGACGTCTTGCGGCGTCCGGTCCCGTAGTGGTAGGTCTCAGCTGCCGGCAAGGATGATCTCTCCCAATTCGCCGAAGCTTATCGCCTGCGGCCGCTGCGCCTCGTGATGATGCTGCGACCCCGCGTAGACGCGGAGGCGTTTGAGCTGGTCTGCCCCGAGTGTGTTGTGCTGCAACATGCCGCGCACAGCATGCACGATCGGGAAGGTGGGATCGCGTTCCAGCGCCTCCTCGAACGTGCGGCTGCGCCGGCCGCTAGGGTAGCCGGAATACCGGTCGTACGTCTTGAGGGTGCGCTTCCGGCCCGTGACCACGATATCGCGCGCGTTGATCACGATCACATGCTCGCCGGTGTTCACATGCGGCGTGAACTGGGGGCGGTGCTTTCCGCGCAGCACGCGGGCCACATTCACCGCCAGCCGGCCGAGCGTCTGACCCCGGGCGTCGACCAGATACCAGTGGGCCTCGAGGCTGCCGGGCTTCGCCATGAACGTGCTCTGCGCGCTCATGCGGCGACCGCCGGCGACTGCGCGTACGAGACCCGCCACTGATGCAGCCCGCGAGCTGGTGCCAGAGCGATCAGCGACGAGCGTCCCGGCCCGGCGTCGAGGACGTCACCGAGCCATCCCGCGGTCAGCCTGCCCTGTCCCACTTTCACCAGGGCGCCCGCGAAAGCTCGCATCATTCCGCGCAGAAAGGCGTTGGCGCGAACGGTGATGACCACGGTGTCAAGGTGCGCTTCGTGCTCATCGGCGTCGATGACGTGCTGCGTCACCTCGATGGTGTGCACAGTTCGGATGGTGCTGCCACCGGGGTTGGTGGCGCCACCGAACGCCGCGAAGTCATGCGTGCCGATCAGCCGCTGGGCGGCAGCGCGCATGGCTGAAAGATCAAGCGGGCCCCGCACCGTCCACGTGTGCCGGCGCGTGACCGGCGCGCGTCCGTCGCGAGAGACCACAACGTAGCGATAGGTGCGGTCGACCGCGTCACGACGAGCATCGAAGCCGTCAGCGTGCGGCATCACCGCCACCACCGCGACGTCGGCGGGCAGTGACGCGTTGAGCGCGGCCTTCAGGCGTTCCGGCTCCCACGGCTGTGCGAGCGAGACGCCGACCACCTGACCGTGCGCGTGAGCGCCGGCGTCGGTGCGTCCGGCGGCGGTCAACGCAGGCCGCTCGCCGCTGACCGTGTGGATGGCGTCGAGCAGCACGCCGGCCACGGTGCGCACGTGCGGCTGCTGTTGCCAGCCATGGAACTCGGTGCCGTCGTACTCGAGTGTCAAGCGATAGGTGGGCATGCGCTATTCCACCAGCTCGATGATGGCCATTGGCGCCGCGTCAGTCACGCGTGGCATGAGCTTGACGATGCGCGTGTAGCCTCCCGGGCGTTCGCGGTATCGCTCCAGGTACGTGGTGAAAAGCTTGTTGCTCACCTCGCGATCCTGCACATACAGCGAAACGCGCCGGCGCGCGTTGAGATCGTTGGGCTTCGCATCTGTGATCACACGCTCAACCCAGCGGCGCAGCTCCTTGGCCTTGGCTTCCGTCGTGGTGATGCGCCCGTGCTGCAGCAGCGCGGTCACCTGGTTGCGCGTCATCGCCTGCCGGTGAGCAGCGCTCCGGCCGAACTTGCGGCCCGCGATCCGATGACGCATCGTGCTTCTGCTACCTCGCCATCGGCTGGAAGAGCGTATTCAGCTCCTCCGTGGTGACCAGTTCACGCTGTACGAGCTTCTCCTTGATCTCGTCGAGAGACTTCTGGCCGAAGTTGCGCAGGGTGAGCAGCTCCTCCTGCTTCATGCCGACCAGCTGACCCACCTTGGTGATGTCGTTGGCCTTGAGGCAGTTGAGCGCGCGGACGCTGAGGTCGAGGTCCTCGATGGGCACGTCCGCCAGCCGGCTGGGCAGGTCGTTGCCCCGCGCCTGGCGCAGCTGCGGTGCGGCGAGGTTGTCGCCGAACCGGACGAAGAGGTCGAGATGCTCTGTGAACAGAGCTGCGGCCTGGCTGACGGCTTCCACGGGCGCCAGCGTGCCGTCCGTCCACACCTCGACGACCAGCTTGTCCCACTCCGTCTCCTGCCCGACGCGCGTCTTCTCAACGGAGAAGTTGGCCTTGCGCACCGGCGTGAAGATGGCGTCGATAGGGATGACGCCGATGGGCTGGCCCTCGCGCTTGTTGCGCTCCGCAGTGACGTAGCCCTTGCCGCGCTCGACCATCAGGTCCATGCGCAGCTGTCCTTTGGGCGAGTCGAGCGTGGCGATGTGCTGCTGCGGGTTGCGCACCTCGACGTCGCTGGGCGTCTCGATGTCGCCGGCTGTCACCTCGCGGGGGCCGCGCACATCCAGCGTGAGACGAACGGGATCGTTGCTGTGGGAGACGACGTTTATCTCCTTGATGTTCAGCAGGATCTCGGTGACGTCTTCCTTGACGTGGTCAACGGCGCTGAACTCGTGGGCCACGCCCTCGATCGACACAGACGTGACCGCGCTACCCGCCAGCGATGAGAGCAGCACGCGGCGCAATGAGTTGCCCAGGGTGACGCCGAACCCTGGCTCCAGCGGCTCGATCTCGAACTTGCCGTAATCGGCACTGCTCTCGATTTCGCGAACTACTGGGGAAGTTATGAGATCTACGGCCATTTATGACTCCACGGTTTGTATTTGGGCGATAGGTACCGTCATCGGGAGTAGTACTCCACGATGAGTTGTTCGTCGACCGCCATTTCCATTTCTTGACGTTCCGGAAGGCGGACGACAGTTCCTTTCAAATTTGAAGCGTCGAGGGTGAGCCACTCGGGGACGCCGCGGGCGCCCTGGAGGAGCTGCTGCGCGTTCTCAACAGGAAGGATCTTGCGGCTCTTCTCGCGCACCTCGACCACGTCGCCCGGGCGCACCTGCGCCGAGGCGATATTCACGGTGCGTCCGTTGACCTTGAAGTGCCGGTGCGAGACGAGTTGACGTGCCTCCCGGCGCGACGCGGCAAACCCCAAGCGGTACACGACGTTGTCGAGACGCCGCTCCAGCTGTTGCAGCAGCACCGTGCCGGTTATTCCTTCGGCACGTTCAGCTTTTTCGAAGTAGTGAGCGAACTGCCGTTCCAGCACGCCGTACAAGCGCCGAGCGCGCTGCTTGGCGCGCAGCTGGATGCCGTAGTCGCTCGCCTTGCGCCGCCGCGCGAGGCCGTGCTGTCCGGGCAGCAGGCCACTGCGCTTGTCGAACACGCAGTTGGTCACGCACTTGCTGCCCTTGAGGTACAGCTTGATTCCTTCACGCCGGCAGAGCCGGCAGACGGGTCCGTTCTGATTGGCCATGCTCGCCTACACCCTGCGCCGCTTGGGCGGGCGGCAGCCGTTGTGCGGGATCGGCGTGATGTCAGAGATGGCGGTGATCTCCAGTCCGCTGGCCTGCAGGCTGCGGATTGCGGCCTCGCGGCCGGCGCCCGGCCCCTTCACGAAGATCTCGATGCTCTTGAGACCGTGCTCCATCGCGCGTCGCGCCGCAGCCTCTGCGGTGACCTGGGCGGCGAAGGGCGTGCTCTTGCGCGAGCCCTTGAAACCCTGCGCACCCGCCGAGCCCCACGCGATCACGTTGCCGTCAGGGTCGGTGAGGCTGACGATGGTGTTGTTGAACGTGGCCAGGACATGTGCATGTCCAATGACGATGTTCTTGCGCTCGCGACGGCGGGTTCTGACGTTCTTCTTCTTCTTGGCCATGGCTCAGCTCGTCACTTCGTCGGCTTCTTGCGGCGCACGCCGACGGTCTTCTTCGGTCCGCGACGTGTGCGCGCATTGGTCCGCGTGCGCTGGCCGCGCACGGGGAGGCCACGACGATGGCGCAACCCGCGGTACGTGCCGATCTCGATCAGACGCTTGATGTTCAGGGCGATTTGCCGGCGAAGGTCACCTTCGACCCGGCCCTGCAGCTGCTTCGCGATGAGGTCGCGCAGCTTGCCGACCTGGGTGTCCGTCAGATCCTTGGTCCGCGTGTCGGGCGAGATCGCCGCGAGCTGCAACAGACGCTTGGAGGTGGTCAGGCCGATCCCATAGATGTAGGTCAGCGCGATCTCGATGCGCTTGTCCCGGGGGACGTCGACGCCTGCGATGCGTGCCACTTCTTTCCTCTAACCCTGCCGCTGTTTGTGTTTCGGGTTGGCGTCGCAGATCACCCGGACGGCGCCGTGCCGCTTGATGACCTTGCAGTGGTCACACATCTTCTTTACCGATGCTCTGACCTTCATATCGCTCGCCTGTCGCTCCTGTGCTCGGCGGCGCGTCGCTCACGGCCGCAGTTGACATACGCGGCCCCGGCCACACCGGCAAGATCGACGCCACCACCCGGCCGCTCGATCCGCCCCGGGAAGGGCACGCCAAAGCGAGCTGCAGAGAACCGCGAAACAACAGTATACCGGGCTTTCTGGAACTCAAGCAATTGGAGCGATGCCATCAGCGGGCTCCCGCGACGGCCGGAGCCGGCCTCAGCGTGAGCACCTCCGGCCCGTCCTCGGTGATCGCCACCGTGTGCTCGAAGTAGCACGAGAGCCGCCCGTCCCGGGTGACCACGGTCCACTGGTCGTCGAGCGTATAGACCTCGGGACCGCCGGCGTTGACCATCGGCTCGATCGCCAGCACGTACCCGGCCTTGAGGAGGTTGCCCTCACCCGGCCGTCCGTAATTGGGGACCTGGGGCGGCTCGTGCATGTCCCGCCCGATCCCGTGTCCCACGTACTGGCGGACCACGGAGTAACCCTCGGCCTCGACATACGTCTGGACCGCGTGGCCGATGTCGCCGATGTGGTTGCCCGGTCGTGCGGCTGCGATGCCGCGCTCGAGCGCCTCATGGGTGACGTCGATCAGACGCTGGACCTCGGGGGACGCCTCGCCGCACGCGACCGTGAGGCCGCTGTCTGCCCACCATCCATCCAGGATCAAGCCGCAGTCGAGCGAGACGAGGTCGCCCTCGCGGATCACGAGCGGTCCGGGAATGCCGTGCACGACCTGCTCGTTGACCGACACGCACAGCGATTTCGTGAATCCCTGATAGCCGAGAAAGCCCGGCACGCACCCGTGGTCGCGAATGAACGTCTCGGCCTCGCGGTCCAGATCCAGCGTCGTGATGCCGGGCCGCACCGACGCCGCGAGCTGCGCCAGGCACGCGCCCAGGATGCGGCCGGCCGCGCGCATCCGATCGATCTCGTCCGGTCGCTTCAGGCGGAAGCTCTCGACACGATTGCTCACGACGCCTGCCCCGCCGCGAGCGCACCGGTGATTCGCTCGGTCACCGCGACAACGTCGCCGACGCCGTCGACCTCCGCAACACACGTGCCCTTGCCGCGGTAGTAGTCGAGGACCGGGGCAGTTTCCGTCCGGTATACGTGGAGGCGCTTGATGAACGCTTCGGGCGTGTCGTCGGGGCGTCCCTCCGGCGCACGCCGGCGCACGCGCTCCGCGAGCACATCCTCGGGCACATTCAGCGCCACGACGACGTCCACCTGCCGGCCGTTGCGCGCGAGCATCTCGTCCAGCGCGACGGCCTGCGGAACTGTGCGCGGAAAACCGTCGAGGAGAGCGCCCGAAGCCGCATCTGGTTCAGCCAGGCGCGCTTCGATGACGCGAACCACGAGGTCGTCGGGGACCAAATGCCCGGAGCGCATGATCGGCTCGACCTCGCGGCCGAGCGGCGAGCCCTTGGCCGTTTCCGCGCGCAGGATGTCGCCCGTGGCGACGTGCGGCAGTCCGGTCCTCTTTGCAACGAGCGCAGCCTGCGTCCCCTTGCCGCTCCCGGGTGGCCCGAAGACGACGACAATCATTTAATAAAGCCCTTGTACTGGCGCATCAGCAGCTGCGTCTCGATCTGTTTCATCGTGTCGAGCGCGACGCCGACGACGATCAGAATCGCCGTGCCTCCCAGGTAGAGTGACGTTGGTGACACGCGCGTGATGGCCGCGGTCGCCAGCGGGAGGACGACGGTGATGACAGCGAGAAACAGTGCTCCAGCAAGGGTTATCCGGCCCATCACCTTGCCCAGATATTCGGCCGTGCTGCGGCCGGGTCTGATGCCGGGTATGAACGTCGACTGCTTCTTGAGGTTGTCAGCAACGTCGTTGGGGTCGAAGACGACAGCCGTGTAGAAGTACGTGAACCCGAGGACCAGGACGAAATAGATCCCGTTGTAAATGATGTTGATGGGGATCGACGGCCCGGTGGGTTGCCAGTTCTGCTGCACCCACGTCGATGCCTGCTGCAGCGGGCCGGTGGCGTTCTGAAACAGGTTGGCGAAGATCGTGGGGAACGTCATGATCGAGATGGCGAAGATGATCGGAATCACGCCGGCCGCGTTGACACGCAGTGGTAAGAAGTTTCTTCGCCCCTGAGCCGCCATTCCGGTGCGCGGGTTCAACACCCGCTGCGCCGATTGGACGGGAATTTTCCGTTGAGCCTGCTGCACCTCGATGATGCCGGCGGTCACGGCAACCGCGATGAGGGCCATCACCACCAGCTGAACGACGTGCGCCGAACCGCCCGTGCCCCCGTACGAAAGGATGGTGCCGGGCAGGCGCCCGATGATGCCCACGAAAATGATCAATGAGACCCCGTTGCCGACCCCGTACTCGGTGATCAGCTCGCCCAACCACATTGCGATGATCGTGCCCGCGGTGAGCGTGAGAATGATCGTGATCTCCGTCGCCGTCGTCGGGTTCGGGATGATCGCGCCGGCGGGCGTCAACGACGGGTTGGTGAACAGCGCCATGAAGCCATAGGCCTGGAGCGCCGCGAGGGGGACGGTGAGCCAGCGCGTGTACCGCGTGATCTTCTTGCGTCCCTGTTCGCCTTCCTTACTCAGCTCCTTGAGACGGGTGGAGACCACCGTCATCAACTGCATGATGATCGTCGCGTTGATGTACGGGTTCAGGCCGAGCGCCACCAGGGTGAAGCGCGACAGTCCCCCACCGCTGAACAGGTTGAGCAGGCCGAGCAGCGAGTTGTTGGCGAAGAGCTGATCGAGTGCTGCCGGGTTGGCCCCCGGAATGGAGATGCTGGCCAGCACGCGGAATGCCATGAGGAGCAGCACCGTGAAGAGGAGCTTCCGTCGCAGCTCCGGGATGCGGAACGCTTGAACCAGCGCCTCGAAGAGGTTCACTCCGGTGCCTCGTCTTCCGCCTCACTGTCTGCCGCTTCGCTGCCTTCCGCGTCGCTCTCCACGGGGTTCACTTTGGCACCATCGGGCGCTGGAACCAGCGTCGGCCGAGGTGCTTCGAGCAGCTCGATCGTGCCCCCGGCAGCTTCCACAGCCTGGCGCGCGGCCGACGAGACGCGGTCGACGCGGAGGCGCAGGGCATGCTTCAACTCGCCCGCGGCGAGCACCTTGACCGGCCGCGTGGCACTCGCGACGAGACCTGCCTCGGCCAGCAGCGCCGCGTCGACGACAGTGTCGGGCTCGAAGCGAGCGAGCTTGCCGAGATTGACGATCGCGTACTCCCTACGCCACTTGTTATTGAACCCGCGCAGCTTGGGCATGCGTTGCGTCAGCTTCAGCTGACCACCCTCGAACCCGACCGGCAACCCGACGCTGGAGCGCGAACCCTGGCCCTTCTGACCGCGGCCGCTCGTCTTGCCCTGGCCGGCGGCAATTCCGCGGCCCACGCGCTTGCGTGCCTGACGGCTGCCTTTGGCTGGAACCAGCTCGTGGAGCTTCATGCCGGCTGCTCCACCTCTTCAGCAGCAGGCGAGGCGGCGGCGAGCTTCGCCAGGATGCGCATGCCCTCGGGCGAATCCGCCGCAGCGCCGTCGACGCTCACTAGGTGGCGCACCTTGTAGACCATGCCGCGAATTGACGGCGTGGCCTCGTGCTCGACGGTTTGATGCAAGCGCCGCAGCCCGAGGGCGACGAGCGTTGCCTTCTGATCCCAGGCATACCCGATGGCGCTCTTGCGATAGGTCACGCGGAGCGAGCTCACGGCGTCGCCTCCTGCGGCACGGCGGCAACAACCGGCTCGCGCGCCAGCATGCGATCCGCGAGCGCGCGGCTGCCGATCACCTCTTCGGGGGTGCGTCCGCGGAGCTGGGCCACGTCGGCGAGTGTCCGCAGGCTGGCCAGGGCTGCCACCGTCGCCCGCACCACGTTGATCGGGTTGTCGGTGCCGAGGCTCTTGGTGAGGATGTCGTGGATTCCCGCGGCCTCGACGACGGCCCGCATCGAGCTGCCGCTGATGACCCCGGTGCCGGGCACGCCCGGCTTCAGCAGCACCTTTGCCGCGCCAAGCTTGTAGCGCACCTCGTGCGGGATGGTGGTCCCAACCATGGGCACGGTGATCATGTGTTTCTTGGCGTCCTCGACACCCTTGCGAATGGCGTCCGGGACCTCGCCCGCTTTTCCGAGGCCGGCTCCCACCCGCCCCTGGCCGTCACCCACGACGACGAGTGCGCTGAAGGAGAACCGGCGACCGCCCTTGACCACCTTGGCAACGCGGTTGAGCGACACGATCTTCTCTTGAAACTCTCCGCCGCGATCATCGCGGCGATCCATGCGCATTCCCATGTCAGAACCTCAACCCACCTTCGCGCGCGGCCTCAGCCAGCGCGCGAACGCGACCGTGGTACAGATACCCACCGCGGTCGAAAATCACCGATTCGATGCCCTGGTCGCGGGCCCGCGCGGCGATGGCCTTGCCCACAGCGGATGCTGCCGAGAGCGTCGGGCCGTGCGCACCTTCAAGCGACGCTCGCAGCTCCGCCTCCGTGGTCGACGCTGCGGCCAGCGTGCGACCGGCTGTGTCATCGACCAGCTGAACGCTGATGTGGTGAAGGCTGCGGTACATCGCCAGGCGCGGGCGCTCAGCGGTACCGGACACGTGCTTACGCACGCGGCGGTGCCGCTTGACGCGGGCGCTGCGCCGATCGTGTTTCGTGTACATAACCTGTCCTGGACTCCCGTTATTTGGTCTTGCCGGCCTTGCCCGACTTGCCCGCTTTGCGCCGCACGCGCTCGCCGCGGTACAGCACACCCTTTCCCTTGTAGGGCTCGGGCTTGCGAAAGCTGCGGATCTTGGCAGCCACCTGACCCACCACCTCTTTGTCGGCGCCGCTGATCGTGATCTGTGTCGGCGCCGGCACTTCGATGGTCACTCCCTCGGGAGGCGTGTAGCGAATGGGATGCGAAAAGCCCAGTGTCAGCACCAGGTCTCCACCTTGACGCGAGGCGCGAAACCCGACCCCGACAAGATCGAGCTCGCGTGTGAAGCCACGGCTCACGCCCTCGACCATGTTGGCCACCAGCGTTCTGGTGAGGCCGTGCAGGGACCGGTGCGGCGCCGAGTCGGTCGGACGTGCGACGACGATGACGCCGTCGGTCATCTCGATGTGCATGGCAGCAGGGAGCACGCGCTCCAGCGTGCCGCGCGCACCGGTGACGCTGAGATGGTTGTGGTCGAGGGACACCTCGACACCGCTCGGGATGGGGACCGGAAGCCGGCCTATTCTCGACATGCGATCACCACACGTACGCCACGACTTCGCCGCCCAGACCGGCACGCTTGGCGGCGCGGCCCGACATCAGCCCATGCGAGGTCGAGATGATTGCGATGCCCAGCCCACCGAGCACCCGCGGCAGTTCCGTCTTGCCGGCATACACACGAAGGCCGGGCTTGCTGACGCGTCGAAGCCCACTCAGGGCGCGACCCTTCGGCGTCGAGGCCTTGAGCGTGATGGCAAGCGTGGCTCGCGGCGGCTCGCCGGCGACTTCGTAACTCGCGACGAAGCCCTCCTCCTGCAGCACGCGCGCGATCTCAACCTTCATCTTCGACGCCGGCATCTCGACGCTTCCGTGATCGGCCGTGATCGCATTGCGAATGCGGGTCAGCATGTCCGCGATCGTGTCACTCGTCATGGCTTACCAGGAACTCTTTTTGACGCCGGGAATCTGGCCGTAGCTGGCCAGCTTGCGGAAACAGATGCGACACATCCCGAACTTGCGCATGTACGCGCGGGGGCGGCCGCAGACCCCGCACCGATGGTGCTCCTGGGTGGAGAACCGCGGTGGACGCAGCGATTTTGCGATCAGGGATTTCTTGGCCATCTCAATTCTTCCTGAAGGGCATACCCAAACCCGCGAGCAGAGCCTGCCCCTCTTGGTCGGTGCGGGCGGTGGTCACGATGGAGACCTCCAGTCCGCGCAGTTTATCGATCTTGTCGTAGTCGATCTCGGGAAAGACCAGTTGCTCGCGCAGGCCGAGCGTGTAATTGCCGTGGCCGTCGAATCCCTTGGGGTCCACGCCGCGAAAGTCACGGATGCGTGGCAGGGCGACATTCAACAGCTTGTCCAGAAACTCGTACATGCGCCGCCCGCGCAGCGTCACCTTGACGCCGATGGGCATACCTTCGCGCAACTTGAACGCCGCCACCGACTTGCGCGCCTTGATCACGATGGGAGCCTGCCCGGTGATGGTCTTCAGGTCCGCCACGGCAGCGTCGATGGCGCGCGCGTTGGCTATGGCCTCGCCGAGGCCGATGTTGACGACAACCTTCACGACGTCCGGAACCTGCATGGCGTTGCGGTAGCGGAACTCCTTCACCAGCGAGGGCGCGATCTCGTCCACGTAGCGGCGGCGGAGCCGCGGTGCTTCAGCGACCTGAACAGCCATCAGATCGGCGCCCTCTCGTAGCGCTCGCCGCACTTGCGACACACGATGGCGCGGGTGCCCTCTTCGTCGATCACCTTGCCGATGCGCGTGCGCTTGTCGCAGCGGTTGCAGACGAGCATCACGTTGCTGTACGCGATCGGGCCGTCGAAGTCGACGATGCCGCCCTGCACGTTGCCCTGGACGCCGGCACGAGTGTGGCGCTTGAGCAGATTCACGCCGCGAACCGCCACCCGCTGCTG
>DATMRA010000014.1:0-20506 GCA_035566535.1 Candidatus Acidiferrales bacterium | reverse complement strand
CAGGTCGATGGTGTCGTAGCGGCTGCGCACTCCCGGATACCACTTGCACGGCCGCACCAGCGCATACAGATCGAGCTCTCTGCGCAACGAGACATTGACACTGCGGATGCCCTTCCCGATCGGTGTGGTCAGCGGCCCCTTGATCGCCACCTTGTTGCGCCGAATCGACTCGAGCACGTGCGGCGGCATGGGGTCACCAAACTTCTCCATGACGTCGAGCCCGGCGTCGTGCACCTCCCACTCGATGTCGACACCCGTCGCGTCGATGACGCGGCGTGCGGCAGCGCTCACCTCCGGGCCGACGCCATCACCGGGTATCAGCGTGATCGTGTGTCGCGCCATGAATGTGCGGCCTCCTGAGCTGTCGTGTCCAGCGGAGTCTGACGGTCCGCACCGGCGTCATGCCGGACGGCGGTTCACGTGATGCTGCCCGGCCTCACACGCGCGGTCGCGGTCGGAACCCCGCTGGGGTCCCGCCGCTCGCGCTCGGCTCGCCCTCCGCTCCGACCATGGTCCGGCTCGCCTGCGCGACGTCCCCGCGCGTGAGGCCGGACAGCATCACAGTCACCGGCCGCGGCAGACTTGTTGAGTGTGGGCGCGCGGTCTAACCGGCTGGTACCGGCGCAATGGTCGGCGTCACCTACCCTGGCGACTGACCCGCGATCCGTGGGCGGTGCTCGTCTCCGAGATGATGCTGCAGCAGACGCAGGTCGCGCGGGTGCAGCCCAAGTGGGAGGCGTTCATGGAGCGCTGGCCGACAGCGGAGGCGTGTGCTGAGGCGTCGCTGGACGACGTCCTGCGTGAGTGGCAGGGGCTTGGGTACCCGCGGCGGGCACTTGCGCTGCACCGGTGCGCGATCGCGGTCGCCGACCGGGGCTGGCCCGAGGGCGAGGCGGCGCTGCGAGAGCTGCCCGGCGTCGGGCTGTACACCGCTCGGGCGCTGCTGGCGCTGGCGTTCGAAGCTCCAGGCCCGCCGCCGCTCGACGTGAACATCGCTCGAGTGGCAGCTCGGGCGGCGCTCGGCGTGGAGGCGGAGGACGCAAGGCGGCGGGAGATCGAAGCGGCGGTGGCGTCGGGACAACCCAGAGGGCTTAAACGGCGGGACTACGTGCTGGCGCTGTTCGATGCCGGCGCGATCCATTGCCGATCGGTGCCGCGATGTAACGGGTGCCCCCTGGCGAGCGGCTGCCGCTCCCGGAGCCGTCTCGCCGCTCCGGCGCGACCTGCGGCCAACGCGCGGCGGCAACCTCCGTACGCGGGGAGCTTCCGGCAATTGCGGGGCCAGGTCCTGGCGGCGATGCTCGACGACCCGCGGCCGCCGGGTCGACAGGCGCTCACGCGACGCCTGCGGCGGCTCACCCCGGCACCCACGGCGGGCGCAATTGCCCGAGCCGTGGAGAGCCTGGTCGCGGACGGTCTGGTGACCGCGTCTCGCGTTCGCCGATCCGATGGCTAATCTGGCCGCGTGGCCACGACGTCCCCATACCTGGAGCGCGCTCGCGCACAACTGTGGGAACGGGACATGTTCAGCTTCATCCCGGATCGCGACCTGCCGCCGCCAGACGGCACCGTGGAGAGGGGCGATGGCCCGGCCGTCATCTTCGCCGGGTTCCCGTCCGACTACAGCCTCGGCTTTCTGCTGGCACTCCTGGGGCTCGACGTCCGGCTCGCCGGCATCGTCACGTCACCCGGCGCGCACCCGGCGATCCTGGGCGACAACGCGCTCAGCCGCATAGCCGATCACCTGGGGATTCCTCTCCTGCGAGCATGGCGCATCAATGACGAGCATTCGCGCATGCACCTTGCACGGCTTCAGCCGGAAGCGGTGGTTATGGCCAGCTTCGACCAGATCGTGGGCCGCCGTGCTCTCGAGATCCCGCAGCACGGCTGGATGAACATACACCCCAGCCTGCTCCCTCAATTCCGCGGCCCAGAGCCCGTGTACTGGGCCATCGCCGAGGGCGCGGTTGAAACCGGCGTCACGCTCCACAGGGCTGTGCCCAAAGTGGACGCCGGCCCCATCCTTGCGCAGGCTCGGCTCCGCATCGGTCCGGAGGACAACGCCGGAACCCTCACGCGCGCATTGGTGGCCAAGGGGATTGAGGTGCTGCCTGAGGGCGTGGAAGCGCTGCTGACTGATGCGCCGGGCACTCAGCCGGACATGTCGGTCGCGACGTATCGCACCTCGGTCGGACATCGCTCGCTGGCAACCGCCCGGTCCGCCACAGAAGCAGAGCGCATGGTGCGGGCCGGCGTGCCCAACATGCTCGCGTGGGCGCACGTCGACGGCCGCGACGTCTACGTCCGCAAAGCCCGGCTGCTGAGCAACGGAAATCCCGGATCCGGGCCCGTGCTCAAATACCCCGACGGGGTGTTGCAGATCGTTGAAGCGTCCAGCACGTGCGGCTGTCATCACGACGTCAGCGACTGCCCGCACCGCGAGTCCGACGTCGCAATTGTGTAGCGGCAATAGTCCATAACTTCGGGGAGCGGGTATGATTCGGCCAAGGGATGCCCAAAGCCGCACCTCGTGTCCTCATCGTTGAGGACGACGATGCTGTACGAGGCTTCCTCGCCAGGGCACTCGAGAGGGGCGGCTGGGAACCATTAGGTGTCCGCACAGGCGAGGAGGCATTTGAGCTTGTCCGCGCGGACCCGAACATCGCGGCGGTGCTCATCGATGGATTGCTGCCCGACATGCACGGCGTGCGCGTGGCCGACAAACTCCTGGACGACGAGGCTGGGAGCAAGGTCGCCATCTGCTTCATCAGTGGCGCTATTCGCGAGCATCAGGCTGCCGACGCAGGGGTGGCCGCGCTGAGCAAGCCGGTCCGGCTGGCCGAATTGCTTTCGACCGTCGCGAACCTTCTGGAGTGGCGTGCCGCCGGGACCCCTTCAGTTGCGGAGCGTCGAGCTGTGGTGAGGCGACTCGAGGCCGGGTTCCTGGTCGGCCCCTGACCTGAGTGCCATCGTGGCACCATCCTCGCGATGACCGACTCAACTCCCCTCTGGCAGCTCCCCTGGCAGGTCACTCGCGACGAGTTTCTGCGCAGTGCCGCGGAGGTGACGACCGGCGGCGCCTGCTGTGTTTTCGTCATCGATGACACCATCCCGAAGCTGGCTCGCTCCGGCTATGCGGCACTGGTGATCGCGTACGCGCGTGCCGACGAGCCGGTGTGCATCCTCGACAACGGTGCTGCAGCGTTGCTGGTCCGCGACGGCGGCACTGCGTCAGGTCGCGCCGTGGCCGGCCGCGTCCTCGACCAGATGCGAAGGCTTGCGCTCGACCAGACGCTGCGTGCCGGGGTCGCGGCGCTGGGGAGTGATCCCGCGGCGTCGATGTCCGCCGCGCACGACGCGGCCGCCGCCGGCCCCGCGGGTCAGATAAGCGTGGCGAGCTGACCATGCCCGAACCGCTCCTGAGTCGCATCGCGCGCCGCCAGACATGGCTGGAGCCCCTCTCGGACTTCGTACAGAAGGCGGTGACGGGCTTCTACAAGAGCCTTGGCACACCGGGCCGGTTTCTGAAGAGCTCGCTCAACGGCACCTACCTCCTCCGCCATCCACTCCATCCCCTGCTCACCGACGTTCCCATCGGCGCCTGGACGGTGGGCCTTGTTCTCGACTACGCCGCGCACTTCACGAACCGGATTCCGGAGTCCGCTGGCGACGTCGCGCTTATCGTCGGGCTGATCGTCGCGGTGCTCACGCTGGCCACCGGCTACACCGATTTTCAGGACACCATCGATTCGGAACGGCGGTTTGGTTGCTTGCACGGTCTGCTCATGTCGACGGTGGTGCTCGTGTATGCGGCGTCTCTTGGGCTGCGCTGGTGGGCAGGTGAGGGCCTGCATCCGCTGGCAGTCGGTCTTTCCACTGCCGGTTTCGCCATCCTGGCCATCGGCGCGTGGTATGGGGGACATCTCGTTTTCGGCATCGGCTATGCCGTCAACCGCGAGGCATTTCTTGACGGCCCCACGGACTGGGCCCCGGCCGGGCGCGCAGCTGACGTGCCGGCAGACGGGATGCACGTTGTCGAAGCAGGCGGCATGCAGGTGCTGATGACGCGCGTCGATGGACGTATCTGCGCCCTCTCCGCAATCTGCTCCCACGAAGGCGGGCCGCTGCACGAGGGAACCCTGGAGAACGGCGTTGTGACGTGTCCATGGCACGGCTCGCGGTTCCGGGTCCGCGACGGCCGAGCGCTGAGCGGACCCGCCACGTTCGACTTGCCTCGGCTGGTGGTGCGGGACACAGACGGCGTGCTCGAAGTGAGGCTGGAAACGCCACTTCACTGAGCCCCGGCGCCTCGGATACAGTGCACGGCGCATGGCCAGACGCATCCTGGTGCCGACGGATCTCTCATCAACGTCGTCTGAGGCGGTGCAATGGGCCGCTGAGAACGCAAAGCACGATTCGGCCGAACTCATCCTGCTGCGCGTCGTCGACGGTGGCGCACCGGTCGAGCCGGATCGCCACAAGCGGCTGCATGCCACGCCAGACCCAGACCTGACCAGCGCGGCCCGGAAGTTGGCCGGCGAACGCGGGCGTGGCCTTGTTGTCGAATCAGCCGACCCGGCAGACGCGATCGTCCACGTCGCCGAGGCGGAGCACGTCGACCTCATCGTATGCGGCAACACCGGAATGCGCGATCGCAAGGAGTTCTTGCTCAAGAACGTCCCCAATCGTGTTTCCCACATGGCCCGCTGCAGCGTCGTCCTGGTCAACACGTTGCATGAAGGCGGAGACGGGCACACACCCCACTTTCATCATCACCGGGAGCCGCCGGTTGTCCCCGCCGACCCCGCGATGTTCGAGGGGCAAATGCTTGGCCGTGCCGCGGAGATCGCCCGCGTCATCACGGCGCTGGGCGTCCGTGAGGCCTTCGTCGCCAAGCGGCGCGGGGACCTCAAGCACGAGGCGCGTCTGCTGCGCGAATCACTGGAAAGACTCGGTCCGACCTTCGAAAAACTGGGACAGATGCTGTCCACTCGGCCGGACCTGCTGCCTCCAGCGTTCATCGAGGAACTCTCGACGCTCCAGGACAATGTTCCTCCGCTGACTCGCGAGGAGGTCGTGCGCGTCATGGAGGAGGAGATGCACGTCCCATGGGAGGACGTGTTCGAGAGCATTGAGACCGATCCGATCGCGGCCGGGACGATCGCGCAGGTGCACCGCGCCGTGCTTGGCAACGGCGACCGTGTCGTGGTGAAGGTGCAGCGCCCGACCGCCGAGGAGGAGATGGGCAAGGACCTCGCGCTGCTCGAGCTCTTCGGCCAGCGCGCACAGGGCAAGCCGGGTTTCGAGCAGATCATCGATCTGCCGGCCATCATCGACCATCTCTCCGAATCGCTGCAGCGGGAGCTCGACTTCATACGTGAGGCGCAGAACATCGAGCACATGCGCAGCGTGCTCGAATCCTTCTCGCGTCTCGACGTCCCGCACGTCTACACCGATTATTCGACGCACCGGCTTCTGGTCATGGAGGAGGTGCGGGGAGTCCCGCTGATGGAGTCGTCGCCGTCGCCCGAGCGAAGCGAGGCGGCGAGACAGCTCGTCGAGTCCTATTACCAGCAGGTGCTCACCGCAGGCTTCTTCCATGCGGACCCGCATCCGGGCAACCTCATGTGGTGCGACGACCGGATCTACCTGCTCGACTTCGGAATGGTGGGCGAGATCGACGAACGGACGCGCGAGATGCTGGGCTTTCTGCTTCTCGCGTTCTGGCACGAGGATGTCACCTTCCTGGGCGACGTGATCCTCATGCTCGCCGAGCGGCACGGCACAGTGGATGAGGAATCGCTGCGCGCGGAGCTGACAACATTTGTTGCGCGCTACCGGCATCTCGCCCTGGAGCAATTTCAAATGGGACCGATGCTCCAGGATCTCACCGAGCTGTGCGTGCGACACGACATTCGTATGCCGTCGTCACTCGCGTTCATCGGCAAGGCCCTGGGGCAGATGCAACTGGCCGCGGCGGAGCTGGATCCGGGCATCGACCCCTTCTCCATCGCCGGCCGCTTCTTCACGCGCCGGTTGGCCACGCGAGTGCGTGACATGATGGGCCCGCAGCGCTTCGTCTACAACGCGCAGAAGGTGCGCTTGCGCGTGACCAGCCTACTGGACTCACTCGAGAAGCTGACCGGCGCGCGTCCCGGTTTCGAGCCGAAGGTCGTGTTCAGTGGCACGGAGCGGCTGGAAGACACCATCCGCCGGGCCGCGAGACGTCTGTCCATTGCCGCGGTGGGCGCAGCGTCATACCTGGTCAGCGGGCTCACCGCGAGTTTCGGACATGTCCCCGGATGGGTCAGCGTGCTGTTCGGAGCCGTGGGCGGATTGTTCACCCTCATCCTGCTTGGAGACCTGATCCGTCGGCGGAGGTGACGCCGCGCCAGGCTTCGAGAACGCGCGACGAAGGCGGCGGTCGACCATCACCGCGATCACGCTCATGATCGAGCCGAGCAGCAGCCGCTCCACAAGCACTCGCACAGAGCGCCGGCGCTTGGGCCGCACGACGCCTGCCCTGGTGGACTCCGCTTTCCCTCCTTCAGCCATCCTGCCGCGACCATACCGCGACCGCGTCCGGCGGGCAGCGCCACACGCCGGCGTGATCACCGAGCGGCGCCGAGCTCAGGACGAGCTGTGATCCCGCCGCTTCACCAATATCCGCCGGCGCGTTGCCCAGATTGCACACCATGAAGAGCCCGGCGTTCTCGTAGAACAGCAGCGACCGGTCCTCGTCGTGCCAGGCTCGCACCTCGGCGGGAAGACTCTCGCGAAGACGCGGTGTTGCCTTTCGCAAGGCGATCAGGGCGCGGTACCAGTCGAGCATGGCCGCATGCTCGCGCCGGGACACCTCTTCCCATAACAGGCGCGATCGGGTGAACGTCTCGAGCGCGGTCGGGTCCGGCACGGCTTCTGGCGCCCAGCCGAAATCGCGGAATTCGTGGCGCCGTCCTGCGCTGACAGCCTGCTGCAGCGCACGGTCACCGAAGTCGGTGAAGTACTGAAAGGGAGTGCTCGCCGCCCATTCTTCGCCTTGAAAGAGCAGGGGAACGAACGGCGCCAGTAGCGCAAGGGCTGCAGCAATGCGCGCACGGCCGGCGCTGACGACCTGGCAGAGGCGATCGCCGGCGGCGCGGTTGCCGACCTGGTCGTGGTTCTGCGCATAACCCAGAAAGCGATGCAGCGGCAGCTCGCCGACCGGGCGGCCGAAGCGGCGGCGGCGGAAGTGTGAGTACTGGCCCGTGTAGACGAATCCCTGGCGCAGCGCGGTGCACACGTCGTTGGGGCTGCCGAAATCGGCGTAGTAGCCGTTGCTCTCACCGGTGAGCAGCGCATGTACGGCGTGGTGGAAGTTGTCGCTCCACTGGGCGCTCACACCGTAGCCACCGAGCACGCGATCGCGCACCAGCCTCGGGTCGTTCAAGTCGCTCTCTGCGATGACCCAGAGCTCCCGTCCGACCTCATCGCGCAGCGCCTCGACCCGCGTCACGACCTCCTCCAGGATGTGCGTCGCAGACGTGTCGACGATCTCGTGCACCGCATCCAAGCGCAGTCCGTCGCAGTGATAATCGCGCAGCCACATCAGCGCGTTGTCAATCACGAAGGCGCGCACCTCGTCGCTGTCGGGCCCGTCGTAGTTCATCGCGTCGCCCCATGGCGTGGCATAGCGCTTGGTGAAGTACGGGCCGAACATGCCGAGGTAGTTGCCCTCTGGGCCCACGTGGTTGTACACGACGTCGATCACGACAGCCACGCCGCGCGCGTGACAGGCGTCCACGAGGCGCTTGAGCGCCTCGGGCCCGCCGTAGGCGTGATGGGGTGCGAAGAGGTCGACGCCGTCGTAGCCCCACCCACGCACTCCGGCGAACTCGCCGACAGGCATCAACTCGATGGCGTTGACTCCCAGCGTGACGAGGTGGTCGAGTCGCTCGACCACGCCGTCGAACGTGCCTGCTTGGGTGAAGGTGCCGGTGTGCAGCTCGTAGATGACTGCATCGCGAAGTGCAAAGCCGCGCCATCCGGCGTCGTTCCACACGTATGCACCGTGGTCGATGAGTCGCGAGGGGCCGTGAACGCCGCCCGGCTGGAACGACGAACGCGGGTCTGGCAGCGCGTCACCGCCGTCAACAATGAACTGGTAGTCGTCGCCGGGCCCTGCATCTGCAACGCCGGCCGTCCACCAGCCCCAGTCGTCACGCACCAGGGCGTACCGGCTGCCGCGTACGTCGACGTCCACCTGGTGCGCATCCGGCGCCCAGACGCGGAACGTGTGCGTCACGCAGCACGCTCCAGCAGCATGACCGGGAAAGCGCTTACAAGATCCGCGATGGTATGGATGCCGCCGTTGACGATCGCACCGCTCAACACATTGCGCCAGACCGTGTCGGGTACCTCGAGTGTCGTGTCGCCCCAGTCGCCGTGCAAACGGCATGCCAGGCGCACGGCCAGCACCACAACTGCAGCCGGCTCGGTGGCGGTTCCGCGCGCGTAGGCCACGGCGTGCGCCGCGCGCTCGCCGCGCGCGAGCAGCGGCGCGTACGTCGACTCAGCTGCGAACGCGGCCGCACGACGGGTGCGCATGTGCAGCGCGGCGCGAATCAGATGCAGCTTCGGCAGTGCTTCGTCGGCGCGCTGCAGGATCTCGGCGGTGGACAGGTCGTCCAGCTCACGCAGGAGCCGCCGGCGCAGGTTGAAGTCCACCGGTGTGCGGTTGTCGGGATCGACCAGATGCAGGTCCCACAGCTCGCAACCCTGGTAGATGTCCGGCACGCCCGGTGCCGTCAGCTTGAGCAGCGCCTGCGACAGCGACGCCACCTGCCACGCGGGCGTCATTGCATCGACCAGCGCGCGCACCTCGTCCTGGATCGCGCCGTCTTCCACGACGCGTCGCACGAATGCATCGAGCTTCGCCTCATATGCCGCATCCGGGTCCAGCCAGCTGGTCTCCTGCTTGGCGTCGCGTACGGCCTTCAGCATGTACGCGGCCGCTCGGTCCGCGGTGATCGGGGACGCCGCGACCAGCGTCTGGTAGAGCAGGTACTCCGCCACCGGCGATGGCATCGACCAACCGTGGCGCCGCACCAGAGCGCGAATCCGCAGCACGGCCTCGCGCCACTCGCGCGGCATCTCCGACAGCATCGCCACCCGGATGCGCGCGTCCTCACCGCGCTTGGTGTCGTGCGTCGCCGTGGCCAGCATCGTGCGTGGATGGTGGGACTGCACCGCGGCGCAGGCCTCGTGGAACTCATTGATCGACGTGACCCGGGTGGGGTCGCATCCCACCTCATTGAGCGCCACCAGCCGGACATGGCGGTAGAACGCCGTGTCCTCAACTCCTTTGGCCATGGTGGCGCTGCTGAGCTGCTGGAAGCGCAGACGCAGGTCGCGCTTCGCAGCCGAGTCCTCGCCGTCCGAACGCAGCACGGCCGCGAGAGCTTCCAGCTTCGATGCGTCGCACTGATCACACTCGCGCGCGGCCGCGACCGCTGTGTCGAGCGAAGCCCTGTCAGGCTCCGAGAGCTGCTCCCAGCCATTCGGATACACGCGATACACAGGCATGCCCACAACCAACTCGGTCAGCTCGTGCGCGGCGGCGTCGATTCCGGCCGCTGCCGCTGTCCGCTCAAGGCGGGCGAGATCCGCCACGAACAGCGTCTCGACAACATCGAGCCTGCCGCGACGTGAGTGCGCAGCGAAATCGCTTTGATCGCCTGTGATCTCCCGGTAACAGGCGTCGAGTTCGCTGAGGCCGTCCGGGTCAGTCAGCAGCGTGACCACGCGGGCGCCAAAGTCGTACCCCGTCGTGCCTTCCACCGGCCATGACTTGCGCATGTCCTCCCCCATCGCCAGGATCTTCTCGACGACGACCCAGGCTTCGCCGGTGGCGTCGCGCAGGCGTCGGAGATATTCGTCCGGCTCGCGCAGCCCGTCGATGTGGTCAACACGCAATCCGTCGACCACGCCGTCGCGGACAAGTTCGAGGGCACGCTTATGTGTTGCGGCGAACACCGACGGGTCTTCGACGCGCACGCCGGCGAGCGACGAGACGTCGAAGAACCGCCGGTAGTTGATGTGCCGCAGCCCGGTGCGCCAAAAGGCGAGGCGGTAGTGCTGTGCGTCGAGCAGGTCCGCCGTCGTTTCGCCCTCCACGGCGAGCGACTGATCCGCGAGCGGAAAGCGATGCTCGTCGTATCGGAGCTCAAGACCGCCGTCGCCGCGCACAACCCGCAGGTCACCGTGCTGCAGCACGGCCTCGAGCTCGTCGCCGAGCACCGGCAGGAGCACCCGGCCCTCGAGTGCTGGCGCATCCCAGTCGATGTCGAAGAAATGCGCAAATTCACTGTCGCGGCCGCGCCGGAGCACGTCCCACCAAAAACGGTTGCGCGCGTCGGTGACGCACATGTGGTTCGGGACGATGTCGAGAAGCTGGCCCATACCGTGCAGGCGCAGCTCCGCGTCGAGACGGACGAGACCTGCATCGCCACCCAGCTCCTCGCTCACGCGCGACGGGTCAACCACGTCGTAGCCGTGGGCACTGCCCGCGGCTGCCTGCATGTAGGGGGAGCAATAGAGATGCGTGATGCCGAGATCCGACAGGTACGGCACGATTGCTCGCGCGGCGTCGAAGTCGAACTCCCGGCGCAGCTGCACCCGATAGGTGGCGCGCGGTGCGGTCCTCACCGGTTCTCGGCAAACGCTGCGGCGATGCGCCGCGGCAGCTGATCGCGGCGTAACTGCTCGATGGTTCGCGGCAGCGGGATCGACCAGTTGGGCCGCCCCAGCGCGCCGGGTAGATTGGGCCGCCGAAGCGCGGCCGCTGCGTCGTCGAGCGTGGCCGCGACCAGACGGGACGGCGCGCCGGCAAGCGCGCGATATGCGAGTTCCACGACATCTGCGACCGGGGCGCCATCGCGGGCGCCAGTCAACTGCTGCAGGCGCTGGCGCACCAATTCCTCGGCGGTTCGGTTGACCGCGCGGCCGCTCTGTTCCATCTCGGCCACATCAGCTCGGGTCCACACACCCGCGACCGTGGGCAGATCGTGCGTCGTCAACGCGGCCAGCGCCTGCACCGGATAGCGTTGGGGCGGCGTGTCCTCGAACCAGGCGAGCCGGTATGACAGGATCCCGCGACGGCGCAGTTCTGGCCGCACGCCCGGCTCCACCGTGCCCAGGTCCTCACCGACCACGAAGGCACGCGCGCGCCGGCTCTCGAGCGCAAGGACGTCGAGCAGGTCGCCTGCTGGATAGCGCACGTACGCGCCCTCCGAGGCGTCGCGCGCCCCGCGCGGGATCCACCACAGACGGAACAGGCCCATCACGTGGTCGATGCGCAGTCCGCCGGCGGTCCCCATGCCGCGACGCACCGCTTGGATGAACGGGCGGTAGCCGGCGGCCCGCAGCCGGTGCGGGTCGAACGGGGTCAGCCCCCAATCCTGACCAGCAGGGCTGAATTCGTCGGGAGGCGCCCCGATGCGCGCGCCGAACGCGAGCATGTCCTGCCACATCCATGCATCCGCGCCATCCGGTGCGACGCCGATCGCGAGGTCGTGGACGATGGGTATCTCGCGCGACGCACGCGCCAGCTGCGCGTCGAGTTGCCACTGCAGCCAGCGATGGAAGTCGACGCGCCGCCGATCAACCCTGCCGACCTCGCGCACGCCGCTCGACCCTGGCGATCGGTACTGAACCGGCCACTCCCACCACGGCCCCGGATGGCGCTCGGCAAGCACGCAGAAGATCGCGTACAGCTCGAGTGTCTCGCCTTCCGCCGCGCAATACGCTGCGAAGTCCGGATCGCCTCGAAAGCGTTCCCAGATCGCCTCCAGCGCCTCGAGCTTCAGCGCGTAGATCCGATCACGGTCGATGACCGGCGCCTCGTTGAGCGCCTGAGCGCGGGCGGCCAGGCGTCGCACCACGGCGTCCTGGGATGCGCCTGGCAGTGCCTCGATGCGGAGGTAGAGCGGGCTGCGATACAGCCGGCTCGACGGGAAGTACGGACTCGGCTCCTGCGGGAGGATTGGCCGCACCGCGTGCAGCGGGTTGACCAGGAGCATCCCGGCGCCTTGACGGCGGGCCCAACGACCCAGGGCGCGCAGGTCGGCCAGGTCGCCGATACCCCAGCTGTCACGGGAGCGGGTGGCGTACAGCTGCGCGGCCCAGCCCCACGCGCGGAGGCCCGCCGGGAGATGGCACCGCTTTGGGCTCACGATGAGCGGGACACGCGAGCCATCGCGTTTCAGCAGCGCGTGGTAGCCCGCGGGCAGCCTCTGGCCGCTCGAGGCGGCCAGCTCGGTTCCGCCTTCGAGGTCAACCCCTCTGGCGCCGGGTGGCCACGCCTCCCCGACATGGGCCATGACCGGACCTGCTCGCGGCGGACCTGCGCCGTCGGCCCGGAGTGCCTCCAGGACCCCGGCCAGCGCATCGGCGGCCACGGTCCGGCGGAGGCCCGTCGCGTCCACGTACTCTTTCTGCACCCCCCAGCGCGTGGGGTTGGGCGGCCGGTTCCCGGCGGTCACGCGGAAAAACGGCCCCAGGCCGTGCTTTGGGAGTGTAGAACTATCACTTTTTCGGAGCGCGATCCTATCAGTTTAGGTGGGTCGTACTGGGCCGTCCTTGGCTATTCCTGAGATTCCCACCGCCCCAGAGACAGCCGAGCGCCCCGCCGCCTGGCCGGGCAACGACGCGCCGCTGGGGGCTACGTGGGACGGCGAAGGGGCCAACTTCGCCCTGTTCGCGGAGATGGCTGAAGGCGTGGAACTCGTCTTCTACGACTCTGACGGGCAGGAAACGTCCACCTACGACCTGGTGGAGCGCACCGACCTGGTCTGGCACGGCTACGTCGAGAAGGTGGATCCGGGGCAGCATTACGGCTACCGCGTGCGCGGTCCATATGCGCCGGAACAGGGCCTCCGCTACAACCACAACAAGCTGCTCCTCGACCCGTACGCGCTTGCGATCTCGGGCACGTTCCACCATGGGCCGGAGCTCTTCGGCTACCGCGTCGGCGCCGACGACACCGAGCCCAGCGAGCTGGACTCTGCACCGGCGATGCCGCGCTGTGTGGTCGTTGACCGATCGTTTCCCTGGGGCGACGACCGCCGTCCGAACACGGCGTGGGCCGACACGATCATCTACGAGATGCACGTCAAGGGTTTCACCGAGAAACACCCGGATGTGCCCAAGGACCTGCGCGGAACATACGCCGGGTTGGCTCATCCGGCTGCGATCGCGCATCTGCAGAACCTCGGCGTCACCGCGGTCGAGCTCATGCCCGTGCACCAGTTCATCGATGCCGGCTTTCTCGTCGAACGTGGGTTGGTCAACTACTGGGGCTACGACTCGGTCGGGTACTTCGCGCCCGAGGCTCGCTATTCCGCATCGGGCGCGCACGGTCAGCAGGTACGCGAGTTCAAGGCGATGGTGCGCGCGCTCCACGCCGCCGGCCTCGAGGTGATCCTCGATGTCGTCTACAACCACACGGGCGAGGGCAACCATCTCGGCCCGACCGTCAGCTTTCGCGGCCTCGACAACCGCGCGTACTACCGCCTCATGGACGAGAATCCGCGCTTCTATTTCGACGTCACCGGAACCGGCAACAGCCTGAACGTGCGCAACCCGCACACGCTGCAGGTGATCATGGACAGCCTGCGCTACTGGGTGACCGAGATGCACGTCGACGGGTTCCGCTTCGACCTCGCAGCGGCATTGGCACGCCAGTTCTACGACGTGGACCGGCTCTCTGCGTTCTTCGACATCATCCATCAGGACCCGGTGCTCTCACGAGTCAAGCTGGTGGCCGAACCGTGGGATGTGGGCGCGGGCGGCTACCAGGTGGGCAACTTCCCGGTCCGCTGGGCGGAGTGGAATGGCGGGTTCCGCGACTCGGTGCGTGACTACTGGCGCGGCGCAAGCCCCGGCGTGCGCGATCTCGCATACCGGCTCACCGGCTCCAGCGACTTGTATCAGGGAGAGGGGCGTCAGCCCTGGGCGAGCATCAACTTCGTCACCGCGCACGACGGATTCACGTTGCGCGACCTGGTCACGTACAACCAGAAGCACAACGAGGCGAACGGCGAGAACAACAAAGACGGCACCGACGACAACCGCTCCTGGAATTGCGGTGTCGAGGGCGAGACCGAGGACCCCGCAGTCAACGAGCTGAGAGGGCGGCAGCGGCGCAACCTCATCTCGACGGTGCTGCTCTCCCAGGGATGCCCGATGGCGCTCGGCGGCGACGAGATCGGGCGAACCCAGAACGGCAGCAACAACGCGTACTGCCAGGACAACGAGATCTCGTGGCTCGACTGGGACCACGTGGACGCGGACATGCTCGCATACGTGCAGCGCCTCATCGACTTTCGCCGGACGCAGCCGGTGCTGCGCCGCAAGCGATTCTTCTCCGGCCAGGAAATCTACGGCTCCGGGCGCAAGGACATCTTCTGGTTCCTGCCCAACGGCCGAGAGTTCCGTGACCCGAACTGGTTCAACGAGGCTGAGCGATCGCTGGGCATGATCCTCAACGGAGACGAGATTCCCGATCGCGATGCGCGCGGGCAGCGCATCACCGGCGACAGCATCATGGTGCTGTTGCACTCGGGCGACGACGACATCACCTGGGCCATCCCGCCCGGGTGGGGTGACAGCTGGTCGTTCGTGCTCGATACCGCGAACCCGGATGCGGCGGAGGGCTCGTTGCAATTTCGCCCGCGCGACAAGGTTCCTGTCCTCGCGCACTCCCTCGTCGTATTGCGCAGACCACGCAACTAGTCGTTGCGGCCCCAGCCGCGCCATGATCCTCGCCATGTTTGTGCTGCTGGCCGTGCTCATGCTGGCGGGCCTGGCCGGGCCGCTGCTCTCATTCGGGGCCCGGGGGCTCGTGCCGGCGGTGATCGGCGAGCTCATCGCGGGATTCGTCTTGGGCCGCACGGGTTTCGGGGTCGTCGATCCGAGCCGGCAGCCGCTCGTCGCCTTCATGGCGCTGGGGTTCGCAATGCTCATGCTCAGCGCCGGCACGCGGGTCGACATAGGGTCGCCCGCGATCCGGCAGGGCTTCGTGCGCGGACTCGTGGCATTTGCGGTGGTGGCCATCACGGCGATTCCAATTGGGCTGGGAATCGATCGCGCGCTGGGAATCGGGCGGCCCACCCTTCTTGCGGTCCTCATCGCCGGCAGCTCGGCGGCGGTCGCCTTCCCGATACTCATCGAGCGAAATCTGTCCGGGCCCCACGTGGCGATGCTCATCGCATGGGTCGCCATAGCCGACGCGACCACGGTGGTGCTCATGCCGCTGACACTCACCGACGCGAGCGGTATCGCCCCTGCGATCGGCGGTGACGCGGCGATCATCGCGGCGGGCATCCTCGTTCTGCTGGTGGCGCTCCGCGTTCGCGGGTCACACTTCTCACACGAGGTGCGCCGGCAGTCGTTGAGGCGCGGCTGGGCGTGGCAGATACGCATCGCACTCGTGTTGCTCCTCGGCTTGTCGGCCATCGCCGAGCGCACCGGCGCGAGCACACTGGTGGCCGGGTTTCTGGCCGGAATGGTCATCGTGCGGCTGCGCGAACCGGACCGTCTCGCGTTGCAGATCACCGGTGTGGCCAACGGGTTTTTCGTGCCGCTCTTCTTTCTGCTGCTGGGTGCAGAGATCAACTTGCGCGCGCTTCTCACAACACCGTCGCGAATCCTGCTCGCCGTGCTGCTTGCGGCCGCGGCGGTGGTGACGCATCTCATTGCCGCGCGCGTGGCCGGACGCGGACACGCCCTCGCGACCGGCCTGGCTGCGTCCGCGCAGCTGGGCCTGCCCGCCGCGGCCGCGAGCCTCGGACTGTCGACCCACGTGCTCAGCGCAGCCGACGCCGCCGCGCTGGTCGCAGCCGGCTGCCTGACCTTGATTCCCGCGACTATTGGTTCCCTGATGCTCGCGCGGAGTCAGCCGGCTACGGCGTCCCCGTGAGGGTTGTCGCGGGATGTACGGGGAGGAGGGTGGGCGCGCGAGGTTGCTGCGTGAAGTCGAAGTCGGCGGCCAGGTTTCCCAGGATGGATGCACTCTCGCGCACATCCGGCCGCGGATCAGGACGGCCGTCGGAGGCCGGATCGATGCGCGCTCCGTTGAGGAAGACATCTTCGATGAACTTGTCGTACGCGTCGAAGCTGAGGGTTTGATGATCGACGAAGCCACGTCGCGCGTACGGGCTGATCACGAGCCCGGGAACCCGTAGTCCATAGCCGTTCACATCGACCGACGGCGGCGCCACGTGGTCATAGAAGCCGCCCCAGTCGTCCCAGGTGACGAAGATCGCGGTGGAGCTCCAGTCGGGGCCGGACATCACAGCGTTCACGAGGCTCGTGACGTACGACTCGCCGAAGCTCACCGGCCCCGGAGGGTGCTCGCTCACCTCGCCCGACGGAACCACCCAGCTGACCGCGGGCAGCGTGCCGGCTTTCGCGGCGGCGTAGAAGTTGTCGACGGCCTGGATGTTGCCCAGCTGGCCGTCGTTCTTCACCGTGTCGAAATACGGCAGCGGGTTCCAGATGCCGGGCGTCTTGCTATTCTGCTTGACCGGAGCGCAGCTCAGCGAAGCGTCGTCAGTGCAGTCCGGCTCGCTTCCGGGAACGACGTAGTAGCCCCAGCTCACCTGGTTCTTGTGCAGGAGATACGTGAGGTCGGTCCACGCGTAGATCGGCGCCGCGTGGCTTGCGGCGCCGGAGTCAGGTGGTGACCCGGGGTTCTGCAGCGCGTTCTGGCAGCTGGCCGGGTTGTTGGTCTGCGTGCAGTGTGCCGACCACTCGGAGACGAGGAACAGGTGCGCGGGAAGGCTCCACGAAGCGTTGGGTTCGTAGATGTGGTCCTGCAGCACGAAGTTCTGCGCGTAGCTCCAGTAGTTGGGTATGTCGCTCTGGACGTGATAGCCCATGACGTCGGGAGTCTTGGAGTTGGTACAGGCCGGGTTGGTCGGGTCGACACAGCCCTTCTTGGCGGCGAGAGCTTGCGCGACGAAGCCGTCCATCGCACCGCCGTTGATGTCGGCGGTGGCGTTGGCCGCGCCGTGCGGCCCGCCTCCGTTGACATCTGCATGATCGACGTACGGCCGCACGCAGGAGCCGGTCTGTGGATCCGGCACGCACACGGCCGGCGCGCCGTTCTGCATCGGGATGCCATCCGCGTTCGGATAGGTGCCGAAGTAGGAGTCGAACGATCGGTTCTCCTGCATGATCACGATCACGTGTTTGATCCTCTGCGCGCCGCCCGGAGCCGACGTCGGGGTCGGGCTCGAGCCGGTCGTGACGCTCGGGATGCCGCATGCAGCGGTGAGCACGCCGAGGGTGGCGACCGCAAACAATGACCCGCGGGTGCGCGAGATACCCATGACCCAAAACGGTACGGCGCTCTGCCGGGCAACGCCTTAGAGGACGCTGGGACGCTCCCTCGCCTCAGCGAGCGCGAGTTTGAGCCTTTGGCGTTGCCTGTCCTGGCGCGCTGCCGTTGGCAGATCGCTTGCGTTCGCGCGCGGGACGCGGTGGCTGTGCTGCCGGCTGAGCGGCACGCAACAACTCCCGGAGGCCCCTCTCGATACCGCGGCAGATCACAGCGATGTCTGCCGCTGTGTCGTAGTCACCGGTGACGCCGAAATTCACCTGTCCGTCGTACGAGAAGATCGCGACGGTGATTCGTATCCTGCCCCAGAGCGGCACATATGGATAAGCCTTGAGCATCCTGCGGCCGAGCATGTACAGCGGCAGCTGCGGCCCAGGCACATTCGTGGTCACGGTGTTGAAATTGCGTTGGGGCACCCGCGATGCGATCCGGAGGCCCAAACCGAGGAGCATCGGCGGCGCGAATCCTGCGAGCGATGTGAGCGCTTCCGCGGCCATGGCCTCACTCGACTCCTTCAGCCCCTCCATCTGCTCGGTGATGGCGTGCAGCTGCTCCACCGGATCGCCGATGTCGACCGGGAGCTCGGCGAACATCGCCGACACCTTGTTGTTGAAGGTCTGATCGCCGATCGCGCGGCCGGAGGTGTCGCGGCCGCGCACCGACACGGGCACCATCGTGCGCAACACCCGGTCGGTGGACTCCCCGCGCGAGCGAAGCAGAGCGCGAAAGCCCGCGGTGATAACGGCAAGGACAACGTCGTTGAAGGTTCCGCCCAGGGCCTGGCGCACCGTCTTCACGTCGTCGACCGTCGCTGAAGCCCACGCCCAGCGTCGATGCGGACCGATGGGTCCGTTGAGGCTCGACGCCTCGGTGGGTGCAATCAGACCGGCGAGCGACGCGAAGCCCTTGGCCAGCTGAGCGGTCCCCACCACAGCTTGGGAGAAGGCGAGACCAGCCCCTCGCACGGCGTTCACCTGCTCGGCGGGGCTGCGCGCGAGATCGAGGACGGTCCGCGCCACCAACTCCACCGACGTCGGCTGACGGTCGGGGAGCCACGGCTCGGGCTCCGGCAGTGGGTCCGGCTCCGGCGACAGATCCATGAGCACGGCCAGCAGCTCGGTACCGGAAACGCCGTCCACGAGGCAGTGGTGCGCCTTCGTGATCGACGCCCAGCGGCCGTCGCCGAGGCCCTCGACGATCCACATCTCCCAGAGCGGCTTGTTCCGGTCGAGCTGCTGGGACATCAGGCGTCCCACCAGGCGGCGAAGCTCGGGTTCGCCACCCGGTGCGGGCAGGGCAGTCCGCCGCACGTGGTAGTCGATGTGGAAGTGCGGGTCGTCCACCCACACGGGGCGGCCGACGTTGCCCGGAACGCGACGCACAACCTGCCTGTACCGCGGCACCAGCGGCAGCTTGGCCGCGATCTTGGCCACCAACTCGTCCTGCGGCGGGGCCGGCCCTTCGAAGATGCCCACGGAGCCGATGTGCATGTGGCTGACCGCGTCCTCGAGGTCGAGGAAGGTGGTGTCCAGCGCGCTCAGGCGGTTGGGGTTCGGCGACATGCGCGTCAGCGTAGCGCGGTGGCCTGCCCCCAGCGGCGCCGGCTCAGTCCTCGCGGACGATGCGGATGTTGAAGTGCGCTGTCCCCAAGCCGATGTACAGCCGGATCCAGAGCGGCATGTACATCTCCGTACCGCGAGCGTTGCTGATGTCGCCGAGGTCCACGACGTCGCCCGCAGCCCAACCGAAGCTCTGCAGCAAAGTGCTCACCGTGGCCTTCGCCGCCGCATCGTTGCCGGCGACGAATACGTTGTGGCTACCCGAGATCATGCCTGGATTGACCATTACGTTGGCGGTGACGGTGTTGAGTGCCTTGACCACACGGGCGCCGGGGAACGCATGCTGGATCTGCTCGCCCAGGCTCTCCGTGTTGCACACCAGGAGCGTTGGCGGAAAGCCATCGCCTGCAAGTGGATTCGCCACATCGATCAGCACCTTGCCGTCGAGGTTTTCGGCGCCCGCAGCGTTCAGTGCCTCCAGTGATGCGCCGCCGGCTGTCGCATTGATCACGATCTCGCCAAAGGCTGCGGCATCAGCGAACGTACCTGCGTGGGCATTGTTCCCAGCCGTCGAGACCCACGCTGCGGCCTTCTCGTTGCCGCGCGAGCGGGAGCCCATGGTCACGTCGTGGCCGAGCTTCGCGAGTTTGCTCGCGATGGTGGTGCCCGCGTGACCGGTGCCCAGCACCCCAAACCTCATCTGTCTGCCTCCGCCCCGCTGGCGATCCCCGGGCGCCGGCTCAGGCATGACCGCTCCGGAACCGGATCGTGACCGCGCGATCGGGGAGATCGCGAGCGGTAGCTGCGAGTTTGGTGCTTAGCGCGCGATATAGGTATTTCAAGGAGTAGGAAGGGTGCCCTTCAGACTGCGGTTCCATCGGGCGGAGACGTCCGCGCCGGCGAGCGCGCCCGCGCCGGCGAGTGCGCCACCGCCAGCCGACGCGTCCGCTCGCGAGTGGCATCGCCGGCCGCTCTTGAGCATGGCACTGCGGGTGCTCGTGTTCGCCGGGCCGATCGTCGCGTCGTTCGTCATCGCCGCCCTCCTGAGCAGTGCCCTCCCCCGCGCCGATAGCCTGCTGACCGGCGGGCTCTGGATCGCCGTCGTCGCGAGCGGCTCTCTGCTGTCGCTGGTCATCTTCGAGCGGGTCGCGCGCCGCCTCCTGCCTCTTGCGGCACTGCTCAACATCTCCCTGCTGTTCCCGGACAAGGCGCCGGCTCGCTTCGCGGTGGCGCGGCGCACCGGGAGCCCCAAAGACCTTCAGGCAAAGCTGGTGTCCGCACAGGCGGGCGGCCGCGTCGAGGAAGCCCACGGCATGCAGGCCGTGATCGAGCTGGTTCTCGCGCTGAGCGTCCACGACAAGGGAACGCGGGGACACTCCGAGCGCGTTCGCGTCTTCACCGATCTTCTGGCGGATGAGCTGAAGATCGACGATGCCGGCCGGGCTCGCCTGCGCTGGGCTGCGCTGCTCCACGACGTCGGCAAGCTCGAAGTGCCGACGACGATTCTCAACAAAGCGGGCAAGCCGGACGCCGCGGAATGGGAGACGCTGCACCGGCATCCGGAGGA
>DATMRA010000013.1:0-2427 GCA_035566535.1 Candidatus Acidiferrales bacterium | reverse complement strand
GTGACGATCGTCTGCAGGAACCAGATCAGGCCAAAGCTCACGAAGCGACGGACCGTCGCAATGTCGGAGACCGCGCGCGACAGCAGCTGCCCGGACTGCCAGTTGTCGTGGAAGGAAACCTGCAGCGATTGCAGGTGCGCGTAAAAGTCGTTGCGGAGGTCGGTCTCCATGCGCAGCGAAACGACGCCTGAGTAATTGCGGCGCAGATAAACAAAGACGAACTCGAGCAGGCCGATGAACACGAGGACGCTCGCCATCTGGACCAGCTGGGTCAGCTGGTGATGCGTGACCGGCCCGTCGATGATGTACTGGATGATCTTCGGGATCGATGCGGCGGCGGCGAGCGCGCCGAGCTGCGCAAGTCCGAAGACGGCAACGAGCCCGACGTAAGGCCGCAGGTACGGGAGATAGCGCCTCAGCGCCAGGAGACCCAAGGTCGAACTTCCTTTGCGCCCTTTCTTTTGGGCGCACGAAACTATCTAGGAGGCGGGGGCCGATTATTTTACCGCGGCGTTACTGCTGTTCTGCGGCCAGATCGCGCATGGACACCATGCCGATCACTTCTCCCCTCTCCACCACCGGAAGATGCCGGAACCCTTGGGCGAGCATGGTCTTCATCGCGTCATCGACGTCGAGGTCGGGACTGATCGTTTTCGGATCGCGCGTCATCCACGACGAGATCTCGTGGTCCGGCGCGTCGTGTGACTGGGAGATGGCGCGCACCGTGTCGCGCTCGGTGAAGATTCCGATGAGCCGGCCGCCTTCCATGATCAGGGCCGAGCCGATCTTGTTCCGCGCCATCAGCGAGATCGCCTCGCCGACGGTTGTCGAAGGGTCCACTGAATACAGCGTGGTCTTCATGACCTCGCGCACGGTGGCCACGTGCGCATCTTAGTGCGGCGCTGGAAAAGCAGCCAGGACCGCCGTCGCCCCGACCACCAGCACGGCCACGGCCGCCTCGGCGCGGGCGAAGGGGATCCGCCTCCGCCAGGCCACGGCGGACAGCACGAGCATGACCGCGACACCGATTGACTTCAGCCCAAGCACCTCTCCGTAGGCGGTCGTCCAGAGGCCGCTGACGTCGTGCAGCTGGTCGCTGGCGCGGATCACCCCGGTCAGCGCCGTGACCGCAAACGCGATCAAGGCGACGCCCCCGAAGCGGTCCAGCAGAACCCGCGCCTCAAGCGACCGCCACCCGTCGGGTGGGCGAAGCGTGGCCAGGGCGAGGATGCCGCCCGCCCACAGCCCGGCCGAAAACACGTGCACGAGGTCCACAAACACCGCCCCCGGCTGCTGGTACAGAGTCGCGTGCCCGGCCACTGAAAGCAGGGCCGCAGCGAGCAGCGCCAGGGGCACAGGGAATCCGAATTGCCTGATGCAGAAGACGAATGCCAGGCCCTCGGCTGCCACGCGGGCAAGCCGCTCCCAACCCGGCAACGCCCCCGCATCGATACCTTCGATCGTGACGACGGCCAGGCCACCCAGGAATGCAATGCCCAACGCCAGGTGCATCGGCGGGTGTTGAGCCCACGCGATCGGTGGGCGGTTGCGGGCCAGACGCCTGACCACGATCGTCCCGATGGCCCCCAGCAGTCCGAGGTACTCGACCCAGTGAAAGACCGCGAGGACGAGGTCCGGACTGCCGCTCACGATGCGGCGGCGATGATCCCCCCGCCCAGGACCCGGCTGCCCGAGTAGAGGACCGCGGCCTGGCCGGGCGCGGCGCCGAGAAACGGCTCATCGAGCGACAGCCGTCCGGCCCGGTACTCACCGGGTATTGCCGGCGCGTGGTAGCGCAGGCGAGCCTCGCACCTCAGAGGTTCGGGAGCGGGGCCGCCGATGAAGCTGACGTCCAGGAGCTGCACCTCGCGTACGCCGAGCTCCTCCTTGCGGCCGACGACCAGCCGGTTCCCGGGAGCATCAACCCGCAGCACGTACCACGGACCCGCCTCTGACAGGTCTCCGAAACCACTCCGCTGGCCGACCGTGTAGAGGGCTGTGCCGCGGTGCGTGCCGAGCTCTCGACCGCCCGAGTCGACGACAGCTCCGGCATGCACTGGCAGCCGCTCCGCCAGGTAGCGCGCGGTCTCGCCCCGCGGCACAAAGCAGATCTCCTGGCTCTCCGCCTTGTTCGCCACGGGAAGGCCGAACTCGCGTGCGTGCTCGCGCACCTCGGACTTGGTCATCGCACCGAGCGGAAACACAATGCTCGCGAGCCGTTCGCGGTCGAGGTGATAAAGCATGTACGACTGGTCCTTCGCAGCGTCCGCGGCGGTGTGCAGCTCAGGCCCTTCAGACCCGTGGAGGATGCGGGCGTAGTGGCCGGTCGCCAGCCGGTCGAACCCGAGCTCGAGCACGCGCCCGAGCATCAGGTCGAACCTCACGAATGCGTTGCAGCGCACGCACGGATTGGGCGTGCGCCCCTCG
>DATMRA010000012.1:0-13155 GCA_035566535.1 Candidatus Acidiferrales bacterium | reverse complement strand
CGTCCGTCATGCGCTGCTCAGCTGGACGTGCGCAGCATCGACGGTGGTCTTTTGGTACAAACACCCGACCGCGTTTCCACGGACCGTTCCCGCATGTCAGTGCCCAGCAGCCGGGCGCCTGACGAGGTGGAATGGCAGGATCTGCTGGTCGCCTGGCGCGTGTGCCGTCACGTCAAATCCAACGCGGTCGTCATCGCCCACGAGGGCATGGCGATCGGCATCGGCGCGGGCCAGATGTCTCGCGTCGAGGCTGCCGAGCTCGCGGTCGCTCGCGCGGGCGCCGCCGCCGTGGGCGGCGCGGCCGCATCCGATGCGTTCTTCCCCATGCCGGACGGCATCGAGACACTCGGCCGCGCCGGCGTTCGCTCGGTCATCCACCCGGGCGGCAGCAAGCGGGACGCGGATGTGATCGCCGCCGCGGATGCCTTGGGCATGGCTGTCGTCCATACCGGCGAGCGCCACTTCCGGCACTGACGCGAGGGAGTGTCAGCGACTCCCGTTGCGATTGGCGCGGGCGAGTTTCGCTTGGTCCTCGACGCAGCAGCGCGCGGCGGGAAGAGCCTCGAGCCGCTCGTCCCCGATCGGCTGTCCGCAGGTCTCGCACAGACCGTAGGTTCCGTCGTCCACGCGCCGCAGTCCTGCCTCGATCGCAGCCAGCTCCATGTCGACTCTGAGCACCACGCTCTGGTCGAGCTCGCGTTCGATGGTCTCGGTGGCCAGCTCGGCAGGATGCTGATCGGCCGACGACAGCTCTCGCTCGGCGGCTTCGCGGGCGCCTGCGCTCAAGCGTTCGGCTGCCTGGCGGACCGCCTCCAGCCGGGCGCGTTCGGCGATGAGCCTCTGACGAGCCTGCTCAGTATCCATGCGCGATTGGTATCTCCCGTGCTCTCAGGAGCACTGCGTCGGGCCGGCGGCGGTGCGCAGTCGCACCCGCGTGCGACCGGTTGAAAAGCTCGCTCCCCCGACCAGTGGTTCAGTTGCCCCAATTGTCGGCCTCCGTTCCCGGTTAAGCAATGGGGCGGGTATGAGGCTCAGGAGGCGGGCGAAAGCCAAACAACGGCGAGTGGGGGCAGCGTCATCCTGGTGGACTGGGGAAAGGTGTGCCAGCGTACGTCCTCGGTCTCCACGGCACCCAGGTTTCCCTGGCCGCTGCCGCCATAGAGCGAGGAGTCGGTATTGAGCACTTCGTTCCAGCGTCCGGGGAGCGGCAAGCCGATGCGAAAGTCGTGGTGGACCACGGGAGAGAAATTGGCGATGCATGCGATTCCTGGATGGCCGTGCGCGTCATATCGAACGAAGGCGATGACGTTCTGGTCTGCATTGCCCGCGTCGATCCACTGGAAGCCCTGCGCGCGGTCGTCCACCTCGAAGAGCGCGGGCGTGTCGCGATAGCGAGCACCGAGGTCTTCGATGAGGCGCAGGACGCCGCTGTGCTCCGGCTGCGACAGCAGCTCCCATGGCAGTGAGGACTGGTGCGACCACTCGCCGGGTTGCGCGAACTCTCCGCCCATGAAGAGGAGCTTCTTTCCCGGGTGGGCCCACATCCATGCGAACAGCGCGCGCAGATTGGCGAACCGCTGCCACGGGTCCCCTGCCATCTTCCGCAGCAGCGAGCCTTTCATATGCACGACCTCGTCGTGGGACAGCGGCAGAACGAAGTTCTCGGACCACGCGTACCAGAGTCCGAACGTGAGCTTCTGGTGCTGATAGCGCCGGAACACAGGGTCCTGCGTCATGTAGTCGAGCGTGTCGTGCATCCAGCCCATGTTCCATTTGAACGTGAAACCGAGTCCGCCCGCCACCACCGGCCGTGACACACCCGGCCACGCCGTGGACTCCTCGGCTATGGTCATCACGCCCGGGTAATCGCGCGGCAGCTGTTCGTTCACATCGCGAAGGAGAGCGATCGCCTCCAGGTTCTCCCGGCCTCCGTACCGGTTGGGCAGCCACTCACCCGGCCGCCTGGAGTAGTCGAGATAGAGCATCGACGCCACGGCGTCGACGCGGAGTCCATCGATGTGGAACTCTTCCGACCAGTATCGTGCGTTGGCGACCAGGAAGTTGTGCACTTCGTTGCGTCCGTAGTTGAAGACATATGTGCCCCAATCAGGATGCTCGCCCCGCCGCGGATCCGCATGCTCGTACAGGGGCGTCCCGTCGAACCTGGCCAGCGCCCAGTCGTCTCGCGGGAAGTGCGCGGGCACCCAGTCCAGGATCACGCCGATCCCGTGTTGGTGAAGATGGTCGACAAAGAAGCGAAAGTCGTCGGGCGCCCCGAAACGCGCGGTGGGCGAGAAGTACCCCGTGACCTGGTATCCCCACGACCCGCCGAAGGGGTGCTCCATGACCGGCAGCAGCTCGACGTGGGTGAAGCCGGTGACCGCACAGTGCTCGGCCAGGCGGCGCGCGAGCTCGCGGTACCCGAGAACGGCATTGTCCTCACCCCGTCGCCAGGACCCGAGATGCACCTCGTAAACGGCCAGTGGTGACGGGACCGCCCGCCATGAGGAGCGCTGCTGCATCCAGGCCGCGTCGTTCCATGCGTAGTGCGACTCGTCGACGATGCTCGCGGTGGCCGGCGGCCTCTCGGCGGCGCGTGCGAGCGGATCCGCCTTCAGCACCTGGTTGCCGTTGACGCGCGTGACCAGGTACTTGTAGCGGGTTCCCGCGCCGATCGCAGGCACGAACATCTCCCAGACTCCGGATGTGCCGAGCGACCGCATGGGCCACGTTCGCGCGTCCCAGTGGTTCGCGTCACTGACCAGGTGCACGCCGCGCGCGTTCGGCGCCCAGACAGCGAATGCCGTGCCGTGCACTCCCTGGTGCTCGATGACTCGAGCGCCGAGACGGCGCCACAGCTCCTTGTGCGTGCCTTCTCCGATGAGATGCAGATCGAGCTCACCGAGCGTCGGGAGGAAGCGGTATGGGTCCTCGGCCTCCCATTCGGCGGATGCCGTGCGAAAGCGCAGCCGGTAGCCGGCGAGCTGCTTCACCGACACTGTCGCCTCGAAAAGGCCGGACGGGTCCACCTGGCGCATCGGGACCACGCCACCCGGATGCGCGACGCTTATCTCGAGCGCGTCGGGATGGAACGCTCTGACCACCGTAACGCCGTCGACCGGGTGCGGTCCCAGGACTTGGTGGGGGTCGTGGTGGCTGCCGGCCAGCAGCTGGGCGACGTCGGCGGTCCAATCGCGCGTGTCAGTCGCCGGCGTCATCGCGGCTCCTCAGGAGAAAGCGCATGGGGATGCCCACCCACGACGGACGGTGCCCGAGCTCGTAACGGACTTCGTAGATCGCCTTCTGCAACTCGAAAGCGCGGCGCTCCATGTGAGTGGAGCGTGGCGTGGGAAGAAGTTGCGTATCACCCACCGTCTCGACATACGCGTTCCAGAACGCGGTGCGGTTGACGGCGGCCCACTCGTCGCCGAACGCCATCATCCCTTCCCAGTCGGCGCTCTCAGGCAGGATGCGGTCGGTGAGCGCGACCGCGGCCGCGTAATCGAAGGAACGAAGCATGCCTGCGACGTCGCGCAACGGTGACCCGAGCGCGCGCCGCTCCGCCGGTGTTCTGTCGGGCTCGCCCTCGAAGTCGAGGAGGATCCATCCCGAGTCGACTCGCAGCGTCTGGCCCAGGTGCAGGTCTCCGTGGATGCGTATGCAGAGGCCGCTGGGGTCTGCAGTGCGCAGCGCTTCGAAGTGCGAGCGTATGGAGTCGCTGACGTCGTGATGAGGGTCCACCGACCACTCCGGAATGGCCAGCAGCGCGTCCAGTTCCGCGATCATCGAATCGGCCCACGCGTCGAGCAGCGCGGAGGTTATGGATGCCGGGCGCATGTTCGCTCCATCGTTCAAGCCGCGCAGTGCGACGTGCATCTCAGCGATGACGGCGCCGAGACGCGCAGCTTCGCCGTCGAACGCGCCACCCTGCCGCGTAACGACCGTGTGCGGGTCGGGTGCGCCGGTGGCGAGCGCCTCCTCGGCGTCGGCGTAGAGATCGCGCAGCGACGTCAGAGCGAGAGCCCAGCCATCGGCGCTGTTGCGAAGATATGGCTGCACAATCGCCAGTGGCGCGGTGACACCATCACGGGTCTCGTACAGGACGTCGGCGAGGATCGGCGCGATGTGCGTGAAGCCACCGGCGGCGAGCGCCTTGGCCATTTCGATCTCGTGTGACGGACCGGGCTCGACGCGCCGCATGTGCTTGAGAAACGTCCCCTCGCCGACCTCGATGGAGGTGTTGCTCTGCTCCACTGTGAGGATGCGCAACCACGGTGCGTCGGTGTCCTCGAGGGCCGCTGGATCATCGCACTCGCAACGCAGCATCGACGTCGCCGTCGGCACCGTGCGGCACTGGCGGATTGCCTGCCAGAGCCAGTGAACGTAGCTGGGATCCCCAAGCGCGTCGTACAGAAGACGTCCTCCCTCATCGTCAGGGAGTGTCGCGATCATGAAGGTGGGAGCTCGCTCCGCGAGCGGGTCTCCCACGCGGCGAAGCCCGAGGGGCAGCGCGTAGCTCCTCGCACGCCCGTCGGTGTACGCAACCGTGGTCACGGTGAAGATGACGGTCGGGTCGCGCTCCAGCAGCAGCGCGGCGTCATCCACTGTGACACTCGCAACCGACGTGTCCTGCGCACCCGACCACCGTTGCCGGTTGATGTACGCACCCACCTCGTCGAGCCACCCGGTGAGGCCGGCATCGGCCAGGATGCCCTCGACTGTCGCGGTCTGCGCGCTCACCGTTCGACGTTCTCGAGCGTGAACCAGTAGAAGCCGTGCGGCCCCATTGTCAACAGGTAGGGGAGCTCGCCGATGCGCGGAAAGTGCACGTGGCCCAGCATCTCCACCGGGGTCATGCCATCGAAGCGGCGCAGATCAAGCTCCACCGGTTGCGCGAAACGGGACAGGTTGTTGATGCACAACACCACATGGTCGTCAAGGGTACGTAGGAATGCAAACACCGATGGATTCGCAGCATCGAGCGCTTCAAACGACCCCTCGCCGAACACCGGCCAGCGCTTGCGCACCGCAACGAACCGGCGCAGCCAGTGCAGCAGCGACGACTCGTTGCGCCGCTGCTGCGACACGTTGCAAGCGGCATAGCCGTACACGGGGTCCATCAGAGGCGGCAGATAGAGGGTGGCGAAGTCCGCGCGGCTGAAGCCGCCGTTGCGGTCCTCGCTCCACTGCATGGGAGTGCGCACGCCGTCGCGGTCTCCCAGGTATACGTTGTCGCCCATCCCGATCTCATCGCCGTAGTAGAGGATCGGCGAGCCGGGCAGCGACAGCAGCAGCCCGTAGAAGAGCTCCATCTGGCGTCGACCGTTGTTCAAGAGCGGGGCGAGGCGCCGCCGGATGCCGAGGTTGAGCTTCATGCGCGGGTCCTTCGCGTACTCCGCATACATGTAGTCACGTTCCTCGTCGCTGACCATCTCCAACGTGAGCTCATCGTGGTTGCGCAGGAAGATGCCCCACTGGCCTTCGTGCGGCACCGACGGCGTCCGCTCCAGGATCTCGGTGACGGGAAACCGCTGCTCGCGACGGAGTCCCATGAACATGCGCGGCATCAACGGAAAGTGGAAGCACATGTGGCACTCGGGCCGCTCCTCGGTGCCGAAGTAGTCGACCACGTCCTCGGGCCACTGATTGGCTTCCGCGAGCAACACCTTGTTCTCGTACTCACGGTCGACCGTCGCGCGCAGGTCGGCGAGAAATTCGTGAGTCTCTGGCAGGTTCTCGCAGATCGTCCCCTCGCGTTCGAACAGGTAGGGCACCGCGTCGAGCCGGAAGCCGTCCATCCCGAGGTCGAGCCAGAAGCGGCAGATGTTGACCATCTCCTCGCGGACACGCGGGTTGTCGTAGTTCAGATCCGGCTGGTGCGTGAAGAAACGATGCCAGTAGAAGGCGCCTGCCTGTTCATCCCACGCCCAGTTGGACGTCTCAGTGTCGAGGAAGATGATGCGCGCTTCGGCATAACGGTTCGGCGCATCCGACCAGACGTACCAGTCGCGATATGGGTTGTCCGGTGACGAGCGCGCCTGCTGGAACCACGGGTGCTGGTCGCTCGTGTGGTTCATGACCAGGTCCATGATCACGCGCATGCCCCGGTTGTGGGCCTCATCCACGAAGCGACGCACGTCGTCGACCGTGCCGTATTCTGGCTGCACGTCGTAATAGTCGGAGATGTCGTAGCCGCCGTCGCGCAAAGGACTCTTGTTGAACGGGAGTAGCCAGATGCAGTCGACACCCAGCCATTGCAGGTAGTCGAGCCGGCTCAGCAGCCCGGGGAAATCGCCGACACCGTCGTCGTTGCCGTCCATGAACGCACGCACGAGCAGCTCGTAGAAGACAGCGCGGCGAAACCACAGGGGTTCGGCGGGCGCGACCGCAGACGAGTTCTGCGCGGAGGGCGCGGCAGTCGTGATGGTCTCGGCGCTCACTGCTGGCGCAGGTGAAGAATGTGTGCCGGCTGCACGCTCGGATCCAGGCGGACGTAATTGGACGGCCCTTGCCAGGTGAAGGCTGCACCGGTCAACTCATCGCGAGCCTCAAAGGGACGGTCGGCCGCGATGCCCAGCGCCTCGAGGTCGAGCCACGTGGTTGCCTCCTGAGACGTGAACGGGTCGAGGTTGGCGACCAGGAGCAGGACGTCGTCATGCGTGACGCTGGCGCGGCTGACGCAGATCATGGCCTCGCTGCCGATGTAATGCAGACGCAGCGTGTCGAGCTGCGCGACGGCCCGGTGGTGGCGACGGCGGATCTCATTGAGGCGTGCGATGAACGGCGCCAGGGAACTCGGCTGGTCCCAGTTGCGAGGCTTGAGCTGGTACTTCTCCGAGTCCATGTATTCCTCACTGCCCTCCCGCACAGCGGTGTTCTCGATCAGCTCGTAGCCGGCGTACATTCCCCACGACGGACAGGCGATGGCTGCGAGCACCGCACGCAAACGGAAGGCAGAAGGCCCGCCACGCTGCAGTGTCGCGTGAAGGATATCCGGCGTGTTCACCCAGAAGTTGGGGCGGAAATATTCCGTCTGTTCTGTCTGGCTCAGCTCCTTCAAGTATTCGCTCAGCTCCCACTTGCTGTTGCGCCATGTGAAGTAGGTGTAGGACTGCGAAAAGCCGATCTTGGCCAGGTGCTGCATCACCGCCGGCCGGGTGAAAGCCTCTGCCAGGAGCAGGACCTCTGGATGGCTTCGATGCAACTCGCCGATCAGCCATAGCCAGAAGCGAAACGGCTTCGTGTGCGGGTTGTCGACGCGAAAGATCCGCACCCCGTGCTCGATCCAGAAGAACATGACGTCGCGCAACGCTTTCCAGAGGTTGGCCGCATCGGCACTCTCGAAATCGAATGGATAGATGTCCTGGTAGCGCTTGGGAGGGTTCTCCGCGTAGCGGATGGAACCGTCCACACGGTGGCGGAACCATTGCGGGTGCTCACGCACCCAGGGGTGATCCGGACTGCACTGAAGCGCATAGTCGAGGGCCACCTCGATGCCGGCGCGAGTTGCGGCGTCGACGAAGGCATCGAAGTCCGCGATGGTGCCGAGCTCGGGATGCACAGCGTCGTGGCCGCCTTCAGGGCCTCCGATCGCCCATGGGCTCCCAGGATCCCCGGGCAGGCACTCCAGGCTGTTGTTCCTGCCCTTGCGAAACGTCGTGCCGATGGGGTGGACCGGCGGGAGGTACACGACGTCGAAGCCCATCCGGGCGATCGCGGGCAGGCGCCGCATCGCGGTACGAAAGGTGCCGCTGCGTGGGGGCTCGGCGCCCTCGGAGCGGGGGAACATCTCGTACCACGCCGACATCCCAGCCCGCTCCCGATCCACCCAGAGTGGAAAAGATCCCGCCACGGTGGCGCGGCTGCGATCGGCGGTGCGGCGCATCAGCGCGACGGCGGCGCCGCGCTCTGCCGTCCGCACCCGCTTGAGCGGCGGCCCCGGAGCGGCGATCGCCGCCGCCAGCGCCGCTAGGGCACGGCCGTCAACATCGCGCCAGCCGCCGTGATCGAGTTGCCGCCTGGCGATGGCTGCGCCCTCCTGCAGCTCGACCTCGATGTCCTGACCGGCCTCGAATCGGATGCGGACATCTCGGAGCCAGGCGCCGTACTGATCGGGGACACCCCCCACCGCAAAGGCCCACCCGCCTGGTCTCGGCAGCGCGAGCCACGCCGAGTACAGGTCGTTGCCGAGCGGTTCGAGGCGCATCTCTCGCCACCCGCGTGGCGGGCCGGTCGCCTCGGTGAGGGGCACCGCAGCGCCCTTGCCGTACCAGACCCAGGCCAGGACGGGGTCGTGGCCGTCGAGGACCAAGGTGGCTCCGACGCGAAGTGGCAGATCGACCGTCGCCTTGGCGGCGAACTCGCCGCACTGGACGGTGGGCCGGACGCGGTCAACGACCACCCGGCGACGGTCAACAAGCACCGCCCGAACCTATCAGATGCGCCTTGATCTGGCGGAGAAGAGGAAACGCCCAGGTAACACCGTAAAGTCGAAGCGGCTTCGCCATGAACCGGTTCCGAGTTGCGCTCCTCGCGGTGGTCGTCCTGATTGGCGTGGTCGTGCTCGTCACGGTGTTTCGTCCGCCGATGCAAACGCTGTCGGGGGATGCGTCAGCGGGAGTGTTGCCGGTCAGCCAACGCACCACGGCGCCGGAATTCACCGGCATCGATGGCTGGATCAACAGCCCCCCGCTCACGCTGGCAGCGCTGAAAGGCCACGTGGTCCTGGTCGATTTCTGGACGTTCTCCTGTGTGAACTGCGTGCGCACCATCCCGCATCTGCAGCAATTGAACAGCGCGTACGCACAACGCGGTCTCGTGATTGTCGGTGTGCACTCACCTGAGTTCGACTTCGAAAAAATACGGGCCAACATCGCGTCTGCGGTGCAGCGGCTTGGAGTGAGCTGGCCGGTTGCGATCGATTCGGAGATGGCCACGTGGAACGCGTTCTCCAACCAATACTGGCCGGCGGAGTACCTCGTCGATTCCGAAGGGCGCATCGCCTACGTGCACTTCGGCGAGGGCGACTACGACGGAACCGCGCGAGCCGTCGCGTCGCTGCTGAATGTTCCGGCTCCTTCCGGGCCCGCGCCGACGGCCGTGCCCAGCAACACAACTCCAGAGCTGTACGCCGGCAGCCAGCGCGGACAGCTGGCTGATGGAGAAACCTACGGCGCCGCCGGACAGCCCGTGGTTTATCCGGACCGCGGCGCACCGTCGCAGGCGGACACCATCCAGGTGACCGGAACGTGGACCGACACCGGCCAGTACCTGCAGGCGGATACGACGGGCCACGTGCGTCTGAACTTCCACGCCGACTCGGTCTATGTCGTCGCCGGCACGCCAGCATCGGCCCTCCAGGTTGCGGTGGCGCTGGACGGCGCTTCGGTGGCGGCGCAGATGCAGGGCCCGGCGCTTGTGGGCTCCGGGTTCAGCGTCGCCGGGGAGGACCTGTTCCGGCTCCTAGTGAACGTACCGCCGGGGAACCACCTCATCGACCTCACCGTACCGGCCGGGTTCCAGCTTTATACCTTCACGTTCGGCTGATGCTGTCCATCGGCGCCGTCGTGGCCACCTTCGTGGCCGGCCTGGCGTCCTTCGTGGCCCCGTGCACCGTGCCGCTGCTCCCGGCGTACCTCGCATGTGTCTCCGGTGCCGGTGCCGCGGAGCTGGCGGACGCCGAGCACCGGCGCAGCTTCCGGGGCCGCCTGCTGCTCGGCTCCCTGCTCTACGTCGCGGGCTTCACGTGCGTGTTCGTCATCCTCGGCCTCACGGCAGGCGGGCTTGGCAGGCTGGCCCAGGGTCCGGGGAGTGGCCGTGTGATCGAGATCGTCGGCGGCGTGATCGTGGTCGTCTTCGGCCTGGCAATCGTCGGAGTCGTTCGCGCCGGACCGCTGGAACGCATCTACAGCCTTCGGCTACCCGAACGCCTCCGCCGCCGCGGCGTGGCTGGCGCCTTCCTCATCGGCGCCGTCTTCGGCCTTGGCTGGACGCCGTGCGTCGGCCCCTACCTGGCCGCGGCTCTGACCCTCGCCGCGGTCAGCAGTCACGCGGCTGCCGGCGCCCTGCTCCTCCTCGTGTACTCGATCGGCCTCGGTATGCCCTTCGTGATCGTCGCGCTCTTGTGGGCGTCATTGCCGGAGCTCCCACGGCGCCTCACCCGCTGGGCTCGCCCGCTGACACTGGTCGGTGGAATCGCCACCGTCGCTCTCGGCATCCTTGTCGCCACGGGCGCATACAGCCACGTCACCTCTTACCTCGTGCAACTCTCGACACCGCACTAGCACGGCGTGGCCACCGAGACGGTGGTGACGCCCCGGAGGCGGTCGCGGTCGGACCCCCGCTGGGGGCCCGCCGCTCGCACTCGCCGAGCCCTGCGATCCAACCCGTACCGGCTCGGCTCCGTGACGTCCCCCTCCGGGACCTCACCACCGTCTCCGTGACCACTACCCGTTCGTGCGAGGGCACGCGAGTGCGAAGATCGAAGAGGTGACGAGCGCAAACGCGTACGGGACGAAGGAGACGCTGAGCGACGGGGTCGTATTCCACCGGCTGTCGCGGCTCGCCGACGCCGGTGTGGGCGACGTGTCGCGACTGCCGATGACGCTCAAGATTCTGCTCGAGAACGTCGTGCGCAACGCGGGCTCGCGATTCGTGCGCGAGGGTGATGTCGAGGCGCTGGCGCGCTGGGACGGACGGCCGCCGGCGCAGGACCGAGAGCGGCCGTTTGTGCCGGCGCGCGTGCTGTTGCAGGACTTCACCGGCGTACCGGCAGTGGTCGACCTGGCCGCGATGCGGTCGGCAGTTGCGCGTGAGGGTGGAGATCCTCTGGGCATCGATCCGCTCGTGCCGGTTGACCTCGTGGTCGATCACTCCGTGCAGGTCGATGCCTTCGGCAACGCGGGCGCGTATGAGCGCAACATCGAGCGAGAGTACGAGCGCAATCGTGAGCGCTACGTGCTGCTCCGCTGGGCGCAGCAGGCATTTCGCGGTTTCCGAGTCGTACCGCCGGGGATGGGCATCGTGCACCAGGTGAACCTCGAGTACCTGGCGGCGGTGGTGCATATGCGCGACATCGATGGTGAACACGTGGCGATTCCCGACACGCTGGTGGGCACGGACTCGCATACCCCGATGGTCAATGGCATCGGCGTGCTGGGCTGGGGTGTCGGCGGCATCGAGGCGGAAGCCTGCATGCTCGGCCAACCGCTGTTCCTGCTCAGCCCGGTGGTCGTCGGTGTGCGTTTCCACAATGCACTGCCCGCCGGGACCACTGCCACAGACCTCGTGCTGACGCTCACCGAGATGCTGCGCAAGCACGGCGTTGTCAACAAGTTCGTAGAGTTCTGCGGCGACGGCCTGTCGTCGATGTCGGTCCCGGACCGCGCGACGCTTTCGAACATGTCGCCGGAGTTCGGCGCCACCGCGTCGCTGTTCCCGGTGGACGGGCAAACCCTGCGTTACCTCACCGACACGGGGCGAGACGCGGAGCAGATTTCGCTGGTCGAGCGCTACTGCAAAGAGCAGGGGATGTTCCGCGTCGACGGCGCGGAGCCGCCCGTCTTCAGTGAGATGCTCGAGCTGGACCTGGCGATGGTGGAACCCAGCGTGGCCGGCCCCAAGCGACCACAGGACCGGGTTGGGCTGGCACACGTATGGGAGTCGTTCACCGCGGTGTGGGAGCAGCCCGGAGGGAACGGCAAGGGTGGCGGCGAGGCCACCGCTGAAGCGACCGCCGAAGAGGAGCGCAGGCTCATCGACGAGGGCGGCATCGACCCGGACGCGGTGGCAGAGACGGCGGCGCCGGCACCCGAGGACGACGCCGCGTCGGTGCGCGACGGGTCCGTGGTCATCGCTGCCATCACCTCGTGCACGAACACATCGAATCCGGCCGTCATGGTCGCCGCGGGCCTGCTCGCCCGCAACGCCGTGGCCCGTGGCCTGAGCCCGCCCGAATACGTGAAGACGTCGCTGGCGCCGGGCTCGCGGGTTGTGACCGACTACCTGCAGCGGGCGGGCCTCCTGGAATCGCTCAACACCCTGCGCTTCAACCTTGTCGGCTACGGGTGCACGACGTGCATTGGAAACAGCGGTCCGCTGCCCGAACCGGTGGCTGAGCGAATCGAGCAGCACGACCTGGCCGTTGCAGCGGTGCTGAGCGGCAACCGCAACTTCGAAGGCCGGATTCATCCGCAGGTCAAAGCGGCATACCTGGCCTCACCGCCCTTGGTTGTGGCCTACGCGCTGGCCGGCCGCCTCGACATAGACCTGACCAGCGAACCGCTCGGGAAGGACCAAGCCGGTGCAGATGTGTTCCTCCGCGACCTCTGGCCGAGCAGCGCGGAGATCAGCGCCTCGGTCGGAGCGGCGCTGGCCAAGGATCTCTTCACCACCGAGTACTCGCGCATCTTCGACGGCGACGAGCACTGGCAGAAACTGCCCTCACCGGTGGGCGCGCTCTTCGAGTGGGACCCGACGTCGACATACGTTCGCGAGCCACCGTTCTTCGTGGACATGCCGGCGCAACCGGTTCCGCCGCCGGACATCGAGGGGGCGCGCGTCCTCGCCGTCCTGGGCGACTCGATCACCACCGACCACATCTCGCCCGCAGGAAGCATCGCCGGCACCAGCCCCGCTGCGGCGTACTTGCGCGAACACGGCGTGGAGCCACGCGACTTCAACACCTACGGAGCGAGGCGAGGCAACCATGAGGTGATGGTGCGCGGCACGTTCGCCAACATCCGTCTGCGCAATGCCCTGGCGGGGGACAAAGAAGGTGGCTGGACCGCTCACCTGCCGGATGGCGAGGTCATGACCATCTACGACGCGTCGGCTCGCTACGCTCGTGAGGGCATTCCCCTCGTCGTCCTCGCTGGTCGCGAATACGGCTCCGGGTCAAGCCGCGACTGGGCTGCGAAGGGTCCGATGCTCCAAGGCGTGCGCGCGGTCATCGCCGAGTCGTACGAGCGCATACACCGCAGCAACCTGGTGGGCATGGGCGTTTTGCCACTGCAGTTCCGAAGCGGCGAGAATGCGCTGTCACTCGGGCTCGACGGACACGAGCGCTATTCAGTCAAGGGTTTGGCCGGTGTCGCCCCGGGATCATCCGTGCCGGTGACTGCGCGCCGTGACGACGGCAGCGAGGTCGCATTCGAG
>DATMRA010000011.1:0-25128 GCA_035566535.1 Candidatus Acidiferrales bacterium | reverse complement strand
TTCGGCCAGCTGGCCACGTCGCAGCTGAACTTCATCAGCGCGGCGGCGCAGACCACCGTCAGCAGCAAGACCGTCACGCCGGAAGGCGCCAACGCCGACCCGATCGCGAACGGCGGTTGCCGCACGATGGCCGCGTCGCAGAGCGACCCAAACCAGGCCAGCTACACCTTCGCGGTTCCCTCAGCTTCCACGCTCCTCGGCGGCCCAGTCGTGAACGTCACCGCCGCGGTGACCGGCAGCAGCGCGGAACTGGCGGCGCGTCTCTGGGACGTCGACGCAGCCGGCAACCAGACGCTGATCACCCGCACGATCTATCGCATCGAGCAAGCGCCGGGCACGACGACGCTGCCGCTGTCCTTCGAGCTGTCGCAGAACGCATGGCAGCTCCAATGCGGCCACACGCTCAAGCTGGAGCTGACTGAGAACGATGGCCCGTCGTGGCGAGCGGATAACGAGCCCGCGTCGATAGCGCTGAGCAACATGAAGCTTTCGCTGCCTGTGGTTCCCGGCACGCACTGCGTCTAAGCGCGGTCAGCCCAGAGGATTACGAGACCACGCCGTCGAAGCCCCTCTGGGGCCCCGCGGCTGGCTCTCGGCTCGACCTGCGCCCCAAGCCGTTCCGTCTCGCCTGCGAGACGGTCTCTACATCCTCTGGGCTGACCGCGCTTTAACGCATCCGTCGCGTCACCGGCGCGAGAGCGTTCCTCTTAGTCTGGGCGCTTGCGTCGCAAGGTCTCTAAGGCGGGTTGCCAGGAGCTGTACTTCATCGTCGCGGCCGTCCTCTTTCGCGCGGCGCAGTTCGTGTTGGATCGCGGCCATGGAGCGCACTACGGTCGCTTCATGAACGTCGCGGACGCAGTCTGCCATCGCGCGGGCGAGCATCGCCGGATCGACGTTGGCGGCCAGTACTGGGACGTCGCGAACCATCAGCAGCGCCGCGCGGCGTTGATCGGCCTCTGAGAGTCGATGCAGCGGGAACGCAACGCCTTCGACGTCGCCGACGTCCGCGGCGAGCTGCACCACTCGGCGGATCGTGGGGTGTGTCAGCTCTGCGACGTCGAGCTGCATCGTGCCCGTGAGCGTGCGGGCCAGGGGCGCGCGGTGTAGCACGAGGGTTCCGATGTAGCTCTCCCATTCGGGCATCGGCATCCCCTCGGCGTCATCCGGCGCCGCAGCGTCATCGGCCTGCTCGGGGGTGATGGGAGGCGTGAACACCTCGCGCGTGGGCCGGCGCGAGCCCTCCCGCAACGCACGCCCCAGGTCGGCCGCAAGCGACTGCTGGCCTACATCGAGACGCCGTGCAGCTTGCTGCAGATAGAGCTCGCGCGTCGCCGCCTCCGGAATTCGCGCGAGCACCGCGATCGAGCGCTCGGCCGCGGTGCGGCGAGCGTCGATGCTGCCGCCTTCCGCGTCGCCCAGCGCTTCGTCGAGCAGCACCTGCCACTCCGGCGGGGCAGCCGCAACAGCGCTGGCGAACGCTGCAGGATCACGGCGCACCATCTCGTCGGGATCCTTCACTCCTTCAGGAAGACGGCAGATCCGCGACGACAATCCCTCGGCGACGATGACATCGACCGCGCGTGTTGCTGCGGCGCGCCCCGCATCATCACCGTCGAAACACAGCGTCAGCATCTGCGCGTGCCGGCCCAGGATGCGCACCTGGTCGCGGGTCATCGCTGTGCCGGAGCTGGCCACGACGTGTTCAACACCGGCCGCATGCGCGGCGATGACATCGAAATATCCTTCGACGACGACCGCCGTGTGCTCGCGGGCAATCGCGGCGCGCGCAAGATCCAGTCCGAAGAGCACGGCCGACTTGTGATAGAGCGCGGTGTCCGGCGTGTTCAGGTATTTCGGGACCGCGTCTCCCATCGCGCGTCCGCCGAACCCGAGCGTCGCACCGCGCTCGTCGCGGATGGGGAACACGAGCCGGTTGCGGAAGCGGTCGCGCGCCTGGCCGCGTGTCGCCTGCGCGAGTCCCGCATCCACCAACTCCTCCACCGTCGCCCCGCCGCGTCCTGTGAGGTAGCGGACCAGGGCGTCGCCTGCGATACCGCCTCCTGGGGCAAAACCCACCCCGAAACGCCGGGCCAGGTCCGCGTGTACGCCACGTTCCTCGAGCAACTCGCGACCGTGCTCAGCGGCCGGCTCCGACCACAGGACGTGCGCGTAATACAGCTGCGCGCGTGCGTTCAGCTCGAGGGCGCGCCGCCGCTTTCGGCCTGTGCCGCGCCCGCCGTCCTGGACACTCGGTTCCAGCTCGACCCCGGCGCGCTCGGCGAGCATCTCCAGCGCCTGGCGGAAATCGATGCGCTCGATGCGCTCGATGAACTTGAAAAGATCACCGCCCTCCTGGCAACCGAAGCAGTACCAGACCTGGAGCTCCTGGCTGACGGTGAAGGACGGCGTCTTCTCGGCGTGGAAGGGGCACAGCCCCTTGAACTCACGCCCGCTGCGTTGCAGTGCGACGTAACCGCCGATGACATCGACGATGTCCAGCCTCGCCTTGATCTCGGGGACTGCGTCTCCGGCCATGCTCCCCTGTCAGAAAGGGACGCGTGCGGTCAGCGTCGGAACAACCCGCGGCGTTTGGCTGCCGCGACCTCGTGCGCAGTGGCGAGCTGGCCCTGCAGATCGGCCGTGCGCCGCTCGGTCTCGGCCAGCCGGCGGTCTCGTTCCGCCAGCGCCGCCGCCTGTTCCGCTCGCGAGGTCTGCAGCTCCAGCTGGAGCTGCTTGACCAGGTTCTGCCGGTTGTTCAACTCAGCTTCGAAGCGCATGCGTTGCTCGGCATAGATGCGCTGCTCGAGGGTGCGCTCCCAGCGGTCGAGCAGCCCGGCGACGAGTTCACGCGGATCGATCGTCATCGCCGCCAGCTCGCTGCGCGGCTCCACCGGACGCAGTTCGGTGCTCGGAGGGGCCGGCGGCGGCGGCACCGTCGACACAAGCGGCCCGGCATCCCCCAGCGGTGCCGGGGCTGGGCTTTCCGGTGGCCGCAGCGGCCAGTTCTGCGCGCTGCCGACCATGTCCACCGGCGCCGCGTCCGGGACCGTTGCTGGAAACGACGCCGGCGCCGGGTCGATCCGCCCGGTGGTGTCCGGGTCGAAACCGAGGTCGCTGAGGCGGACGCTGTAGCTGACCCCGAGCGCTCCGATTTCCCGGCGGCACGGCACATCCCCGGCCTCGACACGGCGCAGCAGGATGCCAAGCGGAAGATCGAGACGGCGAGCCACCTCCTCGACAGGCAAGTAAGGGTCAGCCGCTCCGAAATTCCCGACGTCAGACATATTCGAACGCATCAAGCCCACTAACGAAAGAGTAGGTGATCGACGGACCACGCGGTGGTTCTCACTTAGCCCCCCATTTGCTCCTCTCAGCGACCGATGACCTCGATTGCATAGCGGGAGTTGTCGGTCAGCAACACGATCCCGCCCTGTTTTTCCGTGATCACCGCACGCACGGGCGACGTCGCGAACACCTCCGGGGCTTCGTCGTGCTCCAGCACCGTGCGGCGTATCGAGTACGGGACTCCCGGTGCGGGTGGCGAGAGCTCGTCACCTTCGACGACATGTCCGTCGTCGAGCATCTCAGGACGCCCGCTGCGTGTCGCGATCTTGCGAATGCGGACATGCTCGCTCATCCCGATATCAAATTATGGCGGCGGCTTCTGATAGCCGTAGACGAGCGCTTGATCGCCCCCGATCAGCATCTCGCGTTCGAACCGCCCGCCCAGCCGCTCCGCGACCCGGATGGAGCGAAGGTTGCCTGGCAGGATCAGGCTGCACACGTGGCTCACCCCGAGCACCTCAAAGGCGAGCTGGAGGCCCGGCGCGGATGCTTCACCGGCGTAGCCGTTACCCCAGTGCGCCCTGGCGATCACCCAGCCCAACTCGATCTCAGGCCAGCCTTCCGGGAACCAGAGGCCGGCCCGGCCGATCATCTCGCCGGTCCGCTTGAGCTCGACAGCCCAACGCCCGTACCCGAAAAGCGTCCAGTGGCCGATGAGCATCGCCATGTGGCGCCACGCCTGGTCGCGCGTCAGCGGGCCATCGGGGAAATACTCGACGATTTCCGGGTCAGCCAGCATCTGCGCGTACGCGTCGAGGTCGCCCTGGCGAAACTGGCGCAGCAGCAGGCGCTCGGTCTCCACTTCACGCGGAAACTCCGCTCCGTCGTGCGGACTAGCGATCGCGCTCCACCCGGGCGAGCCGGGCGTGGGCCGCGGCCAGCCGCGCAGCCGGGACGCGGTACGGCGAGCACGAGACGTAGTCGAGGTTGAGCTCCTCGCAGAGCGCGATGGAGTCGGGGTCACCTCCGTGCTCGCCGCAGATGCCCACACTCAACGACGGTCGCCCCCGCCGGCCCTCCGCGGTTGCGATGCCCATGAGGCGGCCCACCCCGTCGCGGTCCAGCGTCTCGAACGGGTTGACCGGCAGGATCTTGTCCTCAACGTATTTCAGGAGGAACTTGCCCTCCGCGTCGTCGCGCGACACGCCGAAGGTTGTCTGTGTCAGGTCGTTCGTGCCGAATGAAAAGAACTCGGCGCATTCGGCGATCTGCGCGGCGGTCAGCGCCGCGCGCGGCAGCTCGATCATCGTGCCCACCTTGTAGCGCACGGTCGACTTGGTTTCGGCGAACACGCTCTGCGCCGTTGCGTCGATGCGCTCGCGCGTGCGGCGAAGCTCTTCGACGATGCTCACCAAGGGCACCATGATCTCCGGGTGCACGTCGACGCGCTCCTTCTTGAGTCGCACGGCGGCCTCGATGATGGCGCGGGTCTGCATCTCGATGATCTCGGGAAACAGCAGTCCCAGCCTGCAACCGCGCAGCCCCAGCATCGGGTTCTGCTCGTGCAGGTCGCGCACCGCAGCCAGTAGCCGCGCCTGCTCGCGCCACTCTGATTCGGGCTTGCCCAGCGCCTGCGCGCGCGTGACCTCGACGAGCAGGTCCTCGAGCGATGGGAGGAATTCGTGCAATGGCGGGTCGATGAGCCGGATGATCACCGGCAGGCCGCGCATCGCCTTGAGGATGCCGTAGAAGTCATTGCGCTGAAAAGGCAAGAGCTTGTCCAGCTCGCGGCGCCGTTCCGTCGCGTCCGCAGCAAGGATCATCCGCTGCACGATCGGCAGCCGGTTCTGCTCCATGAACATGTGCTCGGTGCGGCAGAGTCCGATGCCCTGCGCGCCGAAGCCACGCGCGCGTTCCGCATCCTGCGGGTAGTCACCGTTGGCCCATACCTCGAGACGCCGGAAGCTGTCTGCCCAGCGCAGCAACTCTTCCAACTGCGCCGAGATCTCGGCTTCGAGCATGGGCACCCGCCCAGCGATGACGCGACCAGTGCTGCCGTCGATGGTGAACGCCTCGCCTTCCTTGATGGTGGTCCCGCCGGCGATGAACTGCCGCTTCACGAGATCCACTTTCACCGACTCTGCCCCCGCGACACATGGCTTGCCCATGCCACGCGCAACCACCGCCGCGTGTGATGTCTTTCCGCCACGGGACGTGAGCACGCCCTGCGCCGCGATCATGCCGTGCACGTCGTCCGGATTGGTTTCGATGCGCACGAGAATCACCTGCTCGCCTTTCTTCGCAAGCTCCTCTGCGCGATCGGCGTCGAATACGGCTTTGCCGTAGGCCGCGCCGGGTGACGCGGCGAGACCGGTGGCGAGCACCTCGACCTTCGATGCGGGGTCGATCCGCCGGTGCAGCAACTGATCCACCTGCGAGGGCTCGACGCGAAGCACGGCCTCCTGCTTTTTGATGAGGCGCTCGCGCACCATGTCCACCGCGACCTTCACCGCTGCCTCCGCGGTGCGCTTGCCGCTGCGCGTCTGCAGCATCCAGAGACGGCCGCGCTCGATGGTGAACTCCATGTCCTGCACGTCGCGGTAGTGCCGCTCCAGCTTGCGCGCAATCTGTTCGAACTGCCGATACGCCTGGGGTAGCTCTTTGGCCATCGCGGAGATCGGCTTGGGGGTACGGATTCCGGCGACGACATCCTCGCCCTGCGCGTTGATGAGGTATTCGCCGAAGAGCTTCTTCTCGCCGGTCGACGGATCGCGCGTGAACGCAACCCCGGTCCCGGAGTCGTCGCCCATGTTGCCGAACACCATTGACTGCACGGTCACCGCGGTGCCGAGGTCGTGCGGGATGTGGTTGTAGTTGCGATAGTCGACGGCGCGCCTGTTGTTCCACGATGAGAAGACGGCACCAATCGCTGCGCGGAGCTGGGCCATCGGGTCCTCGGGGAACTCCCCGCTTCCATGGCGGCGCACGATCTCGCGGTACTCTGCGATCACCTCTTCCAGGGCGGCGGGTTTCAGGTCGGCGTCGGTCTTGGCGCGTCTCCGCCGCTTGACTGCGTCGAGTGCCTCCTCGAAGAGTGCTCCGTCGACACCGAGCACGATCTTGCTGAAGAGCTGTATGAACCGGCGATACGCGTCGAGGGCGAAACGGCGGTCGTCGGTGAGCTTCGCCAGACCCTGGAGCGTCGTCGCGTTGAGTCCGAGGTTGAGGACCGTGTCCATCATCCCGGGCATCGAGAACTTCGCTCCGCTGCGCACGCTGACCAAGAGCGGATTGCGCGCATCACCGAATCCCTTGCCCGTCTTCTTCTCGACGTGTCGGAGCGCGGTGATGACCTGTTCCCACATGCCCGTGGGGAACCGCCGGCCGCTCGCGTAGAACGCGTTGCACGCCTCGGTGGTGATGGTGAAGCCGGGTGGGACCGGGAGCCCCGCGCGCGTCATCTCGGCGACGCCCGCACCCTTGCCGCCCAGAAGGTCCCGCATCGATGCGTTGCCCTCTTCGAAGCGATACACCCATTTGTGCGTCGTCGGGCGCCGGGCCCGCCCGTTGGCGCTCACAGCCTTGGCCCGTGCAGGTGCCTTTGCTTGCTTTCGTTGACCGGTAGACGGACGCTTGGTACCGACGGGCATCGCGTGAGGGTAACACCGCCCCGGCGAGCCTCGACCCGCGTCTACGCTGGAAAGGCCCACGCCCTACGATGGCCGCGGCATGGCGGGCGGTGAGTGCGAGTGAGGATCCTGGTGCTCTGCGCCCCTGCGCGCGACCTGACCGGCGTGGGCCCGGCGGCCGCCGCGTGACGGCCGACCGTCTGCGAGTCGGCGTGCTCGGCGCCGCGTCCATTGCGGATCGAGCGCTGATACCGGCGATGCTTGCGTCACGGAATGCCACGCCGGTCGCAATCGCGAGCCGCGAGCCGGCGCGGGCCGAGGCGATGGCTGCCCGCCACGGTATCCCCACGGTGCATCGCACGTATGAAGCGCTGCTCAGCGATCCCGACGTCGACGCCGTCTATGTGGCGCTGGCCAATCACGCGCACCGACCCTGGACGATCGCGGCACTGGAGGCGGGCAAGCACGTGCTATGCGAGAAACCGCTGGGGTTGAATGCGACCGACGTGCAGGCGATGGCCGCTGCCGCCTCCCAACACCAGCGCACGCTCATGGAAGCGTTCATGTACCGCTTCCACCCACGCATGATCGCGTTGCACGATGCCGCCCGTGATGTTCGTTACCTGCACGCCGCGTTCTCGTTCACGCTCCGGAAAGACGACGACTACCGCTGGCGGGTCGAACTCGGCGGCGGCGCGCTGCTCGACGTCGGCTGTTACACACTCGACGTCGCGCGCTGGTTCCTTGGGGAGCCCGCCTCCGTGCACGCGGTGGCGCACGAGGTCGGCGTCGACATGAGCGTGGCGACCGTGCTGAGCTTTGGCACAGGGGCCGAGGCGACCACGTGGGCGAGCTTCGAGGCGCCCGAGCACCAGGTGATGGAACTGGTGTGCGCCGATTCTGTCCGGCGTGTCGAGCAGCCGTTCACCGCATGGCGCGATCCACACGACCCCTATCAGCTGATGGTGGAAGCATTCGCGGCGAGTGTTCTCAGCGACTCTGAGCCACCGCGTTCGCTCGACGACTCCGTCGGAACGGCCCGCCTGATGGATCGCGTGCGCCTGGCTGCAGGCCTTACACGATGAGCATGGCGTCGCCGAACTCGTGCCAGAGGTACTCGCGTTCGCGCACCTCGGCATAGGCGCGCTCCAGGAGGTCGGCGTCAACTACAGCGCGCAGCATGTCGAGGTGCGTCGCGGGTGGTTCGTGCAAGCCCGTGAGCAGGCCGTCGACGGCGCGCAGGCGCGAGTCCGGCCGGATCACGAGATCAGTCCAGCCTTCCGCGGGATGGACCGTACCCTTCGCGTCAACGGTGCTCTCCAACGCACGGATCACCGTGGTACCGACGGCGATGACGCGACGTGCGCTGTTGACTGCCTCCGCCGCACCCTCGTTGACTCGAAACCATTCTTCGATGAGCGGCTTGCGCGCGTCGACATCGTCATCCTGCATGGAGCTGATCGTGCAGTGCAGCACAATGTCCGCCACGCGGACGCCCTTGGCGCGCATGCGATTGAGCAGCTCCCACGTGAGATGCCGTCCGGCGGACGGGGTCTCGACGGATCCAGGAATGGTGGCGTACACGGTCTGGTAGTGCTCGAGCGGCACATGGTGCGGCACGTACGAGTAGCGGATGGGTTCGCCATCCCGGAGGAGCGCATCAAGACCGTCGCCCGCTTCGATGTTGATGCGCCAGAGAAGTGGTGCGCTCGCGCGGCGTGAGATCACGCGCAGGCGCAGTCCGCCGGGGGCAATCAGCGTCTCTGCGATGTCGAGCGTGACGTTGCGATGCGGCGCGGTGATCTCGACTGCCAGCGCGTCCCAGCCGTCCGGGCGCTGCATCGCCGGCCGCAGCTGCACGGTGCTTCCGTCCGCGCGTCGCACCGCAAGGGCGGCCGGCACCACGCGGCTGGAGTTGACCACCAGCGCGTCGCCGGCTTTGACGTGATGATCGAGCTGCGCCACAGTCGTATGCGCGATGCGCCGCGTGTTTCTGTCGACCACGCAGAGCTTCGCTCCATCACGGCGGAGACCCCGCAACTCCGCCGGCAGCGCCGCCCTGAGCTGCGCAGGCGGTGCGATCACGGCAGGCTTGCCGCCTCCACGCGGTCCGCCTCGGGGACGACGCCTGCAAGCAGGCCGATCAGGCGCTCCGCCACGTCGCCGGGACGAGCCAGCTCCGACGGGTCCGCGTCCGGGATCGCGGCGCGATGCATGGCCGTATCCATGTCACCTGGGTCGACACTGATCACGCGCACACCGGTGCCTTCCAGCTCTGCCGCCCAGCTTCGGGTCAGCGCATCCAGCGCTGCTTTCGACGCGGAATACAAGCCCCAGCCCGGATAGCCGTTGACCGCGGCATCGGAGCTGATGTTGACGACCAGGCCGCGGCCGCGCAGCAGCATGCCGCCGAGTACCGCCTGGGTGAGGCGGAGCGGTCCGAGTACGTTGGTACGCAACACCGGCTCCAGCGCGGACGGCGGTGCATCGGTGAGGTGGGGGAGCGGCACAGGCCCGAGCTCCGACGCGTTGTTGACGAGGATGTCGATAACGCCAAGGCGTGCGAGCGCAGTGCTGGCAAGGCGCTCAACATCCCGCGGCTCGGCCACATCCGCTGTTACCGCAAGCACGTCTCCCCCGTGCTGCCGGCATGCGGTGGCGACCGCCTCGAGATCCTCGGACCCGCGCGCGCACAAAGCGAGGGTTGCGCCTTCGCGGGCGGCGGCAAGGGCAAGCGCCCGGCCGAGGCCACGTGACGCCCCCGTTATCAGTACTGTCGTGCCGCTCAGCCGAGGCATGCGCGTAGCCGATGGACCATGTCGACACATCGTGCGGCCATCTGCCGGCGAAAGGCGTCGGCCGTCGGTCGCATTGTCAGGTCCGCCTTTCGGCGGATGCGTCTAATCGAGCAGCCCGCTGCGGATGGCGAGTACGGCAGCCTGGGTGCGGTCGTCGACGCCGAGCTTGCTCAGCACACGGCTCATGTGCGTCTTGACCGTCTTCTCCCCGATCCCGAGCCGGCTGGCGATCTGCTTGTTGGCAAGGCCTTCCACGACCAGCGCCAGTACATCGCGCTCACGCGGCGTGAGCGTTCCAGCTCCCCCTGGCACGCCGGCGCCGCGCATGAGCCGGGCGGCCACCGACGGATGCAGCGCGGGATGCCCCGCGTGGACGGCCCGAATCCCGGCGGCAAGCTCGCCGGGATCGACGTCCTTGAGCAGGTAACCGGCGGCGCCGGCCGCAGTGGCTGCAAAGATCTGGCTGTCATCCGCGTAGCTCGTCAGCACCAGCACGCGAGCGTCCGGCGCGGTGGCTCGCAGCCGATGGAGCGCGGATAGCCCGTCCCCTGCAGGCATGACCAGGTCGAGGAGCACGACGTCCGGGGCGACACGCGAGGCGAGCTGTACGGCTTCTTCGCCGTTGCCCGCTTCACCCACCACATCTATCCCCTCCTGAAGCGCGAGAAAGGCGCGAAGTCCTTCACGAACGACGGCGTGATCGTCCACCAGGAGAACGCGGATGGCCGCGGTCATGCGCCCGGCTTCCGCGTGGGCAGGCGAACGATGACAGCGGTCCCGGTCCCCGGCGCGCTCTGCACCTCGAGACGCGCGCCGATTTGGGCGGCGCGTTCGCGCATCGTCGACATGCCGAGGCTGCGTCGAGTCCGGCGTAATGCGCTCGGATCGAAGCCGGGTCCCTCGTCGCGGACCCGTAGCACCGTTGCGTTTCCGGTCCGCCGCAGGCTCACCTTCACAGCCGCCCCGGACGCGTGGCGCATCGCGTTGTTGAGGGCTTCTTGAGCGATGCGCAGCAGTGCGTGCTCCTCGTCGAGGGACAGGTGGGCAACCGGATCCACGTCCACCTGCACGTCGGCGCCACCACGGCGCAGCGCGTCGGCGTGGTCCGTGAGCGTGGATGGCAGCCCGTCGCGTTCCAAGCTCTTGGGGCGGAGCGCGTGCACCAGCTGGCGCAACTCCTGCAACGCAGCCGAGGTTCGCTGCTCGAAACCCTGCAGAGCGGCGCGAGCCGTTTCGTCGCGCGTCGACAGCGCGGCGGCGCGAGCCGCGAACACCAGGCTGAACAACGACTGGGTTGCCGCATCGTGCAGCTCGCGAACGACGCGGTTGCGTTCCTCGATCACGGCCAGCTGCTGTGCCCGCGTGTACAGGTCGGCGTTTGCGATGGCAACCCCTGCGTACGCCGCCAGCGTTTCGAGTGCCCGCTGGTCCTGCTTGCTGAACCGTGCGCTGCGGTGTCCGCTGGCAAAGAGATTGCCCAATATCTCGCCGCGATGAGTGATGGGGACGCCCAGGAAGTCCGTCATCTCCGGGTGGTGCGTCGGGTAGTAGCCGAATCTCGGATGCTTTCGGATGTCGGCCAAAAGGATCGGCCCCTCCTCGAGCAGCACTCCCAGAACGCCGTGCGTACGAGGCAGATCCCCAATCTGCGCAGCTCTCTTCTCGCTGATACCCGAAGTCACGAAGCGCGCGAAGCCACCACGTCCATCAGGGACACCGAGAGCCGCGTAGCGCGCACCCACCAGGCGGCGTGCGGCCTGAAGGATCCGTTGGAGCACCACTTCGAGGTCTGGATCGTCACCGAGTGCAAGGAGCTCAAGGACGTCGGCCGCCACTGCGTCGGTGCGAACTCGACGAGCCGGCACGGCTGCGGTACGCCGCTTACTCGGACGCCCTGCGGGCGCGCGCGAGGGCGCGTCGTCGAGAGTCATCCAGTTGGTCACGCAGCGCCTGCGCGAGGCCGTCAAGGGGAACGCGCACCTGGGTCATGCCGTCGCGTTCGCGGATGGTGACCGCGTGGTCCTGGATCGAGTCGAAATCGAAGGTCACGGCCAGGGGCGTCCCGATCTCATCCTGGCGGCGGTAGCGCCGCCCGATCGACTGCGTCTCGTCGTATTCGGTGGCGAAGCTGGCTCGGAGATCGTGCTCGATCTTCCGCGCTGGTTCCGTGAGCTCGGCCTTCTTCGAAAGCGGAAGCACCGCCACCTGCACCGGAGCGACGTCCGGATGGAGCCGGATGACCACTCGCTTCTCGCCCCGCACCTCCTCTTCGTCGTAGCCGTCGACCAGCAGTGTGATGAAGATGCGATCCACGCCGACTGCCGGCTCGATCACGTAGGGCACGTATCGCTCGTTGGTCTGCGGGTCGAAATACGACAGATCGCGACCGCTGTGCTCCATGTGGGTCTTGAGGTCGTAGTCGGTGCGGTCGGCGATGCCTTCGAGCTCGCCCCAACCGAATGGAAACAGGTACTCGATGTCGCTCGTGGCCGTGCTGTAGTGGGAGAGTTCCCCTGCGGCGTGCGGCCGCAACCGGAGGCTCGACTGACGCACACCCAGGTCATCGATGTGCCATCCCAGGCGTTCGTTGCTCCAGTACTCGTGCCACTCTCGGTCGGTGCCCGGCTGGCAGAACCACTCCATCTCCATGAGCTCGAACTCGCGCAGCCGGAAGATGAAGTTGCCCGGAGAGATCTCATTGCGAAATCCCTTGCCGATCTGCGCGATACCGAACGGTGGTCGCTGCCGTGTCGCGTTCACCACGTTGGCGAAGTTCACGAACATGCCCTGCGCGGTCTCGGGACGCAGCCAGATCTGAGCGGCATCCTCCTCGACCGGGCCGATAAACGTCTTGAACATCAGGTTGAACTGTCGCGCGGGCGTCAGCGCTCCCCCACATTCCGGGCAGCCGGGCGCATTCGGCGGTTTGCCGCGCGCCACGCGCTCGTCCGCGAGGTGGTCCTCTCGCCACCGCTTCTTGCAAGGGCCCGTGCAGTCGACCAGAGGGTCTGTGAAGCTGCCTACGTGACCGCTCGCCTCCCACACCTTCGGGTTCATCAACACGGCCGTCTCGATGCCCACGACGTCGTCACGAAGATCAACCATGCGCCGCCACCAGCGCTCGCGGATGTTCTTGCGCAGGCGCACACCCAGCGGCCCGAAGTCGTACACCGCATTGAGACCGCCGTAGATCTCGCTCGACGGGAAGACGAAGCCACGCTGTTTGCACAGCGAGACCAGGCGCTCGATTAGATCATTGGGACGCGCTGTCTCGGACACGGCGCGTCAGTCTAACTGTGCTGCAGCCACCCGGCGGCTCCCACCCTCGATGGCCCGCAGCACGTCGAAAGAGCGCAACCGGCGGTCGAGATGGTGCGCCAGCTCGGCCTCCGTCACGTGTTCGAGCACCGACAGCGTCGGCGCATCGAGCACGAGCCGGCCCCAGAGCGCTGCATCACCCATCGCCGCAACACGCAGGACCTTGATCGCCCGCGCTGTGCATTCGATGGCCTCCGCATCGCGCGATGCACACTCCGGACAGAGCAGGCCGCCGCTCGCCGCGCTGAAATGCGCGCTGCGCTCGCTGAGACGGCGTTCGCACCCGACGCACTCGTGCAGCTGAGGCGCATACCCGAGGCGGTCGATCATGCGCCGGCCAAACCAGATGACCGCCGCCCGTGGATCGCGATTCACATCTGCACACTCTTGCAGCGCGTCCGCCACCAGGGTATAGATCTCCTCGTCTGGATGATGGCTCTCCAACACGCGATCGGTGAGCTCGGCGCACAACGCAGCGCACGCAGCCCTGCGCGCATCGCCGGTGTGCAGCGACGTGGCCATGGGCTCTGCCTGGGCCAGAACGTCCAGCTCACCGCGCCCCTTGGCCAGCTGCATGTGGCTGCGCACGAAGAGATCGGTCCGCGATGCCAGCCGGCTCTGAGGCCGCCGAACCCCGCGCGCGATCACACCGATCTTGCCATGTGCACGCGTGAGCACAGTGAGAATGCGATCGGCTTCGCCGTAGTCGATCCTGCGCAGCACGATGCCCTCGTCGTTGTACGTCGCCATGGTCCGCCGCCCAGGTGACGTCAGTGCGCCGCGCGGTCGACGTCGGCTGGCATCAGTGGCTGCTCGACAACCTGGCCGTCGCGCGAGCTCTTCTCTTGCAGGAATGGACGTGGACTGGTGATGCGCACCAGCTGGATTCGCTGCCGGCGTACCTCTTCAACGATCAGCGTCGCGTCACCGAGTTGCACCTTGGCGCCAACCTTGGGAATCTCACCGAGTCGCTCATACACCAGGCCACCCACCGAGTCGGCCTCGACCTCGCCCAGGTCGATGTCGAGCAGATCCTTGATGTCGTCGATGGGGTAACGCCCGTTGAGGAGTACCTCCGACTCGGAGAGGAACTGCACCTCTTCGGCCTCGCCGGTGTCGTACTCATCACGGATCGGGCCGACGATCTCCTCCATGAGGTCCTCGAAGGTCACGATTCCGGCGGTGCCACCGTGCTCGTCGATCACGATTGCGATGTGCACCCTCCGTTTCATCTCGCTCAGCAACTCACCGACGTGCTTAGTCTCGGGGGTGAAGAACGGCTCGCGAACCAGGTCGCGCAGCGGTCGCTTCTCGTCCGCCCGGACGCCTTGCCTGAGCAGGTCCTTTGCATAGATGACACCGACGACGTTGTCGATGTTCTCCTCGTAAATGGGAATTCGCGAGTGGCCGCTGTCCATGATGATCTGGATGATGTCGGCGACTGACCTCGTGACATCTGCGGCCACCACGTCGACCCGCGGCACCATCACCTCGTGCACCGATTTGTCGGTCATCTCGAGGATGCCGGCGATCATCTGGCGCTCCTCCTGCTCGACGACGCCTTCCTGCGCCCCCATCTGCACCAGCATGATCAGCTCATCCTCGGTCACGTACGGGCCGCGGACGTTGCGCCCCGGTGTGGCCGCGCGCACAAGCAGACGGCTGAATGCGGTGAGCCCTCCGACGAGCGGCCGCAACACGGTTGTGATCAGCGCCACCGGACGCGCCAGCCGCAACGCAAGACTCTCGTTGAAGCGGAGGGCGAGCGACTTGGGTGCGATCTCGCAGAAGATCAGCACGAACAAGGAGAGCACGATGGCTCCGACCACCTGGGGCACCGTGTGGAGGTACTGGTCGACGAGGATGGCCGTCGCAGTTGACGCGACGATCACGGCCGTCGTATTGAGGCTCAGGATCGTCGACAGATATGCGTTGGGATCGTTGTGCAGCCGGACGACGATCCGGGCTCTTCGATCGCCCTGTTCGGCCAGGCTGCGCATGCGAATCCGGCTCACGCTGGTCAGCGTCGTTTCCGCCAATGCTGCGAACGCCGCGATGATGATTCCTGCGATCAGCAGGACGAGGAGAACGGTCAAGCAACCATCCTTCCGGTGATCGATCCCTCAGCGCTGAACGGCGTCGTCAGTCGAGGGTCTGACGGGCTCATCGGAACAGCTCGCTCACGCTGCGGCCCTCGTGCACGCGCACGATGGCTTCGGCGATGAGCGGCGCAACGCTGAGGATTCGCAGCTTGGGGGCATCGTCGAAGGCGCGCTGCACGTTGGGGAATGGAATCGTGTCGGTGACGCAGATCTCATCGATGGGCGCTTCGTGGAGCCGCTGCAGAGAGCCCTCGGTGAAGACGCCATGCGTGGTGACCACGTCAACTCCCGTCGCACCCTTGTCGCGCAGCGCCAGGGCCGCTCCCGCGAGCGTGGAACCGGTGGAGATGAGATCGTCGACGATCACCGCCTTCAGGCCGGCCACATCGCCGATGACATTGATCACCTCCACGGCATCATCGCGCGGGCGGCGCTTGTCGATGATGGCGATCGGAGCGTCCAGGATGCGGGCCATTCGACGTGCGCGCAAGGCGCCGCCGGTGTCCGGTGAGACGATGACGACGTCGTGTCCGTGACGCTCGCGCACGCGACGCGCCAGGATCTTTGTGGCGGTGAGCGCGTCGACCGGGATGTCGAAGAACCCCTGGATGGCTTCGGCGTGCAGGTCGACACAGATGACTCGATTGGCGCCCGCCAGCTCGATGATGTTGGCCATCAGCTTGGCGCTGATCGGGTCGCGCGGTTGAGTCTTCTTCTCCTTGCGCTGGTATCCGTAGTACGGGATCACCGCGGTGATGCGCGACGCCGAGGCGCGGCGCAGAGCGTCCAGGATGATGAACAGCTGGATCAGGTTCTCCGACACCGGGTGGCAGGTGGGCTGGAGCAGGAAGACGTCGTGACCGCGAACGGACTCGCCGATCTTCACGTCGAACTCGCCGTCGGCGAACCGGGTCAGCTCCATCTCGGCGAGGCGCATGCCCATCTCGCGCGCGATGCGCTCGCTGAGCTCGGGATTGGCCGTGCCGGAGAGCAGCATCAGTTCGCCGTACGGGTTGGGTTCGCTCATGCCTTCACGCCGCGGCGACGCTCGACCCACCCAGCCACGTTCCGCTGTCGGGCGCGGCCGATCGCAAGGGCACCCGGGGGCACGTCGGTCGTGACCACCGACCCCGCCGCGACGTACGAACCCTCGCCGAGGCGGACCGGCGCAACCAGCGTGCTGTTGCTACCCACAAAGACCCCATCGCCGATCCAGGTCCGATGTTTTTCCGTGCCATCGAAGTTGCCGGTCACGGTGCCGGCTCCGATATTGACGTCGCGTCCGACGTCGCTGTCGAGCACGCAGCAGAAGTGGTTGAGGCGCGTTCCAGGGCCGATCGTGCTGTTCTTGACCTCAGCATGCGTCCCCAACTGTACCCCGGAACCCAAAACGGTATTTGGCCGAACGCGGCAGTAGGCGCCAATATGGACGTCGTCGCCGAGCTCACACGCCTCGAGCAGCGACGAGCCGATCACCACGCGATCGCCGGCGCGAACGTCGCGAAGCTGCGCGCTGGGCCCCACCTCGGAGTCACGGCCCAGGACGCTCGCGCCGCGAAGCTGGGTCATCGGCCGGATGACCGTATCCGGCCCCACCTGGACGCCGCTATCGATGTAGGTCGTTGCCGGGTCCTCGATCGTGACCCCGGCCAGCATCAGAGCGTCAAGGGTGCGCTGGCGTAGGACTGCCTCGGCTACCGCCAGCTGGCGCCGGTCATTGATCCCGAGCGCTTCGGTTGCGTCGTCGATGACGACGGCCTCGCCGCCGCCGAGCAGCTCGATGACGTCGGTGAGGTAGTACTCCCTCTGCGCGTTGTCCGCCGAAAGCTTGTCCAGGGCCGGCCACAGCTTCGCGCCAGTGAAGACGTACACGCCGGCGTTGACCTCGGGTGAATTGCTGGCGGGGGGCAGATCTCGCTCCTCGACAATCCGTTCGACGCGACCCTGGCCGTCTCGAATCACGCGGCCGAGCCCGGCGGGCTGCTCCGGGAAACACGTCAACAGCGTCGCGGCGGCGCCCGACCCCTCGTGCGCGGCGACGAGGCGGAGCACCGTTTCGGGTCGGATGAGTGGAACGTCGGCGCTCAAGACAACCACGTCGCCCGAAGGACGCATCCCCTCGGGAACGGACCGTAAAGCGTCGCCGGTACCCCGCGCCACGGGCTGCTCAACGAGCTCCGCCGCGCCCTTCAGAGCCTCGTGGACCTGGGGGTGAGCAGGGTTGACCACCACGATCGGAGCCTCCGGGCCGACCGCCGCAGCCGTGTCGAGCGAGTACGAGATGAGGGGACGGCCACCCAGGTGATGGAGCACCTTGGGGATGGCGCTGCGCATTCGTGTGCCCTGCCCGGCGGCGAGGATGACCACCCGGGGAGCGTTGGCCATGTGGCGCGAGTATACGGATGCGCTCGCCCTCGATCTGCCCCATTTCCGCACGAGGCGCGCGCGTGCCGGTCAAACCCTCGATACGATCGTCCTATTGGGGAGTCGCCAAGTGGTAAGGCAGCGGACTTTGGATCCGCCACTCGAAGGTTCGAATCCTTCCTCCCCAGCCAATCTGCGCCCCGTGCACTTTTTGATCGGGACGCTCATCTGCTTGATTGGCCGGGGACCCCGTTCCATCAATAGGGAGAAGGCAGATCCTTCTCCCTCGGACCGGCGGCAGAGCCACACGGTCCTCACCCTCATCCTCGGCGCTCCTAATGTCGCGCCGATGTGCGCTGCGCGCACGGATGGAGCAGACCCCGTCCGGAAAGGGAGAAGGCAGATCCTTCTCACTCGGACCGGCGGCAGGGCCACACGGGCCTCACCCTCATCCTCGGCGCGACTTTCATGGACGCGTCGTCGACGCGATCAGCCGGCGACGGCCGTCGCGGACAAGGACTCCCGCGCTCGCGTGGTTGTAGATGTCCGCTATTGAGCGCGTAGATTTGACGCGTGTTCGAACTCCAGCGCCTGCGCCCTGACCACGAGACCGCTGTCCTCGAATTCGAACGAGCGAACCGCGCTTATTTCACCAAGTCGATCAGCGATCGTGGCGACGACTTCTTTGCAGGCTTCGCGGAGTTATACCGTGCGCTCTTGGCCGAGCAGGATGCCGGAGTCGCCGTGTATCACGTACTCGTCGACGGAGACGCGAGGGTGGTGGGCCGTTTCAATCTCTACCGTGTAGCGGACGGGACTGCGGAGGTCGGTTTTCGCGTTGCGCAACACGTAGCAGGTCGTGGTGCCGCGACAGCCGCACTGCAGGACCTATGCAGGATTGCCGGTGTGGAGTACGAGCTGCGGACACTGAGGGCGGCGGTAAGCCACGAGAATGTCGCCTCTCAACGGGTGCTTGCAAAGGCCGGGTTCGTTGCCAGTGGTCCGGCTGAGTTCCAGGGCCGGCACGGCATGTGGTACGAGCTCCCGTTGGCGAGTCACTTCGGCTGAGATCCCACAATCCATCTCGCTCAGTCGTGGCCCCAATCTCACTCCGGTCTGAGTGATATCCACAGGTCGGGATTGATAAGTGCCGCCACTAACACTGGCCAGAACCTCGGACCGTGGCAGCTGAAGCCGGCGACCTCGTCCTGCGCGACGTCCAACGAACGCTCAGCACTGCGGTGCCTGCCGGACCCGAGCCGCAAAGTATGGGACCCGGGCTCTACAGCTACCTCGACTGTCTCCTTGTTAGCGATCGAGCCGACCACGATGCCGTCGATCGCGATATTCCACTGCTCATTCTGCGCACCAATGCCGATCCCGCCCCAGGTTCGAACCAACCTAACTGTCGCGTCGCTCGTAGCTCCCTCGTGTGCGCGGTGTAGGTCGGGGTCATGTCGGCTCGCAGCCGCTGCAGCGGCGCGGGCGTCACTGCCGCGTCGACCCCATGCGCGCAGCAGGAAGGAGCCGATGAGCGCAGCGGCCACCGCGATGCCGATGATGATCTGGACGACGTGGTTGCCAGAACCACCCAGAATCCCTGCCACCATCCCGTCACGCATCGTCGGTCCCTCCCGTGCGCGGGATACGTCGCACCGTACCGGGCGGCGAGGGAACGTGGCCGCCGTCATCTGACGGTCGCTGCGCCCGAGCACCGGTGATGAGGCGCTCGCGGTCGAATAACGCCGCGACGATGCGAAACAAGATGACATCGGCCACCAGCAGCACCAATGCGAACACCACCGCGAGGGTGACGCTCGGGGTGAACACGTTGAAGGACACCAAGGCCACGGCCGCAAGCGGTGGAATGCTCGAGAGCGTTCCCAGCTGCTGAGCAACTCGCACGTCGCTGGCTCGCGCCGAGATGCCGATGCCGACCCAGATCGACCATCCTGCCAGGAGTGGCGCAAACAGAATCTCGGCCAGGATATGGGGCCCTTGCCCCAGCGCCGAGACCACAGCCGGGTTGCTGGCGAAGAGCCGGGCGCAGATCTGGACAACTGCGAAAAGAGCATAGGCGATGCCAACCGCCGGAACCACGACGCCGAGCGCCTTGCCGAGCAGCAGTTCCTCGCGACGGAGCGGGGTGGTCAGCAGGGGTTCAAGGGTTCCCTGCTCGCGCTCGCCGACCACGGAGTACGCGGCGATAACAGCAGGGAGCAGCGCCGGCGCAATCAGCAGCAGCAGGAACGTGGCTCCGACTGCCTTCTCTACAGCATTCGCCCCGACTGACGGGCCGATGCGAAAGATGGTGATCAAGGGCTCGACCAGGAACACGAGTGGGAGCACCGCCATAGTCCCGACGATGAAGGGGCTGCGGCGGTACTCGCGCAACTCCTTGCGGAGCACAGCGCTGAGGCGTCCAAAACTGAAGTTCATCGCCGCGATGCCTCGGGATCCTCGTCGATCAGTTGCAGGTAGACGTCCTCGAGAGAGTGACGAGACTCGGTGATCGAGACGACGTCGGCGCCTGCCGCGACCAGCGCTCGGACAACGTGCGGCGCGATATTCCGCGGGTCGGCGACGCTCAAGACGTAGCTGCTCTCTCCCTCGGTTTGCCAGCTCTCGACTCCGTTTGCACTGTTGAAGACGTCACCGGGCGCGGCCAGCGGTGCCGAGGTCTCAACCAATAGGGATCGGCTGAACAGGCTCTCGCGGAGCTCGTCAGGCCTACCGACTAAGCGCAGCGTGGTGTTGAGGATGGCAACGCGGTCGCAGAGGCGCTCCGCCTCCTCCAGCCGATGGGTGGTGAGGAAGACCGTGACCCCACGTTGACGCAGCCCAATGATCAGATCGTGGACCTCGCGTGCCGCCACTGGATCGAGTCCGGACGTCGGCTCGTCGAGGAACATGACGGCCGGATCGTTGAGGAGCGCGCGTGCCAGCCCAACACGCTGCCGCAACCCTTTGGAGAGGCTGCCGCATAGATCGTGCCCACGCGCCGTGAGATTGACGGCCTCCAGAGCAGAGTTGATGCGCGGACCCGCGTTGCGCTGGCCGTACAGGCCGGCGAAGAGTTGCAGGTTCTCAACAACCGTGAGGCGCTGGTACAGGCCGGGGTTCTCCGGCATGACCGAGATGCGCTGGCGAATCTCTGGTCCGTTATCCGATGTCAGAGGTATGCCGGCGACGCTCGCGGTTCCCGATGTTGGTGCGATCAGCGTTCCAAGAGTCCGAACCGTGGTCGTCTTCCCCGCCCCGTTGGGTCCGAGAAACCCGAACACTTCGCCCGACGCGACAATGAAGGACACGTCCTGGAACGCCGTGCGGTCCCCGAAGCGCTTGCTGAGGTGGTCGACCACCAAGGCAGCTGGCGGGGCTCCCGGTGGGGCTTCGCCAGGGGCATGCACCATGGCCGGACTCTGCCATGCCCAGCGAGCAGCCTGGAATTGACCTCAGAGCGGAGGGGGAGCCGGTGGTGGCGGTGGCAAAGCGGGAGATAACAGTCTGGTAGTAGAGCACCGGACACGCGACGAGACCGATCGCGATGTCGATGACCGCGCCAGAGTTGAGACTCGTGCCGACAAGATTGCTCAGCCAGCTGAACTGTCCGATGATGTTGAGGAGTCCTCCGGACCTCGAGGCGCACCGGCGACCCTAAGCTAGGGTCGTGAGCAGCGGGACGGGCGGCGCTGAGATCCTGCTGATCGAGGATGACTCCTCGCTCCGCCGGATCGTCGCGTCGGCGCTGGAGGATTCCGGTCACCGAGTGACGGCTGTCGGCGACGGCATTGCTGGCACCGAAAGGCTCAGCAAGGATCACTACGAGATCGTCCTTCTCGACATCGGCCTCCCGTTCATCAACGGCTGGCAGATCCTCGAGAGTTTGCCGGATGGCCAGCGGCCGTCGGTGATCGTCATCTCCGCGAGCGGCGAGGAGCAGGCCAAGGTCCGTGCGCTCGACCTCGGCGCCGACGACTATCTCACCAAGCCATTCGGCGCTGATGAGCTCGTCGCGAGGGTGCGCGCCGTCCTGCGCCGCGTCCGGGTTCAGGTCGAGCGCCGGCAGGCGATCTCCTATAAGGACGTGACGATCGACCTTGGCAACCGCGCCGTGTCGCGTGCCGGCGAAGAGATCCGGCTGTCTCCGACCGAATACCTTCTGCTCGTGGAACTCGCGAAGAATGCCGGCCGGACAATGGAGCACTCGGTGCTTCTCTCGCGAGTATGGGGACCGATGTATGCGGGCGACAGAACGTACCTGCGCGTTTTCATCAAGCGCCTGCGGGCGAAGCTCGAGGCGGACCCCTCGAACCCCACCATCATCGTCACGGTCGGCCGGCGCGGATATCGCTTCGGATCAATGCCGCACTAACAACCCGGCGAACCGCGGAAACCGTTAACGCGGCGTTCACGGATTGGCGTCGACACTCTAGGGGTGGCTTGGAACGAGGTGGGAATCGGGCCGCGTGAGGCCCGCATGGAGACGTCGCATGAACATCGACCTGCTTGAGCTCCTCGTCCTGCTGGTCCTGGTCCTGGGGACTGCCGGCTACATCTGGGCGCTGACCAAGATATGAACGACCTCACCGGATACATCGTTGCAGGCGTGCTCGCGCTCCTGACCACGGTTTACCTGCTGGCTGCAATGCTCCTTCCCGAGAAGTTCTGATGATCATCGAGATCATCGGCGCCATCCTCGTCTTTCTCCTCGTCCTGGCGTGCGCCAAGCCGCTCGGCGTGTACATGGCTCGCGTGTTTGCGGGCGAGCGGACGTTTCTCACCCGTGTCATGCACCCCGTCGAGAAACTGATCTACAGAGTCATCGGGGTGAAGGAAGACAGCGAACAGACCTGGGTGGGCTATCTGGTCGCGACAATGGTGGTCACCGTTGTCAGCCTTGTGTTCACGTTCGTCCTGCTGCGGCTGCAGGACAAGCTGCCGTTCCAGACACAGCTGAACCCTGCCGGACAGACCGGAGTTGCCCCGGACCTGGCCATGAACACAGCCATCAGCTTCACAACCAACACCAACTGGCAGAACTACGCCGGCGAGTCGACGATGACCTACCTCTCGCAGATGCTCGCGCTGGCCTTTCACATGTTCCTGTCAGCCGCGACCGGGGTCGCACTGGCGATGGCGCTGATCCGCGGCCTTTCCCGGCGCACCGGCAAGACGCTCCGCAACTTCTACGTCGATATCACGCGCGCCACGCTCTACGTGCTGCTGCCGCTGTCTGTTGTCGCGGGACTCATCCTCGTGTCCCAGGGAGCGATTCAGAACTTCTCGCAGTACACCTCGGGCAACACGCTGTCTGGAGTGATGCAGACGATTGCACAAGGGCCGGTGGCCTCGATGGAAGCGATCAAGGACCTCGGCAACAACGGGGGCGGCTTCTTCAACGCCAACTCGGCGCATCCATTCGAGAACCCGAATGGCTTCACCAACGCCTTTGAGATGTTCTTGCTGCTCCTGATCCCATACGCGCTGACGATGACGTTCGGCAAGATGGTCAAGAACTTTCGTCAGGGCGTAGCCGTCATGGCCGCGATGAGCATCATCTTCGTGTCGCTCACCGTGGTCGCGATGACCGCCGAGCAGCGCGGCAACGGCGCGTTGAATTCGACTGCTGTGACGCAACTGGCCACGGACCAGCAGGCAGGCGGCAACATGGAAGGCAAGTCGGTTCGTTTCGGAGTGATCCAGTCGTCCGAATTCGCCGCAGCCACAACCAATACGTCAACCGGATCGGTCGACTCTTCGCATGACAGCATGACCGCCGTGGGGGGCCTCGTCCCGTTGGTGGGCATCGAGCTCGGCGAGATCTCGCCAGGCGGAATCGGCGCAGGGCTGTACGTAATGCTGGTCTTCGCCATCCTCGCCGTCTTCATCGCCGGGCTCATGGTCGGCCGAACGCCCGAGTACCTGGGCAAGAAGATCGAGGGACGCGACGTCAAGCTCGCCGCGTTGACCATCCTGATCTCACCGCTTCTGATTCTCGCCTTCACAGCAATTGCAGTCCTCACCACCCCGGGTCAGGCCGGGCCGCTCAACACCGGCCCGCACGGCTTCTCGGAGATCCTGTACGCGTTTTCGTCCACAACTGCCAATAACGGCAGCGCGTTTGCGGGTTTGAGTGGCAACACAGTCTTCTACAACACGACGCTGGGTATCGCGATGTACCTCGGCCGCGTATTCGAGTTCGTCCCGATGGTTGCCCTCGCCGGAGTGATGGTGAGGAAGAAAACGGTCCCTGCCGGCGCTGGCACTTTGCCCACGGACACCCCCCTGTTCGCCGTGTTGCTCGTCGGCGTGGTCGTGATCGTCGGTGTGCTCACCTTCTTCCCCGCACTCTCGCTGGGACCACTGCTCGAGCATTTCCAAGCGGCCGCCGGGCACTTCCACTGACATGCCTGTTGAAGGGAAGAACCGATGAGCATCGTGCGCGCAACCGAGAGCCCACAAACCCCCGCTCCCCGATCGCGAACCCGCCGCAGCAAGAGCTTCATGGACCGCGAGATCCTGCTGCCGGCACTTGGGGACTCCTTCAAGAAATTGGATCCCCGCTGGCAGGCCCGCAACCCAGTCATGTTCGTCGTGCTGATCGGCGCGGTCATGACGACATACGCCTTCGTAACCGGGCTGGCCAACCACAACGAGGACGTCGGGTTTGTCTTCCAGATCGCGTTGTGGCTGTGGTTCACGGTCCTGTTTGCGAACTTCGCTGAGGCGGTCGCCGAGGGCCGCGGCAAGGCGCAGGCCGCCACACTGCGCAGGACAAGATCGGACACCATCGCGCGCAAGATCGTCGACGGCAAGGAAATAGCGGTTCCGGCACAGGAGCTTCGCAAGGGAGACATCGTTGTCTGCGAAGCCGGCGACGTAATCCCGAGCGACGGGACGATCACCGAAGGCATCGCGTCTGTCGACGAGTCCGCGATCACTGGAGAGTCGGCTCCAGTCATCCGAGAGGCCGGCGGCGATCGGAGCGCCGTGACCGGGGGCACTCGTGTGCTGTCCGACCGCATCGTCATCGAAATCACTCAGGATCCTGGCGAGACGTTCCTGGACAGGATCATCCGCATGGTCGAGTCCGCGTCACGCCAGAAGACGCCCAATGAGATTGCCCTGAATATCCTCCTGGCGGGGCTGACCATCATTTTCATGTTCGCCGTGGTCTCGCTCCAACCGTTTGCGGTTTTCGCGGGCACCTCGGTGAGCGTGACAGTGCTGATCGCGCTCCTGGTCTGTCTGATCCCCACCACCATTGGCGCGCTGCTGTCGGCGATCGGCATCGCCGGCATCGATCGACTCATGCAGAAGAACGTCCTGGCAATGTCTGGTCGTGCGGTCGAGGCGGCCGGCGACGTGGACACGCTCCTGCTCGACAAGACCGGAACAATCACGCTGGGAAATCGTCAGGCAACGGAGTTCCTTCCCGCCGCAGGCGTGGACGTCCAGCGCTTGGTCAGGGTTGCAGCGCTCGCCTCGGCGCCGGATGACACGCCCGAAGGGCGGTCGATCGTTGCGTTGGCCAGGCGAATGGGCGCCAATGTCGACGGCGAAACTGGCTGGACGTTCGTGCCATTCTCGGCGAACACCCGCATGAGCGGAGTCGATCGCGACGGCACT
>DATMRA010000010.1:0-3463 GCA_035566535.1 Candidatus Acidiferrales bacterium | reverse complement strand
TCGCGGCGCTGCGGCGGCACTGCCAGACGATCGCGGGCGCAACCGGCTCCAGGGTGCGGCGGTCGAACACCACGAGCGTCTCGCGCTGGTTTGTGATGCCGACGGCGACGGGCGGGCGCTCCAGGCCGCTCACGACTTGCTTGGCCGCTGCCAACACGGACGTCCACAGGTCCATCGCGTCCTGCTCCACCCAGCCGTCGCGCGGATACCGAACGGCGACTTCCTGGTATGCCCGGGCGACCACGTCGCCGTCGGTGGTCACCGCGAGGCACGTGGTGCCGGAGGTTCCTTGATCGACCGCCAGCACCAGCGGCCCGGTGGCTCCCATCAGGTGGGAGCCTACGCGGCTGCGACCTGCCCTGCGCTCACAGCCAGCATCCGGTCGATGGCACGTCGAGCGCGCGCGGCCACGGTCGGTTCAACCACGACGCGCGGCGCCATGCGCTCGAGAGAGCTGGCGACCTTCTCGATGGTGATGAGCTTCATGTACGGGCAGATGGCAGCTTCCGACGCAGGGAAGAACTGCTTCTGCGGCGCCAGCTGGTGCATGCGGTGCAGGATCCCGACTTCGGTGGCGACGATGAACGTCGTCGCGGGCGATGCGGTTGCGCGGCGCACCATGCCCTCGGTCGATGTCACCACCGTCGCCGGCCCGGGGATGTCACCTGACGACATGCGGTACAGGGTCGACGACGTGCACCCGCACTCGGGGTGGATGAGCAGCTCAGCGTCGGGGTGCTGGCGCCGCTCTGCATCGAGCGATGCTGGGTCGATGCCGGCGTGCACATGGCACTCACCCATCCAGATGTGCATCCGGCGGCCGGTGACACGTTCGAGGTGTGCACCCAGAAACATGTCCGGGCAGAAAAGGATTTCGCGATCCTCGGGAATGCTCCGGATCACCGCCTCCGCGTTGGACGACGTGCAGCAGTAATCGGACTCGGCCTTCACCTCCGCTGTGGTGTTCACGTACGACACCACCACAGCGCCCGGGTGCTGCCCGCGCCACTCCCGGAGCTGGTCTGCGGTGATCGTCGCAGCCAGCGAACAGCCGGCCTCCAGGTCGGGGAGCAGCACCGTTTTCCGCGGCGAAAGGATCGCAGCCGTCTCGGCCATGAAGTGCACGCCGCAGAACACGATCACGTCGGCTGTTGTGCTCGCAGCCTGCTGCGAGAGACCCAGTGAATCGCCGACGAAGTCAGCGATGTCCTGCACCTCGGGCAGCTGGTAGTTGTGCGCGAGGATCACTGCGTTGCGCTCTCTGCGCAGACTGGTGATGCGCTCTCTCAGGAGAGCGTCGCGTTGTGTGGTTCTTTCTGCTGTGCTGGCGATCACTGCCCACTCCCCCGCCCGCCCGCTGCCGGCGAGTGGATTTAGGTCAATTTGACCTAACCAAGTATATCAGGGGTGGGCCGCTACGCGGACACCAACTGCGGTGTCTGGCTGGGTGAGTCCAGGTTCGTGAAATCGCTTTCCTTCCAGCCGCTCCCGGCGCGGACGTACGACTCGTCCAGGTGGAGGGTCGCCCCCACCTGTGGATCGCTGTGATCAACCTTCCCCGCGGGATTCAGGTAGTCGTCGCGAACCACCGTCATCGTCACGTGAACTGTCAGCGTGCCGTTGTTGCAACCGGCGCTGAGGACGTTCAGTGCGTCGAGCCGGTCGACCTCCTTCTCGGTGAGGTTCGCTTGCACCAGCGTGGTCTGTATGTACTGCTGCACCTGCGCGAGCGCGTTACCCGTGGTGACGTTGCTCAGCCCAGCATGCTGGGGGTCGAGGACGATTGCGTTGAGCTGGTTGTCGACCTGCGTCCAGATCTGCTGCGCCTGCGACTGGGAGACGCACCCCGCCTGCGGAGCCGCGGAAGTCGACGCTGACGCGCCGGCAGACGACGTCGAGTGTGCGCTGCTGCTGCTGCACGCACTGAGCACAATCACCGCGAGTGCCGTGCCTACGCCGGCCATCGCGGACCGATGCACGTGGATCACGGCGTCAATTGTGCGGTGAGCGGCCATGACCGCAGCGGGCGGCGACTCTGAACTGCGCCGCGCACGCGATGCCGTACGGTGGCGCTGTGAACCCGGTGGCCGTCGTCCGGCATCCGCGCAGCGCCTTCGCCGGCGAGGCGGCGGCACCTCGCGTTACCGGTGGGCTCGTCGCGGTGGTTGCCACTGGGGTGGTATCGCTGCTGACTGGCGCGGCAGCCAATGCCCTGGTCACTGGGGGGCCATCGGGGCTTGCAGTGGCGTTGTCGCTGCCGGCGCTGTTCGTTGCGTACTGGCTGCTGCAGGCCTGGCTGGTCGACGCCGCCGCGGTGCTGGTGGGGCGCAGCCGCAATCGCCGGGCCTACCTGGCGGTCAGCGCCTACGCCTTCCCTCCTCTGGCCGTCTACGGAGTGCTCTCCCTGGTCGAAGCGCTGCTGCTCCACTTCGGCAGCGGTGCCGGCCCTCCAGCCGCCTCAGCCGTCGCCTGGGCCACCCTGCCGGTGCTGGCCTGGTTCATCGTGCTCAGCGTGCTGGCCATCCAGGCCGTCTACGACCTCCCCGCGCTCAACGCGCTCGCGTTCGTGCTCCTGCCCATCGCGGCGCTGACGGCGGCGCTGCTCATCGTCAGCGTGGCCCTGGGGGCGTTGCACACGGCAAACGTGATCTAACGGCGGCGGCGCTTGCGACCGGATACGCCGGGCCGGCGGGGCGGCGGAGGCGATGGGTCCGGCTCCGGCTCGACGGGTGTTTCCTCGGATCGCGGCGGACGTCGGCGTCCGGAGACGCCCGGCAACCTCCGTTGCGCGTGCGGAGCAGGGGCGGCTTCCGGCTCCACAGTGACCTCTGGCTCGGCAGCCGGTATCGCCTCCGCGTCCGGCTGAGGCTCCGCCTCTGCCACCGGGGTGGGCGCGGTTCGCTTCCTGGCGCGCGGGGCCTCGGGCTTGGGCCTCGTCACGGCCGGCAGCGCGGCGGCCGGCGCCGCCTCCACGGGCGCGAAGGTCAAGGGGCGGTGCCGCTCCAACGCCACAGCGAGAGGGAGCATCACAAGAAAGACCGCGGCGACAGCCAGCGCGAGGTCGATCACCACCGCCAGTCCGAAGTCGGCCACCAGCGGCAGCGAGTTGGGGAAGAGGCCGCTGAGCGCCAGCACGGCAAATCCGGCGCCGAGGGTCAGCGCAGACACGCGGATCGCGCGGCCCACGCCGGCGAGCGACGCGGCGGCCGCCGCGTCCGGGTCGAGGCCGCGCCGCCGCTCCTCGTAGAAGCGACCCAGCAGCACAACGCCAAACTCCGTGCCGAGCGCGATAACCAGCGCGCCGAGCACAACGGTCAACGGGTTGAGCGATCCGAGCGTGCTGCCGACGCTACCGGGAAGGCGTCCGAGCAGCAGCAGCACCAGCGGGGCCCATCCCGCAGCCAGCACAGTCGGAACGAGCGGGAGGAGCGCGCGCCGCGGTTCGCGGTATATCGCGAAAAGA
>DATMRA010000009.1:0-17848 GCA_035566535.1 Candidatus Acidiferrales bacterium | reverse complement strand
CGGGGCCGCGATGCTCGCCGGCATCGACACCTGGGACGACGTGCGCAGCATCATCCGTCATCATCACGAGCGGTTCGACGGGTGCGGCTATCCCGACGGTCTGGCGGGCGCCGATATCCCTATGGGCGCGCGGATCGTTGCCGTCGCGGACGCCGTCGATGTCATGCAATCAGGCAGGCCGTACGCGCCCGCTCGGACATACGATCAGATCCTCGATGTGCTGAGCCGCGAGCGGGGATCGCAATTCGACCCTGAGATTGTCGACGCGTACCTGGCGGTCACCGGCGACAACGGAGTGACACATGCCGACGCGGCGTGGCCGGCCGGAGCTCAGCTGAGCACGGTCTCCTAACCCGCCTCCCGGGCCGCCGGTGACGCGAGGAGGTCTGCAAGGTCGTGGCGGGCCAGAGACGTGCACAGCTCGCGAATGCCCTCCACACCAGGCGCGGTGAGCACGATATCGGCTCGCTGTTTCAGCTCCTCGACGGCGTTCTCGACCGCAACCGCAACGCCGGCGGCAGCGAGGAGCGCGATGTCGTTTTCCCCATCGCCCACCGCCACCACGTGGCTGGATTCCTCGCCAAGCTCGGCGAGGGCTATCCGCAGACCGAATCCCTTGTCGACCTCAGGGGGCAAGACCATGATCGAATCGCGATTCATCGCGACCTTGAGGTCGAGTCCGGTTTCGCTGATGACCCGCATGAGAAGGGGCTCGTTTTCCGCGGCTGTCGACACCACCACGCGGCCGACGATCAGTGGCTCCACCTCATGACGGCGCAGCCCAGCGAGGAGCTCAGGCCGTACCGACGCAGCTAGGGCGTGGTCGTCCCGGGTCCTGGGGTTGTAGAGCACACCCCCGTTCTCCACCACGACCAGGTTGAAAAGGTCGAGATCGTCGAACACGTCAAGCAGCTCTTCGAGGGTTCGCCCGGTGACGAGCACGAGTTTCCGGCCGGTGGTGCTCACCTCGCGGAGGGCCCGGCGACTGGATTCGACCAGCACCCCTTTCAGGGCGATTGTCCGATCGTAGTCACACGCAAGTACGCGAAAGCGCATGAACCCATTGTCGCCGGGCGGAACCCGGCGGCGCTCTCGATCAGAGATCGAAGGTGACCCGAACCTCAGTCCCCTTGCCCGGTTGTGACCGGATCTCGAGCCTTCCCTTCTCGAGCTCGGTCCGTTCTCGCATCGAGATCAGACCCAGGTTGCGGGTGCCGTCCAGGCCGGCCTCGACAGCGGCCACGTCCATTCCCACGCCGTCATCGCGGACGACGGCGCTGACGCTTTTCGGCTGGAAACCGATCACCACTTCCACGGCTGTCCCGTGAGCGTGTTTGCGGGCATTGCTCAGCGCTTCCTGGATGATGCGGAAGAGGGTCGGTTCGAGCGCGCCCGGGAGCCGGGTCTCTTCGCCGACGACGCGCAGCTGGACGCTGACGGCTGCGCGCTGCCCAAATTCCTTGACGAACTTCCGAAGCGTCGGCACCAGGCCGAGGTCATCGAGCGTCATCGGACGCAGGTCGAAGATGAGCCGGCGGGTGTCGTCGAGGACGTCGCGCACACCGTTCTTGAAGTCGGCCAGCTCCTTCACCACGAGCTGTGGGTCGCGCGTGATCAGCCGCTCCAGGATCTCCGCCTGCAACACCAGGTTCGCCATCGACTGCGCCGGGCCATCGTGCATGTCGCGCGCGATGCGCATGCGCTCCTCCTCGATGATCTGAAAGACCTGGCGCGACGCGCTGCGGAGCCGCGTGCTCCCCTCCTCCTCGCTTGCGCTCGAGGCCATCAGGTCGTCGAGGCTCCGATAGACGGAGCGCAGGACCTCCAGCTCACCCCGAATCCCCACGAGCTGTGAGCCCAGATCGATATGCCGCTCATCCGCCGCAGCCAGGTCGGCGCGCGTCGCGGCCAGGACGCGAAACGCGGCGTCGATTTCTCGCGGATCGGCTGACGGCAGCCCCGCCAGCAGTGCGTTCCATCGGGTCTCGAGACGCTCCAGACCCGAGGCCACCTCGTCGCGCCGGGCCGCGGCTTCCGCGAGTGAGCGGTCGAGTGATTCTCCGACCGCCTCGAGCTCCTCGATACGCTTGCTGACCATAAATCGCACCCCGGTCAGTGCCCCGGGGTTGACGGCAGTGCGCGTGTCGATAGAGGCCATCGCTGGCGTCATTGTGTCACCGGACAGTGGCATGACTGACAGGTCCGGCGCACTCCCTCTAAGGCCCTGTGACAGGCCTGTTGCAGATCAAGCCGCAAATACGGCGCAGCGTATAACCGGTTGCATTACTGATCAAAGCAGGGAATCGATGCAAGCAAACGACGAGCGTCGCCCTCGCGTTCTGGTGGCTGAGGACGACGACTCGCTGCGCCGACTTTTGGAGCTGCGCCTCATGAGCTATGGCTACGAGGTGCGTTCGGCGGCTGACGGCGTGGCTGCCCTCGAGAGCATGGACGGGTGGACACCAGACGTCGCGGTGCTCGACGTGATGATGCCGCGGCTCAGCGGCCTCTCCGTCTGCCGCGAAATGCGCGAGCGTCCGGAGACGGCGGCGGTGCCAGTCATTCTGCTGACGGCACGATACTTTGACGAGGACATCCAGCAGGTGATGGACCTCGGTGGAGTCGAGTACATGAGCAAGCCGTTCGATTTCGTGCGGCTCGAAGAGAGCATTCAGCAGCTGCTCGGCCGGCTCGATCGCACGTCGCCTCGCGTCATCACGCTGCCGGAGGAGATGCTCCGCTGAGTCCCGGCGGCGGGCATGATATGACCACGATGGCGGAACCGGTCGTGCGGGCACACGCACGGTCGCGCCGATGGCTCGAGGAACTGGTGTCGCCCGGCGGACTGTTCGTCAGCGCGGTCATGATCCTGGCGCTGTTCCCTGTCACCAGCATCATTCGCGATCCGGACTTCTGGTGGCACCTCCGCGCCGGCCAGCTCATCGTCGACAACGGCGCGTTGCTCGGTACCGATCCGTTCACGTACACCGTGAGCTCGCATGCGTGGACGATGCACGAGTGGCTGAGTGAAGTGTTCTTTGCAGTTGTGCAGAGAGCGGGCGGGCTGGGGCCGATCGTCCTGGTGCTCAGTGTCGTGACCTGGATCGGAATCGTGTGCATTCTGTTCAGGGCGGCGATGCGCGCGCCGAACCGTTTCGTTCTGGGATTCGGCATGCTGCTCGCGGTCATCGCCGGCTACCCGATCTGGGGCCCGCGGGCGCAGATGATCACCTTCTGCTTCAGCGCGCTGACGTTGCTCCTCGTGGAGCGCCACCTGGTGCGCGGCGGTCGCGCCATTTGGTTGCTGGTTCCGCTCTTTCTGGTCTGGAGCAACCTGCATTCCGGATTCATCATCGGTCTCGGCTTCATCGCCGTTGTGGTCGTGGCAGAGGTTGTGGGCGGTCGCCTCGGGATGCCGGACAGCGCATCGGCGGCTCGAGTCCGCACCTTGATACCGGTGCTGATCGTGAGCGCTGTGGCCAGCATGGTCAATCCGAACGGGCCCGGGATCCTCCTGTACGCCTTCCAGACGCAGACGTCAGCAGCGCAACAGGCGCTCATCCTCGAATGGCACTCACCCGACTTCCACGATTGGAACGTGCTGCCGTTCGGGATCATGCTCGTGAGCCTGGTCGCGCTGATCACGGCCAACCGGCATCTGCGCGCTCGCGATGCCGCGCTGGTGTTGGTGACCGCTGCGCTCGCGCTGCAGTCGGTGCGCCACATCGCCCTGTTCGTGGCGGCTGCCACGCCCGTGTGGATCAACCAGGCTGATCTTCTGCTGCTGCGCCGGCGCGGGCGCGCAGCGGTGCAGCGACGGCCGGCAGCGATGCCTCCGCTGCGACTCCGCGTCCTGACGTTCGCGGCGTTGGCGGTCACGCTGCTCGCTGCATTTGTTGCCGGGCGGCTGGCACCCGCAATGCGCACGCAACCCGGGGCGCTGGTCTACGCGCAGGAGTTTCCGGTCTGTGCGACCCGCTGGCTGGCGACTGTGCATCGCCCGCTCAACATCTTCAACCAATACGGCGAAGGCGGTTTCCTCAGCTATCAGCTGTCGAGCAAGGGCGACAAGGTATTCGTCTTCGGCGATGCGGCACTCATGGGTGATGCGCTGCTGTACAGGTACGCGGCGGTGGAAGCGGTTCAGCCGTCGTGGGAGTCCATCATCCGCGGCGCCGGCACCGACATCGTTCTCTTCGACACCGGCACTCCCCTGGCCAACCTGCTCGCGCAGAGCACGCGGTGGAAAAACGTGTATCACGACCCGCTCAGCGTCGCCTTTGCTCCCGTCGACAAGCTCGCCGGGTTGCAGCTTCCGCCTCCGCCGACCAGCTACCCGGCTGGTGATCCCTGTTCACAGTTGAAGGTCACGGCGTCGGTGAACGGCGGGGCGCAGAACCAATGAACGCTGTGCGCATTCTGCCGACCAAGGAACTCGAGCGCGAGCGCCGCGCCGCTCGCCGTGCGCGGTTCACATGGATTGCCGGAGCGGCGCTGCTGACGCTCGCCCTCACCGTCCAGCCGTTCCGCGACACCGACGTCTGGTGGCACCTCGCGCTGGGCCAGCTCATCACGACGCACGGCATCCCGGCCCAGGAACCCTTCAGCTTTCTCGCCGCTGCGCATCCTTGGGTAGGACAGCAGTGGCTGTACGAGGTGCTGCTGGCGGGCCTTGTGGGCGCGGGCGGTGCAGCGCTCGCGTCTGCTGTGATGGGCGCCGTCGCGGTCGTCGCTCTGGTCACCGCGGCGCTTGCGGTGCCGCGCGCCGCACGGGTCGGCGGCCTCTGGCTCGCCGTGGGCATCGTGCTGAGCGGCCTGGTGATGGCCCAGGTGGTCGGCGTGCGCGGCCAGGTGATCAGCCTCGCCGGCGTGGCCGCGGTGCTCTTCGTGATCACTCGCTGGCGCGAAGGCCGCACGGGCTTCGTCTGGCTCCTGCCTGGGCTGTTTCTGGTATGGGCAAACATGCACGCGGGGTTCGTCGTGGGCCTCGCGATCCTCGCGGTGGCCCTGCCGCTCGCCCGGCCGCTGGCTCCGGCCACCACACTCGCGCGCAAGCCCTTGGCCGCGGCCCTGGGCGTGAGCCTTTTGGCCACCTTGGTCAACCCCGCCGGCGTCGGCCTCTACGGCTATGTCGCCGAGACATTCATGAACCCGACGATCACGCAGGTGGTCACCGAGTGGATGTCCCCCGACTTCCACAACGTCTGGGTGCAGCTCTTCGAGGCCGAGGTGATCTTGCTCGTCGTCTTGTGGGTGATCGGCGGCGGACCCGATCGCTTCGACGCGGTGCTGGCCGTGGTCGCGCTCGCCGCGACGTTGCAAGCGCAACGTAATGTCTCGTTGTTTGCGCTGATCGCCGTGCCGCAGATTGCGCTGTACGGAAGCCGCGCCTGGCGCATGCGCATCGCGCCGCATCTGCGCGGCCGGAGGATAGCGAACACACCGCGCGCCGCGTCGCTGCTCGCCGTGGCCGCCATCACCGCCGTGGCCGCCGGGGTGGCCACAACGGTCGTACCGCGACTGACACCTTCCGCATCGGCAGCGTTCGAATCAAGCCGCTATCCAAAGGCCGCAGCCGACTTTGTCTCCGTGCACTTCGCGCACGACCGCCTGTATACGGCAGACAGCTGGGGCGGCTATCTCGCCTTCCGCTTCCCACAGGGCCGAGTCGTGTTCCTGTACGACGAGACCGCAATATTCGGCAGCGCCGCGCTGCAGCGATATCTCGATGTGCACCTGCTGCGCAGCGACTGGACGTCGGTGCTCTCCTCCGAGGGCGTGCAGCACGCGATCGTGGGCGACAACTCGCAGGAGGCTTCGGCGTTCCACGAGATCGGCTGGACGATCGACTGCCACGACGCCATCAGCGGCAGCCTGGTCATGAGTGCACCCTCAGTCCCTCCGTCAAAGGTCTCGGCGCCTTTAGCCGTACCGACGACTGCCGCCACCGCCTGCTGAACACGGTGGCTCGCGCCAGGAAAGCGAGCGGGCGACGTCGCGGGGGGCAGCGCCCCGGGCGGAATCTGATTCCGGGTCCCACAGATAACAGGTGTTGGCACTTACACAGGATCTGTGGGGGGAATCATTGGAGCCCGGGGGGAGGGGTCCCCGCGAAGGCAGGACCCGCTCACTTTCCTGCCAGCTCACCGCTCGCGTCAATGCAGCGGTGCGGCATCGTTACGAGACCTTTGACGGGCTTGCGCCGAATCGCCGGTAGTCTGGCCATTGTGACGACGAGGCCTTCGCGCCCTGGACGACCGTTGCGGCGGCGGAGGTGAGATGGTGAGCCAGGAACTTGCCCGGCCGCTGTCGGCACCGCGCCCGGCCCGGCCGGCGCAGCCGCGCAACCCCAACCGGCCCGATTCGCTGAGCCGGACGGCTGGTCGCGATCGTCGCGCCGGGGTGGAACGGGCCATCGAGCTGAGCCGCTGGATCGTCCTGATCTTCGCGGCGGTCAGCAACAACTTCCCGGGCGTCGGTGTCGGCCCTCGCCACTCGCTGATCAACCTCGTCCTCGGCGGCTGGGCGGTCTTCAACCTCACCGCCACGCTGATGCTGCTGGCCGGCCGCCTCCCGGGCCGGCATGTCCAGCTGGCGATGACGGCGCTCGACATCAGCGTCGCGGGCGCCCTTGTCTATTTCTCCGGTGGCTTCCAGTCGGAGCTCGGGGTGGCCTTCTACCTCGTGATCATCGCCGGGAGCCTGCGCTTTCGGGTGATCGCGAGCCTCATCTGCACGTTGGTGAGCGCAGCAACCTATTTCACGATCGGATTCATCGTGGCCAACTTTCAGCTCACCGGCTCACTGATCGACGTCTTCGCCACGCGCACTTTTCTGCTCTTCGTGGTCGCGCTCACGAGCAACCTGCTCGGACGCGAGCTCGTCACGGCTCGCGACCGGCAGATTCGCCAGACGATCGAGCTGGAGCATGCCGCCTTCGCGGAGCTTCGCGAGGTCGACCGCATGAAAAGCGAATTCATGATGCTCGCCTCGCACGAGCTGCGGACCCCACTCACAAAGATCAAAGCGTGGTTGTCGCTCATGCACGACGCCGGGGAGAGACTGCCCCAGGAGGCGCGGGACGAAGGGTTGGCGGAGTTGCGCCTCGAGGCCGAGCACCTGGCGCGGCTGACCGACAACCTTCTCTGCATCGCGCAGCTCGAGACCGGGGAGATCCGGCTCAAGACCACCGCCGTCGAGCTCGAGAGCGTGTTCCGCGAGGTGATCTCGCGCTTCATGGAGAGCGCAGACCACGAGCGCTTCGCCATGACGGTTGCACCGGACGCGGAGCGTGTGCTGGCCGACCACGAACGTCTGGCCCTGACGCTTGCCTGCCTGGTCGACAACGCGCTCAAGTTCTCCCCGGAGAGCGAGCCGGTCCGCGTGCACGCTCGCCGCGTGGTGAACAAGGTTCACATCGAAGTGCTCGACAACGGCCGGCGCATTCCCGACGCAGACATCGATCGTGTGTTCGCATCCTTCTATCAGGTCGAATCGCCACTGCTCAGACAGCGCGGCGGGTTCGGCATCGGCCTGTACCTGTCTCGCCAGCTAGTGGAGCGTATGGGCGGTCAGATCTGGCTGGACAACTCGCGCTCGCGGGGAAACACATTTGTTGTGGCGTTGCCCGGCCATGCGTAACGCTGGGGGTCGCAACGCTGCAGCCTTTTGTTCCAGGCGCGTACAGCCGGGAAACACGCGCGTAACCCGGCATGAGACTAGAGGTGGCGAATGCTACGTTCCAGTGGTGACAACGGCAACGGCAGCGCGGACCCGGAGCGAGCAATGACTGCCTACACAGAGTCGGTCCTCAACCCGTTGGGCTCCTCGTCGAGAGCTGCTGCCGAAGCGACAGTGCTGGTCATCGACGACGACCCGGCCATGCGCGACATCCTCAACGTTCTTGCGCAGCAGCATGGGTTCGCGTTGCAGTTCGCCCTCGACGGCGCCGACGGCCTGCGCATCGCCGAGCAATCCGACGTGGATCTCGTGCTCCTCGACCTGGGCCTGCCCGGCGTCACAGGCTTCGACGTCTGCAGGCGTCTGCGCGGCGCCGGCCTCGAGGTCCCCATCATCATGGTCTCGGGCAGCACCGACGTCGTCGACGTCGTGGTCGGGCTCGAGATCGGAGCTGACGACTACATCAGCAAGCCCTTCGAGATCCGCGAGCTCGCCGCACGGATCAACGCGAAGCTGCGCCGCCAGCGCACCACGCAATCGCAGGTGCGTCCCGGCCGGCTCAAGTTCCCCGGGTTGATCGTCGACATCGGACGCCACGAGGTCCTGCGCGACGGGCAAGCGGTGAACCTCACACCCACGGAGTTCGATCTGCTGGCGCTGCTCTCGGCGTCGCCCGGCCGTGTGATCTCGCGCTCCGAGATGATTCAAAAGGTATGGGGCCAGGGCGCGGATCTGGATCTGCGCAGCGTCGATGCGCACGTCTACCGGCTGCGCCGGAAGATCGAACCCGAAGGGCCGCGACCCACATACATCCACGCGGTCCCGGGAATCGGCTACCGCTTCGAGCGGCGTGGGCTGAACGAACGGCTCGCCAGGAGCCCTTCGGCCGACCTCATCGACAGCGAGAACGGCGCCGCTTAGGAGCTCTGGAAGGCGCGCCGCCGCCGGACCACGCGACGCCGGCGCTGGCCGGGCTCGTCGGTCAGGATCAGCTGACCGCGCTCGTTGAGCGTTGCGGGACGGGCATCGACGAGCTGCGCCGCGAGCAAGGAGAGCGGCCGGCCTCGGGGCCGCGAGAAGTCAAGGCATATCACCACTTCGCCGTCCCACTGACGGCGATGCGACTGTCCTCCGAAGACAACCAGGCTGCGCGTGACGCGCCGCTGATGCGGGCTGCCAACGGCATACGAGATGCGATACATCTCGCCCGGGCGGAGGCCAAACCCGCCATCGACTGCCATCGTGTTCATGTTTACGTTTGCAATTATTGGCGCGTTTTGCGCGGCGACACTGGCTGCGTCGTCACACGGGGGTAACGGATCCTGCCGCTCCCTCCTATACCAGCGAGGCGCTGATGCGTCAGACGGCGGCCAGGCTTCGCGCCTGCGCCAAGCCGACGAACTGTCGCAGCGCGTCCACCGAGGCCGACCGCGTGGCGACTTCGCGGAGGAGCCTCTTGCTCTGCGCGAGCAGCTCCGCCGACGGACTGACGTTGCCGCCCGTGAGGACCAAATCCCACTCGGGCGAGCACCAGAGCACTGTCTCGAAGGCGAGGCCGCTTTTGGATAGTCCCTCGAGCAGCGAGTGCTCGGTGCGCGACGCGGGCCGCGCGACGTTCGCGACCGCGATCCCACCAATGCGGTCGAGGAGATTACGGTGCTGCGCAAGGCCGACGGTGAGCGCGGCCGCGCGCAGTGACAGGATGTCGAGTCCAGTGGGAATCACGATGTGGTCTGCGACGGCCATCGGCCCGGCGACCGCCCGCTCGCTTGTGTCCGTGTCGAGCACGATCACGTCGCACTCAGCACGAACTGGATCGAGCAGCGCAGTGAGTTGCTTTTCGGATGCGGCTTCGTCGATGAGGCTGCGATGGGCCGCAGCCAGCCGCGCACCACTCGGATGCTGCGAAAGGGCTTTCGTGAGCGGCAGACCACCAAGCAGGACGTCCGCGATGGTTCCACTGCGCCACTTGATTGCCAGCGCGGTGGTCAGACCGCCGGCGGGATCGAGGTCGATTGCGATCACTCGCAAGCCGCCTGCAGCAGCCGCGCGGGTGAGTGCGTAGGCAGTGATTGTCTTGTTTGCGCCACCCTTTAGCGACGCGATCGTGATGATTTCTGCCGGCATCCCTCCAAGAATATCGGCAGATGGTCATTCCCACACCGCGCGTTAAGGCCCTGCGACAGCTGCTGCGGCGCGACGACGATTCAGTGCGTGGCGCCTGACGATGGGGACACCCTTCACCGGCAAGGCGGTGGCGATCCTGGCGGTTCTGGCGGCCGTCGCCACGCTGATGGCGTATTTCATGTACCTCCGGATGCGGGCGGCGCAGCGACGGTTGGTCAAAGCCCAGGCCGCGGCCGAGGAGGCCGCGCGCGCGGCCGCGCTCGCAGCGCCCGGCGGGATTGATCCCGAGATCGTGCTCGCCATCCTCAATCAAGGCCTGCCGCCGACGCTGGATAACGTCTATATGCTCACCCAGCAGAAGGCCGCCGAAGGTAACGCGGCCGCCAGGGCGGCTCAGGCGATCTAGAGGGCTTGGCTAGCTGTCCTCGCCGTGCATTGCTCTCGCAGCGGCGGCGAACGCGGCGACCACCGCCTGTTCGCGAAGGCGGGCGACCAGTTCTTCGGTCTGACGCAGGATGCGAACGCTATTGTCCATAGACCAGCCGGTGCGTCCGGGCTGGCGGGCGGGTAGCAGCTGGACGCCTGGGATCCGGACGGACCACGTCGGCAGAACCGGCGGAGGCGGCGCGGGGGGCGGTGGCGAAGCAGGCTCGAGAAGCGCGCCGCTCGGATCCCGGGGATCGACGAAGTCGAAGTGCCCGTTCACCTGGCCGTTCGATGCCGGCTTCTGCGGAGCTGCTTCAAATTCCTCTGGAACTGCCGCAAATTCCTGGAGAGCTGCGCCAGGTTCGTCCGGGGTACCGGCGTCGGCGTCCTCGGCTGCGGGCACCACGCTTTCCAGTGGCGCAACCTCCGGTTCCGGCGGCGGCATCGCGGTGCCATCCACGTTCAGGAGCGCGGACGCAAGCTCGGCCTGGGAGTTGAAGGCACTGCCGTCACCGAACCAGTCCTCGTCGTCAGCGCCTTCCGGAAGCGGCGGGATGTCCATGTTGGCCACTGCCGACGATCGTAACCGCCAATTGCGTCCGTGCTGGGAAAAGATCGTGTCGCGAACCGGTTGCTCGCGCATGGCGGCAGTCGCGGTCACAGCACAATCGGATGCGGAGCACTGCTCCGATTTACCCCCAAGGAGCATTTATTCGTGAGCATTGCCTCGCTTCCCCGCCAGATCGACGCTCGCTACCTCGAGGCCCTAGGCCCGCTGCGTCCGCTGGTCGACGACGACAGTCTCACCGAGATCATGGTCAACGGTCCCGACATGGTGTACGTCGAGCGCAAGGGAAAGATTCTGCTCACGGACATTCGCTTTGACGACGAGGCGCATCTCCTCCGCGTCATCGAGACAATCGTCTCGTCGGTTGGGCGCCGGGTCGATGCGCGCACACCGCTGGTCGACGCGCGTCTGCTGGACGGCTCCCGCGTCAACGCCGCGGTCCCTCCGGTCGCACTTGATGGACCGCTGCTGACGATCCGGAAATTCAGCAAGGATCCGTACCAGGCCTCGGATCTCATTGCGTTCGGGACGCTCACCGCCGAGTCGTCGGCGTTCATCCAGGCCTGCGTCCTGGGCCGCGCGAACATCATCGTGTCGGGCGGCACCGGCACCGGTAAGACCACGTTGCTCAACGTGTGCTCCGGTTTCATCCCGATCGACGAACGCATCGTCACCATCGAGGACGCGGCCGAGCTGCAGCTGCACCAGGAACACGTCTGCCGGCTGGAATCGCGTCCCGCCGACGTCAACGGCGAAGGCCGTGTGGCAATTCGTGACCTCGTGATCAACTCATTGCGCATGCGGCCCGACCGCATCGTGGTCGGTGAGTGCCGCGGCGGCGAAGCACTGGACATGCTCCAGGCGATGAACACAGGCCACGACGGATCCCTGACCACCATCCACGCCAACTCCCCGCGCGAAACGCTCTCCCGGCTGGAGACGCTGGTACTGATGGCGGGCATGGACCTTCCGTTGAAGGCGATCCGTCAGCAGGTGGCTGGCGCGATCAACCTCATCATCCAGCTCTCCCGGCTGAAGGACGGTTCGCGCAAGGTCGTCTCGATCACCGAGGTATTCGGCATGGAAGGCGACATGATCACCATGCAGGAAATCTTCAAGTTCGAGTCGAAGGGCGCGGATGCGACCACCGGGAAGATCGTCGGGGAGTTCAACCCGACGGGCATCCGGCCGCGCATCATCGACCGGCTCTTCGATATGGGGCTGCCGCTGCCGCCGAGACTGGCGCAGCTCTTCCCCGATCGCCGCTCCATGGAGGCCGTCCACGACGGTCCCGCGGGCAACGGGCAGCTGCGCGCGTAATCAATAGGGCGAAGGCAGATCCTTCTCCCTCGGCCGCCGGCTGAGCCGGACGGCCGGAACCCTCATCCTCGGCGCGCTTTCGTGCGCGCCGTTGCGCGCTGCGCGCTTGATCCCCAGCCAATCTCGCCCGCTGTGTTCTTGCGGTGCGATGCGCATCTGCTCGATCGGCCGGCGACCCCGTTCCATCAATAGGGCGAAGGCAGATCCTTCTCCCTCGGCCGCCGGCTGAGCCGGACGGCCGGAACCCCGGGGTCCCCACGATTTCGCGGTGGACGGGTGCGGAAATCGTGGGGTGGGTCCCCCTCATCCTCGGCGCTCCTAACGTCGCGCCGGTGTGTGCTGCGCGCACAAATGGAGAGAGGATTCCTCGCCTCTAGCTGGCGCTCCCGGACTAGCTTGTAGCTTCCACCACGTGGACCGGCTGGAAGATCGTCTCCGGCACCCGCTCGCCTGACGAGCGGAGGTACTCGAGGAAGGTCGGGATGTTGCCCGTCGGCATGAAGGATCCGATCACATGCCCTTCCTCGTCGATACCGGTCTGGCGGAACGCGAAGAGATCCTGAAGTTTCACGTCGTTGTTGTCGTCCGTTCCCAGCACCTCGGTGATGCCGACGATCTTACGGGCGCCGTCGCGGAGGCGGGACTGTTGCACGATCACGTTGACAGCAGAGCCGATCTGCTCGCGGATCGCTCGCGACGGAAGTTCAGCACCGGCCATGAGCACCATGGTCTCGAGGCGGCTGATGCAATCGCGTGCGTTGTTGGCGTGGAGGGTCGTGAGCGAGCCGTCGTGGCCCGTGTTCATGGCCTGCAGCATGTCCAGCGCCTCACCGCCACGGCACTCGCCGATGACGATGCGATCGGGCCGCATGCGCAGTGCATTGATTACGAGGTCGCGGATCGTGATACGGCCACGTCCTTCGACGTTGGCCGGCCGCGTCTCCAGTGTGACGACATGTTCCTGGCGAAGCTGGAGCTCCGCCGCATCCTCGATCGTGACGATGCGCTCGTCACCGGGGATGAAGCTGCTGAGGATGTTGAGCGTCGTGGTCTTTCCGGAGCCGGTGCCACCGCTGACCACAACGTTCAGGCGCCCTCGCACGCACGCTTCGAGGAATCGAATCATGTCCTCGGTGATCGATCCGAACCGAACCAGATCATCGACTTCGAGGGCTTCCTTGGCGAATTTTCGAATCGTCACCGTCGGCCCCCGCAGCGCCAGCGGCGGAATGATCACGTTCACGCGGGATCCGTCCTTGAGGCGGGCATCCACCATCGGCGACGACTCGTCGACGCGGCGTCCGATGCTGCTGACGATGCGGTCGATGACCTGCATCAGCTGCTCGTTGCTCTCGAAGGTGACCGGGCTGAGCGTGATCTTGCCGTGCTGCTCGATGTAGATCTGCGAGTACCCGTTGACCATGATTTCGGTCACGTCCGGGTTCTCGAGCAGCTCTTCGAGGGGCCCGAGGCCGAGCACGTCGTTGATGACGATCTCGGCGACGCGCTGCTTCTCCTGGCGCCCCAGGGTCATCTGCTGCTCGGCGGTGACCTCGTTGACCAGCTCGGCGATGCGCTGCCGGACAACCTCCGGGGGGGCGCTGTCCGTGTTCCCGGCGAGCTCCTCCACTAGGCGCGTGTGCACCTTCGAGCGGAGCGCCGCGTAGGTGCCGTGGCCCGCCGCCTTGGGCAGCACGCGCCGGGCCAGGCCTGTGCGGTTGAGCAAGGGGCTCTGCCGGCCCGGATCGTTCGGGCTGACGCCGGACGGACGGGGTCGCGGCGCCGTCGCCGGGGTCTGCGGCGACCCGTTGTCGTCGGCCTCGGCTTCGGATTCCTCGAACCCGGAGGCGGGGACCGGGGGACGCTCCCTCCGTTCGTATGGGGAGGCCGGCGCGTGACGTACCTGCCATCCACCGGGCGCCGGCGAACCGGAACCGGGCGCATCGGGGCTTGGACGGCCCGGGGCCGATCCCGCTTCCTCCGCTCTGCGCTGCACTCTGTCGAGAAGGGACATGTGACTTGCACGCTACGGGCTGGGCTCAAACGAACCGGCTGCTGATGGTGCAACGATCCTGTCGAAGCGCGATCCGATCCCATGGGTGCCGGGTTAGATACCTACCAGCGAGGGGCGATCCGGCGGAATCATGAGGAGCTTGCGTGGAGCGGGAGCAGCGGACTGACACCTGGGCGGCGCTGGTGCGCACCGCAGCCACAGTGCGCGCGGACCAGTTCTCCGGCGAGGTGCTGCCATCTGTGCCGAGATGGCGCGTTCACCTCCGGGGCATCGCTGTCTCCGCAGCGATGACGGCCGCATTCACTGTGCTTGCTGTGCGTTTCATCGCCACTCCGGCGCCGGCCGCGGCCGATGGCGGCGCCGATAACTCGCTGTTCTCGATGACCAACCAGGACCGCGCCAGCAACGGCGTGGGCGCGGTCGTATTCAACGGCACGCTGAGCACAATCGGCGAAGGCGGACGCTACAACGGGTGCGGGTTCGCCGTCTACGGACGTTCTGTCGACATGATTCAGCGCAACTATTTCGCGCATCCGATCGCGGGTTGCGGGCAGCTGGTGTTCTCGATCATGCAGGCGTACGGCGTCCACTACCAATCCGCCGGCGAGAACATCGGCTGGGTGTCCGGGGAGAGCAACGGCGGGCAAGCGGCGAGCTACATCAACGGGCAGTTCATGAACAGCCCCGACCACCGGTCCAACATCCTCAACGGGAACTACACGGACCTGGGCGTCGGCTCGGCTGTGAGCGCGCCGGGGGTGAACTGGACCGGAGCCGGCTCGCCCGGATACCAGAACGTTTGGATGTTCTCGGAAGAGTTCGCACAGCTGCACGGGTCAGCACCGCCACCTCCCCCACCACCGCACCCCTCCAACCCTCCGCGCAACTCACCCGGACCGGCTGCGCCGGGACAGCCACCGGCAACAACGCCGCCGACGCCGGTCCCAACTCCTGTGCCAACGCCGACGCCAACTCCCGTCCCGTCGGGCTTGCTGCCCGCGATCGCTCCGCCACCGCCGCCGTATCAATACCAGGGACTGCTTGCCGGCTCGATCGAATCGGTGCTCGAAGCATTCCTCATCCCCTAGGAGACGTAGTTCTGACTCAGGTTGCATCCGCCCCGATCACAACTCAACCGCTGGATGGCCCAGTCGTCGTCGCCGAGTCACTGCACAAGACATTTCATGTCAGCCGGCCTGCACGAGAGGTGCTGCGTGGCGTCTCACTGACCGTCAATCACGGCGAATTCGTTGCCATCATGGGGGCCAGCGGCTGCGGCAAGAGCACGCTGCTGCACATGCTCGGTGGCCTCGAAGCCCCCGACAGCGGCGTTGTACGCGTGCAGGGCACAGATCTGTACGCGATGTCGGACACCGCCCGATCCGCGTACCGGCGGGATCACATCGGGTTCGTGTTTCAGTTCTTCAATCTGCTTCCGTCGATGACGGCAGCGGAGAACGTCGCGCTGCCGCTCCGCCTGCGCAACGAGTCGTGGTTGCGGCCCACGCACCGGGTCGCGCAGGGCGCCATCAAGGAACGCGTTTCTGCGCTCATGGATCAGCTGGGGCTCCACGGCCTGCAGGGTCACGGTCCTGAAGAGATCTCCGGTGGCGAACAGCAGCGGGTCGCCATCGCGCGCGCCCTTGCGGCAGCCCCCGCGCTCCTGCTGGCGGACGAGCCGACGGGCAACCTCGACTGGAACGCACGCCATGACGTGCTGGCGCTGCTCGTGCAGCTCTGTCGCATGGACCGGCAGACCACGCTGCTCGTGACGCACGACGCGGTCGCGGCCGCGTATGCCGATCGTGTGGTCGTGATGCGCGACGGCGTTTTCGTCGACGAGATCACGCTGGACCGTGCGGGCGGCGACGCCTCCCCGCGGCCCGATCCGGCCCGCCTGATCGCCCGGCTGAGCAAGCTCGACCTGTGAGTGGCCTCTGGCCGCTGGTGCTGCGAGCGATCCGCGCTCGCCCGCTGCGGAGCTCGCTGACGGCGATCGCGGTCGCGCTCGGTATCGCTGTTGTGCTCGGCGTGCAGATAACGGTGAACGGGCTCGACGCGCAAGCCTCCGCGGCGCAGCAGTTGCGCGCAGGCGCCTCCGGCCTCGATGTTCGCGTCGACGCGGGGGCGGGCCTCACGCCCGCTCAGGTGCTGACGCTCGGGGGTCTCACGGGTGTGGCGCAAGCCGTGCCGCTGTACGAGAAACGCGTCGTGGGAGCGCCGGCCGGCTCGGGACTGCAGGGCCTCACCGTCTCCCTGGTCGGGCTGCAGGACGGCAGCGCCGCGCTCCGGCCGGTGGAGGTCGTGTCGGGTCGGCTCCCCCACGCCGGGAGCCTGAACGAGGTCGCGATCGACGCCGGACTGAGCCAGTCGCTGTCGACACACAAAGGTGCCACAGTTCGCATCGGACAGAAGATCCAGCTCATCACAGCGACCGGACCCGATGAGTTCGTTGTGGTGGGAACCACGGCCGGCACATCCGCCGGCCCTGCGTTCACGCGTTCGGCGGTGTTTGCCGATAACGCCGCGATGCTTGGCGAGTTCAAGCTCGGCCTGCGTACACCACTGGTTGCACTGCGCCGGTTTCCGAGCGTCGGGCCGGCCACCATCGCGTCGGAGGTGCACGCGACACTCGGCGCGAGCGTCACAACCTACGACCCCAATGCCGCCGGCTTGGAGCCCCTCGCCGACCTCCGCCCGCTGCTGACGCTCATCACAGTGTTGAGCCTCGTCATGGGCGCGGGCGTCACCGCCAACAGCGTGGCACTGGCGGTTCTCGAGCGGCGCCGCGACATCGGGCTGCTGCGCGCGGCTGGGGCGTCCACGGCACAGGTCTTCCGTCTGTTCGCTGCCGAAGGCCTGGTGATCTCGGCGCTTGCGGTGCCCGTCGGCATCGGCGTTGGCCTTGCGCTGGGCGCGTTTCTCGACGCCCACTACACGCCCACCGATCTGCCGACGAGCACATTCAGCGTGAGCGCTGGTCAAGTGTTGGCCGCGATCGTCGCCGGGCTCGGCGCCGGCATCATCGGCGGACTTATCCCCGCGATCGCCGCGGGTCGCACCGGCATTCTCGATGCACTGCGTCTGCATCCCCAGCCGCAGCAGCAGCGCGTGCCCCCTGCGCTACCCGTACTCGCTTCGCTGGCGCTGGCGGCGGCTGCGCTGTGCTTCATCAGCGCTGCCGGCGGTGTGGTGGCGCTGGGAGTCGCGCTGTTTCTCGTGGGTGTTGTGCTGGCGCTCCCCGCATTGCTGCGGATGGTGGCGGGGGGTGTGGCGCGAGTGGTCGGTCCAGTTGCTCCTGGCGCGGCCAACTCGGCGCGATCGCTGCTGCGCGGCCGCAACCGCACGGCGCTGACGGCAGCGGCCCTTGCTGTGAGCGTGGCGTTCGCGGTTGCGGTCAGCACGTTGACGGCCGGGGCATTCAACGCCAGTGACGCGTGGGTGTCGCATCTGTTTGTCGGTGACACCGTCATCAGCAGTCCGGTGACGCAGCGCGACGCCGTGGCCAACGCGGTGCGCGACAGTCCTGACATCAGCGCCGCGACACCGCTGCGTTTCTTCTCTGAACCGGTGGCCGGTGCGGTGCTCGGCATCACCGCGCTCGAGCCAACCGTGTACGCCGGCCAAGGCGGCCTGGAGGTGGTCACGCCCGAGCGCATCCAGGCGCTGAGCTCGCTCGAGAACGGCCCCAGCTTCGTCGCCCCGGCTCAGCT
>DATMRA010000008.1:0-17074 GCA_035566535.1 Candidatus Acidiferrales bacterium | reverse complement strand
CGAGACTAGCGTCTATTAACGTAGACATCATCAAGTTGTGACGTTCTCGGCCTGGCAAGTCCGGACTGTCGCTCGGAGTCGGCGCGGTACGCGACGCGCTGCGAGTTCGAAACTGTAGCGTCAGTCGCTCGTCACGTCGCTGACCACGCCGGCGGCGACGTGGCGTCGAAATCGAGGCCCTCGGTCACTTGTTTGGGCGCCTTGGGCGTCAGTCCTGCGGCGTTCGCAATCCACCACAGCTGGAAGTGACCCGTCGCATCGACAGGCGCGAAGTAGCTGAGCCCCGTACCGTCCGCCGCCCACGCCGGCGATGCGCAGAGGCAGTTGTCCAGCAGCACACGCGGCGTACCCAATTTCGTCCCGGTCAGCGTCGCGATCTCCAGGTGCGTGCTCTGGAGGCCGGTACCGCCGGTGCAGATCATCGCCAGTGTGGTGTTGTCCGGCGAGAGCGCAGGTTCGCCGCAGTCCGACTCGGCGTCGGTGACATACACAGGATTGGCCCGGGCCCGAGTCTCGATCGCCAACCGCGAGTACACCTGACCGTTGCTGATCTGGTATTTCGAGTACAGAAGGCCGCCATTCGCCATCGGAATTGCGCCGACGTCGCCGCCCGTGTACCCGTACGGATCGGTCCACTGCTTGGAGGTGAGCTGCGCGGAGAGTGATCCTGCCCACACGGCGAACTCAATTTCATAGCTTCCGGTTGACTTGGGTGAGTCGTAACTCACATAGAACGTCTGCCCGTCACTTCCCACGTGCGGCCAGAACATCCAGTGATTGAGCTGGATGGTCGAGCTGCTGGTTGCGTTGTGGCTGAGCTGCTTGAGGATGTTCCCGCCGCCGTCGATGAGAAACACCTCCGAGTACGCCGAGGTACGCAGCACGGCGACAAAGTTGGTCGTGCCGGGGACCAGCGCAGGCTGCATCCAGGTGCCGATCTTGGGCAGGTGCAGGTCGGTGAACGACCCGTTGTTCAAGCGGTAGATGGCACCCTGCTGCGCGATGTAGAGCGTACCGGGCAGCACGAATGCCGGACGCGACAACGTCGGCGTCGTGGCAGCGGCCACATGCGCCTTGCGCAGCGCGAAGAAGCGGTTGACGCCAAAGGCGAACCCGCCCATCAACGCGAGCAACAGCACGATGACGAGGAATCGCCTCATGCCGCTGGGAAGTACTTGTGCGTCTCAGGCAGGATGAGGTTCCAGTTGGGTAGGAGCACGTCCTGTCCGCCCACGGTCGCGCCCGACGTGAACGGCGGCAGCAGGAGCACCTGCTGCACGTTCTGCAACGTGATCTGACTCGCCAGCGGCAGCAGCGACGCGACCTCCGGAATCGACATGTCGGTGGAGAAGTCGGCGGCCATCGCGTTGGCCACATCGGGAAGGTCGCTGAGCCCGAGCAGCTTGGCCTTGGTTCGGATTGCGAGCAGCACCTGCTGCTGCCGCTGGGAACGCCCGAAGTCGCTGCGCAGGTCACCGTGCCGGGAGCGCACGTACTGCAGCGCCAGCGTGCCGTTCATGTGCTGCGGACCCGGGAGTACCGCCACGCGCTCGTAGGCGTAGGGGTTGTTGCCGGAGACATCCGCGGGATAGAAGTCGTCGAGCACTGGATTGGTCGCGACCACGTCGACACCGCCCAGCTTGTCGATGAGATTGATGAGGCCGAGGAGGCCGATCCACGCGTAGTGGTCGATGTGCACGTGGAAGTCGTTCTCCACGGTGGTGACCGCCGCATTGGCACCGCCGTAGAGATATGCCTTATCGATCTTGTCCCTTCCTCCGGTCGACAGCGGCACATACGTATCGCGCGGGATCGAGAGCATGACCACGTGCTTGGTGGCCGGATCGATACGGGTCAGGATCATCGACTGGGTGAGCACCTGGTTGCCGGAGAACTTCGCGTCGTTGTCCGAGCCGAGCAGCAGCACTGTGAACGGCTGACCCGGAGCGGCGTCCACGGCGGGTGTTGCCTGCGGGTGCGTCGGCGGGCTCTGCGCACTGCGGTTGATGGTGTGGCCGGTGTCCTGGATGGCCGTGGTGATCGCAGGGAAGAAGTACGCCAGCGCGCCGGCGGCACCGGACACGGCGAAGCCGAGCGCGATCACGAACGCCAGAACGAGTCGCCGCTTCCAGCCGCGCGGATTGCGCGCGGAAGCACGTTGCCGCCTCACGGGGTCATTAAACGTGAAGGGCCTTGCGGGACGGTTACGGTGGTACCGGTACACTCGAAGTCGAATATGGAAGGCACCAATCTGGCCACGCGCCTGCTCGACGGGGACGTTCGCGCCCTGGCTCGGGCCATTCGCATGGTCGAGGAGCGAGACCCCTCGATCGCCGCCGTTCTTCGTGAGGTCCGCGGTCGCACCGGCCGCGCCCAGATAATCGGGGTCACGGGCTCACCCGGCAGCGGCAAGAGCACACTCTGCGACCAGCTCATCGAGCGCTGGCGAGCCCAGGGGCACCTGGTCGGGGTCATCGCGGTCGACCCCTCGAGCCCCTTCAGCGGTGGCGCCATCCTGGGCGACCGGGTTCGCATGCAGCGTCACGCCACCGACGCCGGCGTCTTCATCCGGAGCATGGCCGCCCGCGGGCACCTCGGCGGCCTCGCCGGGGCCGCTCGCGAGGCGGTGCGGCTGCTGGACGCGAGCGGCCGGGACCGATGCCTGCTCGAGACCGTGGGTGTCGGCCAGTCCGAGCTGGAGGTCATGCGGGTCGCGGACACGACAGTGGTCGTGACCACCCCGGTTGCGGGCGACGCTGTGCAGGCCATGAAGGCCGGCATTCTCGAGATCGCCGACATCTTCGTGGTGAACAAGGCGGATCTGCCGGGCGCGGCAAAGGTCTACCGCGACCTGCGCGACCTCGTCCGCCAGACCAAGGCGCATGCGGCCTGGGCGCCACCGGTGGTCCTGGCGTCGGCCCAGAAGGGCGATGGCGTCGACGAGTTGATCGACCTCATCGACCGGCATCACAACTTCCTGACGGACAGCGGGGAGTTGGAGCGGCGCCGCGCCCAGCGCGTCCGCTCAGAGGTGGAATCGATCGTCATCGAGCGGGCTGCCCAGCGCGCCCGGCAGGCGCTCGATCAGGGGACAATGGGCGGAGAGCTGGGTGGCGATCTCCGCGAGGTCGATCCGTACGAGCTGGCGGAACAGATCCTCAACGGACATACGAAGGAATCAGCGGACTGATGGCACAGACGATCGACCGCCCGACGCAGCCGGCAGAGCACATGCAATCGCCACGACACGTGGCGCCGCACGTGCGGCGCGCTCCTGTGGTGCCCCCGGACACCCTCGGCGGCCTGCCCCTGAAGACCTCCTATGACCCGTCGGACACCGCCAGCCTCGATGTGGAGCGCGACCTCGGCCAGCCCGGCTCGTATCCGTACACGCGCGGGCTGCACCCCACCGGATACCGCGGCAAGGTGTGGACCATGCGGCAGTTCGCCGGCTTCGGCAGCGCCGCGGAGACGAACAAACGCTACCGGTTCCTGCTCGAGCAGGGCCAGACCGGCCTTTCGGTCGCCTTCGACATGCCCACGCTGATGGGCCACGACTCCGACGCACCAGATTCGCTCGGTGAGGTGGGACGCTGCGGCGTGGCCATCGACTCGCTTGACGACATGCTGACGCTGTTCGGCGGCATCGACATCGGCGACGTCACCACGTCGATGACGATCAACTCGCCGGCGCCAATCCTGCTGGCGATGTACATCGGAGTGGCCGAGGCGCAGGGCGTTCCGCTGCAGCGGCTCGGAGGCACGTTGCAGAACGACATCCTCAAGGAGTACATCGCCCAGAAGGAGTACATCTTCCCGGTACAGCCGTCGATGCGGCTGGTCTCCGACGTTGTCGTCTTCTGCACGCAGCACGTGCCGCGGTGGAATCCAATCTCGATCAGCGGGTACCACATCCGGGAGGCGGGCAGCACCGCCGCACAGGAGCTCGCGTTCACGCTGGCGGACGGCTTTGCGTATGTTGAGGCGGGTATCGCCGCCGGCTTGGACGTGGACGAGTTCGTGCCCCGCCTCTCCTTCTTCTTCAACGCACACATCGACTTCTTCGAGGAGATCGCCAAGTACCGCGCGGCGCGGCGCATCTGGGCGCGGCACCTGCGCGAGCGGTACGGCGCCAAGGACGAGCGTTCGCTCAAGCTGCGTTTCCACACACAGACCGCGGGATGCTCGCTCACGGCGCAGCAGATCGAGAACAACGTCGCGCGCACCGCGTTCGAGGCGTTGTCCGCGGTACTCGGCGGCACCAACTCACTGCACACCAACTCGATGGACGAGGTGCTGGCTCTTCCCACGGAGAAGGCCGCGCAGATCGCCCTGCGGACCCAGCAGATCCTCGCCTACGAGACCGGTGTGCCGTCGGTGACCGATCCCCTGGCCGGGTCGTGGTTCATCGAGGACCTCACCACGCGGATGGAGGAGGCCGCCGAGGAATACTTCACGGCCATCAACGAGATGGGCGGGATGCTCGCGGCCATCGACGACGGTTTCCCGCAGCGTGAGATCGCCGACGCAGCGTTCCGCTACCAGCAGCAGCTGGAGACGGGCGAGCGGGTGATCGTCGGTGTGAACGTGTACGAGGACAGTGTCGACTCAACGCCACCGCCCATCCTGGTGATCGATCCGAACATCGAGCGCGACCAGGTCGCCCGGGTGCGCGCGCTGCGCGAGAAGCGCGACAACACGAGCGTGCAGTCGCGGCTCGACGAACTGAAGGCGGCGGTGCGCAACGGCGACAACACGATGCCCCCGATCCTGGACGCGGTTCGCGCGCGCGCGACCGAGGGCGAGATCATCGGCGCGCTGCGCGACGTCTTCGGCACCTATCGCGAGTCGCCCATCTTCTGAGGGTGGCTACTGCCTCAAGCGGAGGATCACGTTGATCACGACCGTCAGGACGATGCTCACCACGATGCACGTGACCACTGGAAAGAAGAACGAAACGTTGCTGCCGGTCACGGAGATATCGCCGGGCGCGTGACCGAGGCCGAAGCGCGAACCGACCACGAACACGGCGCCGATCACAGCCAGTACCAGACCCGCGATCAGCAGCACCTTGCCTGCATCACCCATGGATCGAGTGTAGAACGGGATTTGCTACAGTCGGTCTGACGAATCCACTTCAAGCAGGTCCAGAGAGGCCGGCAAGGGATCGCGGCGCCGCATCCGCGCGGCGCGCCCTCGCTCGCGCCCGAAGGGCTGGAGGGCCACGCGTCAGATGACGGTGACGGCGGCGAGCCGCAGGCTTCTCGACCACGTGATCAGCAGCGAGCAGTTCACTCGGCCGCTCCTGGATTCACTGTTCGACCGCGCCGCGGCCCTGGACGGCACGCGTGACCGGCGGCTCGGCGGCCGCATCATGGCTTCGCTGTTCTACGAGCCGAGCACTCGCACGCGGCTCAGCTTCGAATCCGCGATGCTGCGCCTCGGCGGATCGGTGCTGGGGACCGAAGCGGCGCACACGTTCTCGAGCGCGATCAAGGGCGAGACGCTGGAGGACACCATTCGCATGGTCTCCACATACGCTGATGTGATCGTCATCCGTCATGACCAGCTGGGGGCCGCAGCGCGGGCCGCATCGGTGTCGTCCGTACCTGTCATCAACGCCGGTGACGGACCGGGAGAGCATCCGACGCAGGCGCTCTTGGATCTCTTCACCATCCAGCGCGAGCTGGGTCACATCGACGGGGTGCGGGTCGCCTTCTGCGGTGACCTGCGTTTCGGTCGCACAGCTCGATCGCTGGCACTCCTGCTGGCGCTGTACCCCGGGGTCCGGTTCGCGTTTGTCGCCCCAGAGGTGGTGCAGATCGGTGCCGACATCCGGGACCGCCTCGACGCGCGTGACGTGCCGTACACGCTTGCCGCCCAACTCAGCGATGTGATCCGCGACGTCGACGTCGTGTATCAGACGCGCGTGCAGAAGGAGCGCTTCGCTGACCCCGCAGAATTCGAACAGGCTCGAACCGCGATCCGCATCGATGCAGCGGTCATGCGCGAGCTGGGCGACAACGCGATCGTGATGCACCCCCTGCCGCGCGTGGACGAGATCGCAACCGAGGTCGACGCGGACCCGCGCGCCGCGTACTTCCGCCAGGCGGCGAACGGCGTGGCCATCCGGATGGCGCTGCTCGAGATGCTGCTGGGATGAGCGAGCTTCCCATCTCCCCCACCGGCCGCCCCCAGTTGCTGGACGCGGCCACGATGGCGCGCATCATCCTGCGGCTCGCGCACGAGATCGCTGAACGGCATCCTGGCCTCGACGGCGTGATCCTCCTCGGCGTGCCCACGCGCGGCGTTCCACTCGCGCAACGCCTGGCGAGCGCACTGGCGTCGATCGGACTTCAGCAGCCGCCGGCTGCGGCCCTCGACCCGCGCAACCATCGCGACGACCGGCCGCGCGTGGCCGGGCGCGAGGTTCCAGCCCTCACCGCCGCCGACGGCCGTCCGATCCAGTCGATCGAGGGTGCAACAGTGATCGTCGTCGACGATGTCCTGTTCACCGGGCGAACGCTGCGGGCTGCGCTGGATGCCCTGATGGATCACGGCCGCCCCGCGACCGTCGACGTGCTCACCCTCATCGATCGCGGACATCGGGAGCTGCCGCTGCGCGCCACGTACGTGGGCAAGAACGTGCCGACAGCGGTTGGTGATCGCGTGGCGGTGCGCCTCCGCGAAATCGACGGTGTCGACGGAGCGTGGTTGCTGCGCGGGAGCGACAGTTGAACGTGATCCTGCGCGGTGTGCGCGTGATCGACCCGCTCGCGGGCGTCGATGCGGAGGGTCAGGACGTCTGGCTCGAATCGGGACTCATCCGCGCCGTCGAGCGGCACATCGATACGACGTCGGTGCCGGTGATCGACTTCACGCCTGCGCCTGGAGCTCAATCCCTCGTGATGTGCCCGGGGTTCATCGATCTGCACGCGCATCTGCGTCAGCCCGGCGACGCGACTGTGGAGACTATCGCGAGCGGCGCACAGGCTGCGGCTGCGGGTGGCTTCACCCACGTTGTGGCCATGGCCAACACGGACCCTCCGATCGACACTCCGGAGCGTGTGGCAGCAGCGGTCGAAAGCGCACGTGACGCGACCGTGCACGTGATGCACGTCGCCGCGGTCAGCCGCGGCCTCGAGGGCGAAAGGCTTGTCGATGTCAGGGGCTGCATCGAAGCCGGCGCTGTGGCGTTGAGCGACGACGGCCGCAACAGGTCGGGGCCGGAGGTTCTGATCGAGGCGCTGCGGCAGGCAGACCAATTCGCGCGTCCGGTGTTCGTGCATCCCGAAGACGAACAGGCCATCGCCCGCGTCAACTACCAGGGCTGCCCGGTGACGCGCTGCCCCGACCGTCCGCCCGAAACCGAGGTGGACGCAGTGAAAACCGCAGTCAAGGCTCTGGTACGGGCCGACTGCGGACATCTTCACCTGCAGCACGTCTCGGCGTCCGGGTCCCTGGACCACCTGCGCCGCGCGCGGGCGGCGGGCCATGTGATCACAGCCGAGGTGACGCCTCATCATCTGGCTCGCTGGGCGGCGAGCTCGCCGCCAAGCCCGGAATCGCTGCGCAAGGTCAACCCTCCGCTGCGCAGCTGGTCCGATCGCAACGCCGTCCTCACCGCGCTGCGTGAAGGGCTCATCGACGCCGTGGCGACCGACCACGCGCCGCACCGCGCCGCGGAGAAGACCGCGGATTACGCGGCCGCGGCCGCAGGGATGGTCGGACTCGAGACGGCGCTTGCCGTGTGCCTCACCCTCGGCGACATGGATGGCGCGTGGCTGCCCGTGCTGGTCGAACGACTGACCGCTGGACCACATCGGGTGCTCGGTGGCGCAAGTGGCGTCCCTGAGCCGCGCCTGTCCATCGGGCAGCCTGCGAGCTGCGTCCTGTTCGACCCCGAGGCCGCGTGGACGGTGAACGCGGAAACGCTGCGTTCTCGCTCGCACAACACACCATGGATCGGCGCGGAGCTGCGCGGCCGCGTGCTGCTGACGATCGCAAACGGCCGCATCGTGCACAGTCTCGACGCGCGGATTCCCGTCACAGAAGAGGAGGCGGCGCGTGCCTGAGCGGCGCGGGATTCTCGCACTGGAGTCCGGCGCCACGTTCGAGGGCGCGCTGTTTGCTGCGCCGCTGCAGGGCTCGAGCCAGGGTGAGGTCGTCTTCAACACGTGCATGACCGGCTACCAGGAGGTGATCACCGACCCGTCGTACGCCGGTCAGGTCGTGGTGATGACGTATCCGCTCATGGGCAATTACGGGTGCCGTGACGACACAGCCGAGTCGTACCGCGTGCACTGCCGGGCACTCGTCGTTCGCGAACTGTCGCCCGATGTGGGCCACGCCCGCGCCGAGCGTGCGCTGGAAGATGAGCTATCCAGCTTCGGTATCACGGGATTGAGCGGCGTCGATACCCGGGCGCTGACGCGGCACCTCCGTGACCACGGAACGCTGCGCGGCGTCATCGGCGCGGCTGACTCCGCGAGTCCAGCCGAACTGGTGGCCGTCGCGCGCGCAGCTCCGTTCCTGAGCGACGAGGACCTCGTCGCCGACGTGTCGCTCACGGAGTCGTGGCAACGGTTCACCGAACGGCTCGACCCCGCACTGGAGCGCGGGCTCGAGGTCGCGGGCTCGGTGGATTCCTACGCCGGCACGCGCGTCGTTGTCGTCGATTACGGGGTGAAACGGAATCAGCTGCGCGCGCTCTGCAGCCGCGGAGTGGACGTGATCGTCGTGCGCCAGGATGCCCGGCTCGCCGACGTCATGCGCCACGATCCGCACGGTGTTGTGCTGTCCAACGGCCCCGGTGATCCCTCGCGCCTGCCCCACGCGGTGCAGCTATGCCGTGAGCTGCTCGAACAACGCGTGCCATTGCTCGGCATCTGCCTGGGACACCAGATCCTGGGACAGGCGGCCGGCGCGTCGACGTCGCGCCTGAAGTTCGGCCACCACGGGGGCAACCACCCGGTGCGGGACGGCTCCAACGGCGCCGTCTATGTCACATCGCAGAACCACGAGTTCCAGGTTGACGCGGCGTCGCTGCCAGCCGACTCCGGCTGGTACGTGAGCGAGCGCAACCTGAACGACGACTCTGTCGAGGGTCTGCGCCATCGCACGCTTCCCGCGTTCTCCGTGCAGTACCACCCGGAGGGCGCACCCGGGCCACAGGACCGCGCCGGTGTCTTCGACGAGTTTCTCGAGCTGTGCGGCGGTCCGAGACTTGCAGGGTCGGCCTATGGGCTGATGGACCGTCTCGCAGGCGAGCCGGAACGGCTTGGAGCGGAGGGCGAGCCGAGAGTCAGCCGCGGGGCCCCAGCGGGGCTCCGACGGCGTGGTCCGGAAGCCCATAGGCCGAACCTGCAAGGCGCAGAGGACCGCCCGCACTGTGTGCTCGTTATCGGTAGCGGCCCGGTCATCATCGGGCAGGCCGCTGAGTTTGACTACGCGGGGACGCAAGCGTGCAAAGCGTTGCGCGAAGAGGGGATTCGCGTGGTGCTGGTGAACAGCAACCCGGCAACGATCATGACCGACGACGCATCAGCCGACGCCGTGTACGTCGAACCCCTGACGGTGGAGGTCGTGGAGCGGATCATCGTCGCCGAGCGACCGGACGGTCTGCTCGCGACGCTGGGAGGTCAGACAGGTTTGAACCTTGCGGTCGCCCTCGCAGACGCTGGGATCCTCGAGCGTCATGGCGTGCGCGTCCTGGGCACGCCGCTCTCTGCCATCCGCGCAGCCGAGGATCGCGAGCAGTTCAAGCACCTGCTGCAGTCAATCGGCGAACCCGTCCCCACGTCCCAGACGGTGTCGACGGTGGCCGAAGCCCGGGCTTTTCGCGAGCGCGAGGGCCTGCCGCTGGTGGTGCGACCGGCGTTCACGCTCGGCGGCACGGGCGGCGGCCTCTGCGAGACAGATGAGCGTTTCCTCGAGATCGTCGCTTCGGGACTGGCGTCGTCGCCGATCAACCAGGTCCTGGTGGAGCGCTCCCTCGCCGGTTGGCGCGAGATCGAGTACGAGGTGATGCGAGATGCGTCCGGGACGTGCATCACCGTGTGCAACATGGAGAACCTCGACCCGATGGGAGTGCACACCGGCGACTCCATCGTGGTGGCCCCGTCGCAAACGCTTACCGACCGCGAGCATCAGCAATTGCGCAGCGCGGCGTTGCGCATCATCAGCGCCCTCGAGATCGCAGGCGGGTGCAACGTGCAGTTTGCCCTGGCGCCGGACTCGCACGAGTACTACGTGATCGAGGTCAACCCGCGCGTCTCGCGCTCGTCGGCGCTCGCATCCAAGGCAACGGGATACCCAATCGCGCGCGTCGCCGCCAAGATCGCGGCGGGCCGGCGGCTCGACGAGATCCCCAACGCTGTGACCGGCAAGACGTGCGCGGCCTTCGAGCCGGCACTTGACTACTGCGTCGTCAAGATCCCGCGCTGGCCGTTCGACAAGTTCGCCGAGGGCGACCGTCGCCTGGGAACGCAGATGAAATCGACGGGTGAGGTCATGGCGATCGAGCGGTCGTTCGAAGCCGCGTTCAGCAAGGCGCTCCGCTCGCTGGAGCAGCAACCACCGGACCCATCGCTGCTGCACGAGCCCGTGTTGATCGACGTCGCCAACGATCGCCGTTGCTTTGCCCTGCTCGAAGCGCTGCGTGGCGGCGCCGATCCGGCGGCACTGGCAACTCGAAGCGGCATCGGTGTCTGGTTTCTGCGCCGTCTCGCCGGCCTTGTCGCCGCCGAGGAGCGGCTGCGCTGGGGTGGATTGGACGATGCCGCGGTGTGGCAGGCGAAGCGTTTCGCACTGTCGGATGCCCGTATCGCGGCGCTGTGCGGCGTCGGCGCGGAAGAGGTGCGGACCCGTCGCGAGAGCGTCGGGATGCGCCCGACCTACAAATGCGTGGATACCTGCGCGGCTGAATTCGAGGCCGAGACACCGTATTTCTACTCGACCTTTGAGAGCGAGAACGAGAGTCGACCCGGGCACCGCGAGGTGGTCGTGGTCATCGGCAGCGGCCCGATCCGCATCGGCCAGGGCATCGAGTTCGACTATTGCAGCGTGCAGGCGGCGCAGTCGCTGCGTGACCAGGATGTCGACTCGGTGATGGTGAACAGCAACCCGGAGACGGTGAGCACCGACTTCGACTGCAGCTCACGGCTGTACTTCGAACCCCTCGACGAGGAGGCGGTGGCCGCGGTCATCGCGGAGGAACACGCCTCCGGCGCGGTGGTGCAGTTCGGCGGTCAGACGGCCATCAACCTGGCTGCGCCGCTGCACCGGCGCGGCGTCAACATCCTGGGAACGTCCGTCGACGCCATCGACGCGGCCGAGGACCGGCGCTCATTCGAAGCGCTCATGCGGGAGTTGGAGATTCCCCAGCCGCACGGTGCCGCCACCGTCGACCCGGCCGAAGCGGTGAGCATCGCTGAGCGCATCGGGTATCCCGTGCTGGTGCGCCCGTCCTACGTGCTCGGAGGACGGGGCATGGAAATCGTGCACGGTCCGGAGCCCCTGCGCCGCTATCTCGATGCCGCGATGGCCGCGCTTCCCACCGACGCCGGCGAGCGCCGCGGCGCTGTCTTGATCGATCACTATCTCTTCGGCACCGAGGTCGACGTCGATGCTGTGAGCGACGGCGATACCGTGGTGATCCCGGGTCTCATGGAGCATGTCGAGCGCGCCGGCGTGCACAGCGGCGACTCGATGGCCGCGTACCCCGCACGCCGGCTCAGCGATGAGGTGCGTGACCGCATCGTCGACCACACCGTGTGCATTGCCCGAGCCCTCGGCGTGCGAGGTCTGTGCAACATCCAGTTCGTCGTGTATCGAGGCACTCCGCATGTGCTCGAGGTCAATCCGCGCGCCTCGCGTACCGTGCCATTTCTGAGCAAGGTCACAGGCGTGCCCATGGTCGAGCTGGCGACGCGCGTCATGCGCGGCGAGATGCTCGCCGATCTCGGCTGGCAGACCGGGCTGGTGGCACCGCGGCCGCTGGTGGCGGTGAAAGCGCCCGTGTTCTCGACGGTGAAGCTGACCGAGGTGGACACCGCGCTCGGACCGGAGATGAAATCCACCGGAGAGGTGATGGGCATCGACCTCGATCTCGGTGCGGCGCTCCAGAAGGCGTTCATCGCCGCGCTGGGCGAGGTGCCGGTGGACGGCGGCGCCTTGTGCAGCGTGGCCGACGCGGACAAGGCGGATGCGCTGCCCATCCTGGCTCAGCTCAGCGCTCTCGGCTTCACCCTGTACGCGACGGCCGGTACCGCGCAGGCTCTGGCGGATGCCGGGGTCACCGCGGTGGCGGTGGGAAAGATCGGCCACGGCCGCCCTAACGTCATCGACGTCATCGAGGACGGACGCGTGTCCCTCGTCGTCAATACGGTCTCGCATTTCGGCACCGACGAGATGGACTACACGGGTGACGGGCGATCGGTGATTGCGGCAGCCGGGCGCACCGTGAAGGACGGGTACCGCATTCGGCTCGCGGCCGAACAGCGGCGCATCCCGTGCTGCACCTCGTTGGACACGGCCGCCGCGCTGGTCGATGCAATCGGGCGGCAGCGCGCCGGCACCGGCGTGCGCGTGGCCACGGTCAGCGCCTATCGCGAAGGTCTGGTCCGAGCGCTGCAGTGACCGCCGATCTCAGCCAGGCACGCGTCGAGCGCGGAGAGGTGGTGTTGGTGGAGCGCGTCGGCGACCTCATCGAGATAACCGCGCGGCTGCCCCACCTTGCGGCGACGTCCGCTCCCGGTCAATTCGCGCAGCTGCGTACTGGGGAAGCCACCGTGCCTCTGCTGCGACGCCCCTTCAGCCTGGCGTGGAGCGACGGCGAACTGTGCTCGTTCGTGTTTGCCGTGGTCGGCGTCGGCACCAGACGCCTGGGGGCGCTGCATCCGGGCGACGTGCTGGACGCCCTGGGGCCGCTGGGCAGTGGCTTCTCTCTCGTCTCCTCAGGGCCGGTGCTCTGTGTATCGGGCGGTGTCGGGTGTGCGCCCTTTCCACTGCTGATCAAGACGCTGGCTGCGCACGGAGTTGATGACATCACTGTCTTGAACGGAGGAGCGACGGGCGCGCGGCTGTATCCCGCTGATCGCTTCCGGCGCGGCAATGCCGCGGTGCGCGTCATCGAGGCAACCGATGACGGGAGCATTGGCCGCCGCGGTTACGTCACCGAGCTCGTGACCGCCTCACTGTCTCCTGCTCCGGCCGCGGTTTTCGCATGCGGGCCCAACATCATGCTGGCTGCGCTCGCGCCCTTGCTGGCGCCACACGAGATCAGTGAGAGCGCCGTCGTTGAAGCGTCGCTCGAAGCCCCCATGGGTTGTGGCTTCGGCACGTGTCTGGGCTGCGCGCTGCCCCGGCGCACGGCCGACGCCGAGCCGGCGTGGGCGCTGTGCTGCACCGACGGGCCTGTCATGCCGATGCGCGATGTCGATTGGAGGGCACTGCAGGAGCTCCCCGGGGCGGACGTTGCATGAACGTCGCCGACCTTCCTGTTGACCTGGGACGCGGACTGGTCCTGCCGAATCCGGTGGGGCTCGCCAGCGGCACGGCGGGCTACGGCTTCGAGCTGCGCCAGCTCATCGACCTGGACAGGTTGGGAGCGCTGTTCACGAAGGGCACCACCCGCCTGCCCCGCGCCGGCAACGCACCGCCGCGCGTCGCTGAAACGACGGGAGGGATGTTGAACAGCATCGGACTGCAGAACCCGGGCGTCGACTGGGTCGCTGAGCACTACGCGCCGCAGTTCACTGCATGGCGCGTTCCGGTGATTGTCAATGTTGCCGGTGAGGACGCCGACGATTACGTGCAGTGCGTGCGGCGCTTGGAGAACGTTGCGGGAATTGCGGGCATCGAGTTGAACATCTCATGTCCCAACATCGCGCACGGTCTCGACTTCGGGCGCGACCCGGCTGCGGCGGCGCGACTCGTCGCGGCAGTGCGCGCGGTGACGCAGCGGAGCGTGATGGTAAAGCTGAGCCCCAACGTCACTGACCTCGCGGCCGTGGCGCGTGCCGTGCAGGATGCGGGAGCGGACTCTGTGTCGGCGGTCAACACCTACGTCGGGCTGAAGGTGCACCGCCGAACGGGCCGTCCGGTCCTCCCCGACGGAACCGGAGGCTTGAGCGGTCCCGCGATCCAGCCGCTGGCGCTGGCCGCGGTGGCTCAGGTGAGGGCTGCAGTGGACATCCCCGTGGTCGGCGTTGGCGGCATCGTTGACGCAGCCTCTGCACTCGACTTCTTCACCGTAGGAGCCGATGCCGTCCAGGTGGGCACTGCCACATTTGTCGACCCCTCCACCGCGCTGCGCGTGCTCGAGGGGATCGCCGCACGGCCTGCGCTGAGGCTTTAGACATGTTGCTCGGCGCCATCGTGCTCTGTTTTCTCGTCCTGCTGGTCCTGCTCGCGGACCGACTTGGGTCGAGGCTCTGGGAAGGCAACAGCGACCGCGTGTTCTACCGCTGCGCGTCGTGCGATCTACGCTACCCGCGGCGCGAGCTTCCCGACGCCAACCTGCGCGTCTGCCCGGCCGGCCACCCGGTTGTGCTCGAGCCGCGGCGGACAGCGGCCGGCACGATCGCAATCTGTGCGTGTCTGGGATTTCTCTGTGTGGCCATCGCGTTCATGGTCGGCGGGGTTGGCCGTTGAAGGACTAGCCGGCCGGCGAGACCTCTGAGCGGCGCATCCAGAACGAGTGCCCGTGCCGGTCGTGCTCGGGGAAGTGGGGATCACTCCAGAGCGGTTCCAGGATGTTGTGCAACTCGGGTGTCAGCGATACGAAGTACGCGGGCAGGCGAACCGAATAACCGCCTCCGCCTGCGAGGAGCCAGCTGGCAAGCAGGTACTGCTCGCTGTAGTAGCGGTCATTCCATACAGTCGGGTAGTCGTGGGGCAGGAAGATATCGTGGATCTGCACCAGCGCTCGCGCCGGCAGACGGGGCAGCACCTCGAGGAAGAAGACCGTCGTATCCGAGTTGGTGAACACACGATGCGAGCCGTCCAGGAACACCACATCGCCAGGCCGCAGCTGTGACATGACGCCGAGGTCGGCATCCTCGAGCGGTGCTCGAATGATCTCGTCGCAGAGCTGATCGCATTCCGCGCGTGGTGACGGATCAATGGACACGATGCGCGTGCGCAGTTTGTGGTCCGTGATGGCACGGCGAGCGAATTTTGTCGAGTTTCCCGAGCCGATCTCCAAGTAGACGCTTGGGTTTTCCAACACGAGCGTCGCGTAGAGAACCATTGCGTCGAGCTGCGGCAGCCACCCGTTGATCCAGTTGGGCTCACGATGATCGTCGCTTGCTTCAACGGGGATCCGGCGAAAGTCGTCGTGGAATTGGATCACCGAAGCGAGCACATCGCGATACGTCGCGTCGTTCGCCTGTAGCAATGCGACCAGCTCCGGATGGGCGGGCGCGTCATGACCGAAACGCGGACGTGGTGCGACGCCATAGTCGAGCGTGATTCGCGAGCTCGGCTGCGCGTGATCCTGGCTGTGCGACTCAGCAGGCTGCTTTCCGCGCCGGAAGCGGAGCATTGACATCCCGTTCAACGACCGAGACGGACGCACTCAGAGCATCTGCCGATGGCATCAATGCGGTGCGATCCCAGCTCGAATCCCGTGCGGGCCGCCAGCGCAGCCAGTGCGCGCTCGAATGCCTTCTCCAGGTCCGGGGGGAGATCGACGTCGGTCATCGCTCCACATATTGCGCATACCAGATGGTCGTGATGCCCCACCAACTCCTCGGTCAGCTCGAATCGGGCAAAGTCGCCATGGCCCGCCAGCCGATGCACGAGCCCGCGGTCCTCGAGTACCGCGAGATTGCGATAGACGCTGCTGAGGGGCAGATGTCCCGACTCGGCGATCTCCTCAACAGTCAGGGGCTGACCGGCGGCCAGCAGCACCTCGACCAGTAGGCGGCGGCTTCGTGTGTAGCGGCCTTCCGCGGTCTTGATCCGCGCAGCTACCGCGTCATGAAGATCGGACGTCATCGGGGTCATTTTGGAGATCTACGGTACCTGATGATTGGTTTTGGTTCCCATTCCCTTGACTCCAGGCGCCCTGCACCCGTATGGTCTGCCAGTCATGAAAACCATTCTCAACACGCGCCGGCGACCGGTCGCGTTCCTCGCCGGCGCCGCCTGCGCTCTCTCGCTGATGGCTGCATGCGGCTCCTCAGCCGCCGGTGACTCGAGCGGTGGGAAGGTGCTCGTCGTCGCCGCAGAGAACTTCTGGGGGAGCCTTGCCGCTCAGCTTGGAGGCGACCATGCACAGGTGATCAGCATCATCACCAATCCGAACACCGACCCCCACGCCTACGAGCCGACCCCCCAGGACGGCCGCACCATCGCTCAAGCTCAGTACGCGATCAGCGACGGCGCCGGATACGACCCGTGGGCGCCGAAACTTATCGCCGCCAATCCGTCCAGCAGCCGGCGAACCTTGACCGTCGCCGACCTGGCCGGGCGCCATGAGGGCGACAACCCGCACATGTGGTACGACCCGACCATCGTCGAACAGGTCATCGATCGGATCGCCAGCGACCTCAAAGCTCTCGACCCTGCCGACGCCGGCTACTTCGATCAGCAGCGGGCGACCTTCACATCGGTCGCGCTGAAGCCGTACGACGACCTGCGCGCGTCGATCAAGGGCGCCTACGCAGGTGTCCCGGTGGGCGCGACCGAGAGCATCTTCGTCGACCTCGCTGCGGATCTCGGGCTCAATCTCATCACACCCCCCGAGTACATGAAGGCGATCTCCGAAGGAAACGACCCGAGCGCTGCCGACAAAGCGACATTCGACGCCCAGATAACCGGCAAGCAGATCAAGGTGCTCGTGTTCAACGGCCAGAACTCCACTCCTGACATCCAGGCGCTCGTCGACAAAGCACACGTTGAGGGGATCCCGGTGGTGCCGATCACGGAGACCCTCGACCCCCCGGGGTCAACGTTCCAGGCCTGGCAGTCCGGGCAGCTTGCTGCCCTCCAGACGGCACTCGCGCAAGCGACCAGTCGGTGAGGCTCGCCGAGATCGTCGAACCACCAGCTCTCGCCAAGCCCGCCC
>DATMRA010000007.1:0-5605 GCA_035566535.1 Candidatus Acidiferrales bacterium | reverse complement strand
GCACCGCAACCGGCATGCTCAATGGCGGCATCAGTCCGATCCGCGTGAACTGCACGCCCAACGTGGGCGCACTCAGCATCGGGGTGACGATGGCCGGCACTACGCCCGAGCTGGTCGACATGTTCGGCGGCACACAGAACGGCACCCCGGCGATCAGCCTCCTGCTCATTCCCAAGGGCTCCACGACCGACCAGCATTTCACCGCAAGCGGTGCGGGTGTGACGACCATGACCTCGACGGGTGTGCACTTCAATGCGGATGTCGTTGAGGACCACGCAGCGGGCCAGGCATTCCACACGGTCCATATCAGCGGTGATGTCACCTGCGGCAGCGCCGTTACTCCGTAGGCGCCAGTCATTTCCGCCTGATACTGCGTCGGCTTCACCTGCTCGCTCAGTCACGCACTTAAGTGCGCTCCTTCGCTGCGCGGCTCGCCTCCTTGTCTCAGGCGGCCTGACTGGCGCCTAAGGCGCCTGGCGGCGCTGGTGTGAACGCCGCCTAAGGCGCCTATCCGGTCGGATTTGGCCAACTTCGTCACCATTCCTTAACAATTGCGCCGGCTTGACGTTGCGACGGTCAACAAAGGCGCTGTTCGCGCATCTCCAGTGCTACGCTCGGTCGCTGTGATCAGGACAAGAACCTCCACCGAGGCCAGCAGCGCGCGCGGACTGGGGCGTCAGGTGGAGGCGGATTCTCACCTACGGGCTCCGGAAATGCGTCCGTGGAGCCAGGTTGTCGTGCATGAGGATGGACGAACCGTGAGTGTTTCATGGGTTCGTGGTGCAGCCCAAGGGCTGCACAGCGTGGCCGTCGCGTATGGCAACGACTGCGTCCAGATCGGCACCCGCATGGGAACGCGACCGGCGTTCTGGAACCGGTCCGGTTACGTCGTCCTCCGCATGATTGTCGAGCACACCGTCGTGAAACTTCGCGAGCCGCTTCGTGGCCGCCGCATCGAGGCGATGGCGGCTGAGGACAGGCCGGTTACGCGCATCCTGTAGCTCGGTACGAGCCTGAGCCAAGGTCGGGCGCCGGGCGCGCGCTGACCGTCACAGCCGTCCCCCGCGCCGGCGGTGGGCAGTTGTTGGGGAATCGCACGAAGACGCTGCGGGCTCCGGCTTGGACATAGCCGTCGCACGCGGCTGCGGAGCATTGATACGGCTCGAATGTCCCGGCCAACGTCGTCGTACCGTCTGCGTTGACTGATCGAACAGGGTTCGCCAGCAGCCCCAGGATGCCGACGACGAGCGCTGCTGTGACCACGAGCACCGCGATGAGCACAACCGGAAGCGCCCAGACGGGCTTGCGCCGTGGTGCAGCCCCGGCGCGTGTCACAGGCTCCTCGACAACCGGTTGCCCTGCCATTGCGGTGATACGTTAGCGAACTCTGATGAGACGCCCGATCGTCTTCGTCACCGACTACGGGCGAGATGACGCCTATGCCGCCGCGCTCGTGGGTGCCGTCTGGCGGGTCAATCCGAGCGCACGCTGTGTTGAGGGAACGCACGGTGTGCCCCCCGGCGACGTTCTGGCAGGCGCATACCATCTGAAGTCGCTTGCTCTTGCGTTCGATCGCGACGTCGTGCTCTGCGCCGTGGTCGACCCGGGCGTTGGCACCGCACGTCGCGCCATTGCGGTGGAGCTGGAGGGCATCGTGTGCGTCGGACCGGACAACGGGCTCGTCTCGTACCTATGGGACGAAGCTCCGCCCGGCTGGCGCCGCGCCGTGCAGCTGATGACGCCGGAGGGGGCGTCGGCCACCTTTCACGGTCGCGATGTGTTCGCGCCCGCAGCGGCCCAGCTGGCGAGCGGCGAGGCGATCGACGCATGCGGTGAACCGATTGACGATCCGTTGATCCTTGCCGAGTCGTTCGCCACGCGCGACGTCAACCAGCTGCATGGTCGCGTGGCGGTCGTCGATCATTTCGGCAACGCGATCACCACCGTGCGGGACGCTGACTTGCACGGCTCACCGATCGCTCGCGTGCACTGGAGCGGTGGCGAGACGGATCGCGTTGTGAGCACGTACGAGGAGATCGACGGGGAACTCGGCGCCCTCATCGGGAGCGCGGGACACCTCGAGATTGCAGCGCGTGGGCGGCCTGCCGCCGGCGTTCAGGCGCCGGGCGCGCACGAGGAGATCACGGTGGACCTCCCATGACGGCGGTCGACGAGCTGCGCCGGGAGTACGGTGCGCTGACCTCGGACGACGTGGCGGCCTTGGACCGCGCGGCGGGCGAGACCGGTGTCAGCGTCGTGCAGCTGATGGAGATCGCCGGATGGCAGATAGCGCGGTGCACGTGGCATCTGCTTCACGAGCAGCCCGCGCGCGTGTTGGTTCTGGCCGGACGTGGCAACAACGGTGGCGATGGTCTGGTGGCGGCGCGCCACCTCGCCACGTGGGGGTGTGACGTGGTGGCTCGCATCTTTCGCGAGGAGGAGAACCTCAGTGTCATGGTCGCCGGGCAGGTACGTGCGGCTCGCGCCAACGGGGTCGTCGTCAAGCCAACCTTTGACCCGGCCGCGGCGGTCGGTGACGAGAGGACGGCGCGGATTGCCCTTGACGGCATCCTGGGCACCGGCCTCCGCTCAGCGCCGCGTGACCTCGAGGCCGCGGTGATCACCGGCCTCAACGAGTCGGGGCACAACGTCCTTGCCATCGACGTCCCCAGCGGCCTTGACGCGAGCACTGGCGAGGCGTTTCAGCCGTGCGTCAATGCCACTGCCACCTGCACCCTGGCTGCGATGAAGGCGGGGCTTTGGTCAGAAGGCGCGCGCGCGTTCTCGGGTGACATCTGGTTGGCCGACATCGGCATCCCCGCGGCCGCCTGGTCGGCGTCCGGCATCCGCCGGCCCTCCGCCGCTCGCGGCGGCGCGTTAGTGCCTGTTCCGTCTGCTACTCGATCTTGACCCACTTTCGAGCGACCCCTGTTATGCTCCGCGCCAACAACAGCGCGAATTCGCGCACTGCGCCATGATCAACGTCTCAGCCAACGTCCTACCCGAGGCGCGTGAGCTTGCCGGAACCGCGCGCGAGCATCTGGATGCGCTCGTCTCCTATGCGACGCACCTGGTGTACGACCCCGGCGATGCGGTCGACTTCGTCACGGCCGGGATCTATCACGCCAGTCGATATCCGCCGGCGCGGCTGCGTGTCGACGGACGTGCCGCGCTCTACCGCGCTGTGACGCGCGCCTGCCGGCAGGAGCTGCGCTATCCGCCGCGGCCCCACGGTCCCGCTCGCCTGTTCCAGCGCCGACCCGCCGCGACTCGGGTTCCGATCGATGGCTCCGCGGCGGCTCGGATGAATACCGTGAAACGTGCGCTGGCCATGCTCAACTTCGATCGCCGCGCAGCGCTCCTCATGCGAGATCTGGCCGGTCTCGACTACCGCGAGATATCGCGTGCCCTGGAGTGCTCTCCTGACGCCACCGCACGGCTCATCGCCGGGGCGCGCCGGGAATTCGGCTCCATCTACCGGGAGATCGCGCTGTGAGGTGCAGCCTGCTGGTGCTCAGCAGCTACCTGGACGGTGAACTTTCTCCCGAACGAGCCAGTGAACTCGAGGCGCACCTGATCGCGTGCTCTCGCTGCAGCACGGCCCTCGGCTACCTGCGCGAGGAGTCGCAGCGCGTCGCCGGCCTCATGCGCGTGCATGTCGATGAGCACGCGACGCGCGAGATGTTCGCTCTTATCGGGCTCACCAACGACGATTCCGGCGATGTTCCGCCCCCGGGCAACACCTGGCACCGTGAAGCGCCGGAGCAGACTGACGCGCCGCCCTGGATGGGTTCCTCGACCAGCCGCACGCTGCCCTGGGCGCCACGGCCGGCTCCGGCACAGCCCGAGTACGACCCGCCGGTGATGGAGTGGCGCGAGGACCGGATGGAGGACGAGGACCTCGTTCCCGAGGACGACGCGGTGGCCGAGCCGGTCCCGATGGAGCCGGTGGCTGAGCATCACCAAGTCCTCGAGCAGGAAACGCTCTTCGACGCACCGCACGCAGGGGTTGCGGCGCCACTACCGGAGACTTTCCCAGCGAGTTGGGCTGAACCGCTCGAGCAAATACACGACGACGAGGTCGAGCTGGCAGGGAGCACGTACGCGGAGGATGCGCCGGCTGGCGTGTACATCGATGCTCCCGAGCCTGACGTTGATGCTCTCGCTCCCATTCCAGAACCACCGCCGATGCCGGTGCACGCCCCAGCAGTGGGCGCGTCCGGGCTGCTGAGCCGAATGCGCGATGCGGTGGCGGTGCGGCTTGCGCTGATGCGCAGCACCAAGTCCGACATGGACGATTCCGTGCAGATCGTCAGCGGAGCCGGCGCCCCGTCGTGGGAGGGCCGGCCTGTGAACCGCGGCTACATGCAACGCATGGAGCGCCGACGCGGGGGCGGCGAGATCCCGATGCAACCAGCCGCGAGTATCGATGCGATGGGCATGGGCGCCGATGAACAAACGGAGCAGCAAAGCCACCAGGCTCCGGAGGCGCCGTTGCCCTCTCGGCATCCCGCCGCGCAACTGTTCGAGAGTGCGGTGGCCACCGCCGTCGCGCCGCCGCGGATCGCGCCCGATTCCGGTGCCACGCGCGAAGCGATTGCACCCGAAACATCAGAGGCGCGCGCCCCGGTCGCACCCGGGCGGGACACCGGCTTCGACGACGATGTGCCACCTCCGTTTCCGTCGCGTCCAGGGCGGCACATGCGCTCCGTGGCGCGCGGCCAGACCAATGGGAGCTCGCGCTTTTCAGGCTTCGGTCAGCTCAGCGCAGCGGTCGAGCACCGCACAGGTGCTCAGCACGGTCCTGCAGTTGGCATAAGCGGCGTCGACCGCCGTCTCTGGGTGTTCGGGGGAGCCGTTGTGGTGCTCATGCTCATCGGCATCCTGGCGGGCAAGGCCACGACCCCCTTACCGTCGTCCGGCGTCGCGACACACCCGGCCGCGGTGCCATCCCTCGCACCGTCGCACGCCAGCGCCAGCGCCGCGCCCACGGTCGCACCAACAGCCGCGCCGACGCCGGCTCCGACGCCGCTGGCCGGACCGCAGAGCCTGGCCAACCAGGTGACGCTCGGGACCGGCGCGAGCGGGTTCACCGTCTCTTCCATCGCCTACGGGCGCCACGCCGGCGGTCAGCTCTGGATCGTGATCGATGTCTCGCCGGCGAGCGGAACCAGGTTCCCGAATGCCGCGATCGGATTCGGCGACCCACAAACACTGTACGTGGAGTTCACTGGCGCAATCGCCGGTGGGCCTCCGGCACAGCCAGGGCCCGGCGCGGTCGTCACCGCCGTGCGCGTGTTGCAGCCCTCCCCGATCCCGGGTCGAACGATCTACGCCTTCACATTGACGAAGGCACAGAACTTCATCGCGAGTATCACCCCAGCTGCCGATGGGAAGGAGCACCTGAGGGTCGTCCTCACGTCGTAGCCGCTGGCGAAGCCTCCTCGGTGGAGCGCGCGGTTTCGTCGTCAGACATCGGCTGACCGAACTTCTCGCGCAGCTCGAACTTGATCACCTTGCCTGCCGGATTGCGCGGCAGCATGTCGGTGAACTTCACGGACTTCGGCTGCTTGTAGCGAGCCAGCTTGCCTTGCGTGAATTCGAT
>DATMRA010000006.1:0-6461 GCA_035566535.1 Candidatus Acidiferrales bacterium | reverse complement strand
GTGGTAGTTGTCGGGGTCGAGCTGGGCGAACGCCAGGTCTTCGAGCTCGCCCTTGATCTGCCAGATGCCGAGCCTGTGGGCCAGCGGCGCGTAGATGTCGAGGGTCTCCCGGCTGATGCGCGCCCTGCGGTCGGACGTGTGCGCCGAGATGGTTCTCATGTTGTGCAGGCGGTCGCCGAGTTTGATGAGGACCACCCGGACGTCCTCAGCCATGGCCACGAGCATCTTGCGGATGTTCTCCGCCTGGTGCTCCTCGGCAGTGCGCACATGGATCTTGCCCAGCTTGGTGACCCCGTCGACCAGCTTGGCCACCTGGTCGCCGAACTCCTCGCGGATGTTGTCCCGCGTGACGTGGGTGTCCTCGACCGTGTCGTGGAGGACGGCGGCGGCGAGCGTGTCGATGTCCATGCGCAGGTCCGCGAGGATGCCGGCCACAGCCAGTGGGTGCTCGACGTACGGCTCGCCGGTCAGGCGGAACTGCCCGTTGTGGGCTTCCTCGGCCACCTCGTAGGCGCGCCCCAGGACAACACGGTCGTCCTTTGCCAGGTACTGGGCCTTGGCCAGCAGGTCAGCAATGGGCATTGCCCGAATGAGTGTACGGCCTGACGGTTGAACTCAAACCGACGGGCGGGCGAACGCTAAGCGGCGACGGCCTCGGACTCGGGCGGCTCCGGTAGCTCACGCCTCCACGTCTGCGGCCGGGTGCGAGCCAGGTACGCGAGCACCGCGCCGGCGCCGAGCAAGCCGACCGCGAGCGCGATGCCCACGTCGGGTGTGGGGACGTTGACCAGCTTGAGCCCGGACACGAGGAGAACCACGCAGAGCGCGACCCGGACCACCGCTGTCGGCGCCCGTGAAGAGAGCACAGACCCCAATACGACACCCGGAATGCTGCCCGCGATGATGCTCAGCGTCAGGCTCAGCTGGAAGTCCCCGTAGAGAATGTGCGCCAGCGCCGCGGCGGCCACCATTGGTATCGCCTGGGTGAGGTCTGTCCCCACCAGCTGCGAGCCCCGTAGACGCGGATACAGGAACAGCAACGCGATGACGACCAACGTGCCGGACCCGACCGACGTGATGCCGACGATGAACCCCGTAAGCGCCCCGAGTGCAAGTGTCGGAAGCGGGCGTATGCGCAGGGTTTCGGGCCACGTGCTGGGAGCGACGCCGCGACGCCGGTCGCTGAGCGCCTTGACCACGACGGCGACCACGGCGAGCAGCACTGCGCACCCGAGGGCGATCGACACGAGGTTCTGTACGGCGTGACCGTTGCCCAGTGACCGCAGAAAGATGACTCCAAGAAACGCCGCGGGCACCGAACCCAGTGCCAGCCATCGCACAAGCGGCCACCTGACTGTGTGCGAGCCGATGTGGATCGCGGCGCCGAACGGCTTCATGATCAAGGAGGCGACGAGGTCGCTCGACACCGCGGCCAGCGGTTGCACCTTGAAGAGCAGCACCAGAATCGGCGTCATGAGTGCTCCACCGCCCATCCCGGTCGCGCCCACGGCCATACCCACGATGAAGCCGGCCACCGCTACGTAGATCTCGAAGTGCACCCCTGAGGCTCCCTGCCACAGATCTCATCCGGCACCAGTCGTGCCGCTGCCCAGCGCGACTCTTCCAGCCTCCGGCATCATCAAGCAACCAGCTTGGTCCTATCATTCCAATCGGTTTTTCCAATCTATGACCCAGACCCTCTACCCCCGCCGCCACCGCCCCCGGCCTCGCGTGACGCTGGACCAGCTGCACACGTTCATCGCCGTGGCCGAGCGGGAGCACATGACCGGCGCGGCCGCCGCGCTGCATATGTCCCAGGGGTCGGTGAGTGCCCTGGTCGGCCGTCTCGAAGAAACCCTCGGTGTCCCCCTCTTCCACCGCGTCGGCCGCAACGTGCGCCTCACCGATGTCGGGCAGCGGCTGCGCTTTCTCGCCACCCAGGTGCTCGACGGCGTGAAGAACATCGAGGAGCTGCGCGATGGATACGCGCTGCTCGACCAGGGTGAGCTGGTTGTTGCCTCAGGCCGCGTGCTGGGCGCGCACCGGCTCTCCGAGTGGCTCGCGCCCTTCATCAGCGCGCATCCGCATCTGCGGGTGCAGATCAAGCTCGCCCCGTTGCAGACGCTGGTCGACATGCTGAGCCACGGCGACGTCGACGTCATCGTCGCGGGCGACGCTGTCGACGTAGGCGGGGTCGAGACGTTGGCGATGGAGCGCACCCAGATGGTGATCGTCGTCGCCGCCGGCCATCCTCTGGCGCGCACTCGCTCACCGCTGCGCGAGCTCGGCCGGTACCGGTACCTGGAACACGAGCGCGGCACAGCGACCGAACTACGGGCCGCCCAGGTGCTCGGCGGCCTGGCGGAACGCTCCGACGCCGTGGAACTCGAGGAGGGAGCACTGCTGGCTGCGCTCCGCGCCGGTCTGGGGTTCGCCGTGATGCCCCGTGCCGTCGTCGAGCGCGATCTCGAGATCGGTGGCCTGGTCGCGCTCTCCCGGCCCGGACGTCCCGTGGTTCAGGTCTTCACCGCAGCCCGGCGCGAAGGTGCGCACACACCGGCGGTCGACGCGCTCTGGGCACACCTGCAGCGAATCGCGATCCCCGGCTGAGTAGACCGCCGTCAGTAAGCGCGGGCCATCAGCGCCACGTGGTTCGCAGGCTGACCGCACGCGATGCAGCGCGCGCCGTCGCCAGTGCGGTCGAAGCGCAGGTTGCGCACGCTCACTGCATGCACGGCGGCTTTGATCTGCACCTCGCAGTCAGGCGTGTTGCAGAACGGGCCGCTGGCGAAGACCGGCCGCTCCTCGAATGCGGCAACCAGCTCGTCGAGGTCGCGCACATCGACGCTTCGCTCGTCGAGCATGCGCTGGGCGCGGGCGCGCAGCGCGGTCTGGGTCTCGTCGAGCAGACCCGGGAGTCGTACGGCGAGGCCCTCGAGCGGCACCGTTCGCTGCTCGCCGTCGAGGCGACGCACCAGTGTCACCTGCTGCGCAGCGAGGTCCTTGGCGCCGACCACGATCCGCAATGGAACACCACGGAGTTCCCATTCCGCGTACTTCTCGCCTGGGCGCATCCCGTCGCGGCGGTCGACGCGCAGGCGGACGGTTCCGGCGGCTTCGCGCTCGATGCGCGTGACAGCGTCGTCGACCAGTGCGGCGCCGTCGGGGTCGTTGCTGCGAACGATGGGGACGACGACGGCCTGGATCGGCGCAACCCGCGGCGGCAGAATCAGTCCGGCGTCGTCGCCGTGCGCCATGATCAGGCCCCCGATGATGCGCGTCGACAGTCCCCACGACGTCTGGTAGGGGTACTGCAGCTCGTTCGCCGTGTCGCTGTACGTGATGTCGAACGCGCGCGTGAAGTTCTGAGCCAGGTGGTGCGATGTGCCGGCCTGCAGCGCCCAGCCGTCGGCCATCATCGCTTCGATGCTGTCCGTGTAGCGCGCGCCCGCGAATTTCTCTGACTCGGTCTTGCGTCCGGGGATGACGGGGATCGCGAGCCAGTCCTCGGCGAGCTCGCGATAGCAGTCGAGCATGGTCGCGACCTCTTCCGCGGCCTCCTCGTCAGTCGCGTGGAACGTGTGTCCCTCCTGCCAGAGGAACTCGGTGGTTCGCAGGAAAAGCCGGGTTCGCTTCTCCCACCGGACCACGTTGCACCACTGGTTGATCTTCACCGGCAGGTCGCGCCAGGAGTGGATCCAGTCGCGGTACAGCGAGCAGATGATCGATTCACTGGTCGGCCGGATCGCGAGGCGTTCCTCCAACTCCTTGCCGCCGCCGTGTGTCACCCACGCGACCTCGGGAGCAAAGCCCTCGACGTGCTCCGCTTCCTTCTGGAGGAACGCCTCCGGGATGAACAGCGGGAAGTACATGTTCGAGTGGCCGGTGCGCTTGATCATGTCGTCCAGCGCGCGTTGTGAGTTCTCCCAGAGCGCGAACCCGTACGGACGGATGACCATGCAACCCCGGATCGGCGTGTAGTCGGCGAGCTCGGCGCGCAACACGACGTCGACGTACCAGCGGTCGAAGTCATCTGACTGGCGCGTGATCGCCTTCGGATCCGTCACGAGGCGCGCCCGGTGTTTCTCAGTGCGCTGCTATCGGTAAACGGGTCAGACCCTCGAAGGATCCCGCACCTTCGGGCAGTGGTTTGCCCTCAGCCAGCAGACGCGCGTCCTCTTCGGCGATGCGATGCAGCTCGGCCACGAGGGTGCTTATGAGCTCCGCTTCGGGAAGGGTCGCAATCACCTTGCCGCCGCTGTACAGGATGCCCTTCTGGCGCCCACCGGCGATGCCGATGTCGGCGTGCATCCCCTCGCCGGGCCCGTTCACCACACATCCCATCACGGACACGGTGATGGTGCGCTTGACATTCGCGAGCGCTTCCTCCACGCGCTTCACCATGGGGAACATGTCGATCTCGAGGCGTCCACAGGTGGGACACGCGACGAGATTGGGTCCACTCCCCTTCTCCTGAAGGTTGGCAAGAATCTGCTTGCCGACGCGCACCTCGTCCTCCGGTTCACCGACGAGCGACACGCGAATGGTGTCGCCGATGCCCTCGGCCAGGAGGATGCCGATACCCATCGCCGACTTGACGCTGCCCGAGTCAACAGGGCCGGCTTCGGTGAGACCGAGGTGCAGCGGATAGCGATTGCCCAGCGCCACGAACTTGCGATTCGCCGCGATGTTGGTGAGCACATCACTCGCCTTCAGCGACACCTTGATGTTGCGAAAGTCGAGCTCCTCGAGGATGCGGATATGGCTCATTGCCGCATCGACCATGCGCTGCGCGGTCTCCTCGATGGTGGCGCCGCGTCCCCGGGCCAGCTCCTTGCGCTGCGGGATGCTGCCCGCATTGACGCCGATGCGCATCGGGACGTCGCGCGCCTTTGCCTCGCGGGCGATGTCTGCCACCTTCTCGCGATCCGTGATGTTTCCCGGGTTCAAGCGCAGGCACTGCACGCCCGCTTCGAGAGCAAGCAGCGCAAGCGGCGCGTCGTAGTGGATGTCGGCGACGATGGGAATCGGCGACTGGCGCACGATCTCGCGCAGGGCGGCGGCGGCGTCGCGTGTGTCGCACGTGACCCTGATGATGTCGGCCCCCGCCTTGGCCGCGCGCTCGATCTGCGCGAGGGTGCCGCTCACATCTTCGGTCTGCGTCTTGGTCATGGTCTGCACCGGAATCGGCGCCGCTCCACCGATGACCACCCCGCCCACGTTCACCGGCACCGTTGGACGCCGATGAGCTGTCGTGACCTCGATGCTCATTGAGCCCCCGTAAGTCTGCTCACGTCGCCGATGGTGACATAGATGAGAAGCAGCACCACCAATGCCAGCCCGACAGCAGAGATGATTGCCTCGTTGCGCGGCTCGAGCCGCTTGCGGCGGATCGCTTCGATTCCCAGGAAGAACAGCTTGCCGCCGTCGAGAAACGGGATCGGCAGCACGTTGATCAGACCGAGGTTCATGCTGATGAACCCGATCCAGAACACCAGCCCGTTCTGGCTGAGAAATCCGTTCTGCGATGCGGTCGCGGTCGCCTGCGCGATGCCCACCGGCCCCGACAGACCGTTGGGCCCGTTGACACCGCCCAACTGCGGAACTGTTATCAGCTGGTATATGCCGACGGCGGTATCGCGAATGAACGACGGTATCTGTCCGAAGCCGCTGACGAAGGCTGCCGGAAGCGACTGCCCGGGCACGCCGGCTTGGACGCCGAGCAGCCAGGCTGCCCCTGCCTTGTCCACCGTGCCGGCGAATCCGTCCACCACCGATGGGGCTGGAGCGTCGGTGAAGCGCTGGCCGACCGATCCGTCGCTCTTGACCACGTAGCCGGTGATGGGTCCACTGGCCAGCACCTGCGCGGGATCGCCGGTGCCGACCGCCACGCCGTTGATCGCGGTGATGACGAGCTGGCCGACGGGGAGGCTGCCCTTGGTCGGGTTGAGGATGACAAGTTCGGGCTTCACGACGGTGGTGCGAAGCTCGCCACCCGGGGTGCGGTACGTCACCGTCATCGGGCGGCCCTGACTTGCCGAGGTGGCCGCGTGCAGGTCATTGCTCACGTTATCCAGGGTGTCGTCACGGATCGGCTTGCCGTCGACCGATGTGATCGCTGAACCGTTGGGGATGCCCGCAGCGGTGGCGGGCGCACCGGGTATCTCCGCCCACGGCCGTCCCGAGGACGCGACATTGACGACGGTGAAACACAACCCCGCGAAGATGAAGTTGAAGATGATCCCCGCCGCGATCGTGGCGAAACGCTTGGGAATGGTGGCGCGATAGAAGTTGCGCGGGCCCGCGTCGGACTCGCCGGGCAGTCCCAGCATGCCGGCCATCCGCACGTACCCTCCCAGCGGAAGGACCCGCAACGAGTATTCCGTCTCGCCGCGTTTGCGCGACGCCAGTTTCGGACCAAACCCGACAGCGAATTCGTCGACGCGGATGCCGAACAGCTT
>DATMRA010000005.1:0-6193 GCA_035566535.1 Candidatus Acidiferrales bacterium | reverse complement strand
TTCACCGCACGGACTCCACCCAGCTCCTCACCACCCCCGGCGCGGCCCGGACCGCCATGGACCAGATGCGGCATGGGCGTGCCGTGTCCTGTCGACTCGGCTGCGCAGTCGCGGTCGAGGATGAGCAGGCGGCCGTGATGCGGTGCGGTGGCGAGCACCACGTGGCGCACGAAATCAGGGTCGTGCGAGACGATCGAACCCACGAGACTGCCGTTACCTCGCGCAGCGAGCTCGACCACATCATCAGGTGTCTCGTACGGCATCACCGTGCTCACCGGACCGAAAGCCTCCACCACGTGGGGCTGCGGCTGGTCCAGGTCGTTGCTGACCATGAGGATCGGCGCCATGAAAGCGCCCCGCTGCGGGTCGGCATCCACCGGCTCGACGCGTTCCACGTCGCCACTCACGATCTCAGCTGCATGCTGCAAACTCCGCACGGCACCGCGCACCTCATCCCGCTGGCGCAGGCTGACGAGCGCGCCCATGGTCACGCCATCGTTGCGCGGGTTTCCCACGACCACTTTGGCGAGCCGCGCCTGCAGGGCCGCCACGACGTCGTCGACCAGGGGCTCCGGCACGAACGCGCGGCGGATCGCGGTGCACTTCTGGCCTGCCTTCACCGTCATCTCACGCGCCACCTCTTTGACGAACAGGTCGAACTCCTCGGTGCCCGGCACTGCGTCAGGTCCCAGGATTGAGCAGTTGAGCGAGTCGGTCTCCGCGTTGAAGCGAGCCGCACGCGCGGTGACTGCATCATTGCTGCGCAGTACCGCTGCCGTGCTGGCGCTGCCGGTGAAGGCGATGACGTCCCGTCCATCGAGGTGATCGAGGAGGTCGCCAAGGCCACCGCACACCAGCTGGACAGCGCCCTCCGGCAATAGCCCAGAGTCGATGATGTCCCGAACCACCGCCGCAGTGAGATACGCCGTCGGCGTCGCGGGCTTGACGATGGAGGGCATGCCGGCGAGCACCGCCGGAGCCAGCTTCTCGAGCACGCCCCATACAGGGAAATTGAACGCATTGATTTGGAGTGTGGCTCCGGGCAGCGTCGTGTAGACGTGACGCCCGACAAAGGTTCCCTCCTTGCCCATCTGCACCACGTCGCCGTCACCGAGGACGTATCCCTCGGGGAGTTCCCGCTTCCCCGTGCCACTGAAGGCGAACGTGGTGGCGATGCCGCCGTCGATGTCCACCGCCGAGTCGCGCTTGGTCGCGCCGGTGGACGTCGAGAGTTCGTAGTACGCGCTCTTCCGGCTGTCGAGGTGCGTGGCCAGCGCCTTCAGCGCAGCGGCGCGCTCGTGAAAGGTGAGCCGGCGCAGTGCAGGTCCGCCCACGCGACGCGCATGGTCGACGAGTGCGCGGGTGTCGATCCCGCCGCTGGACACGCGGGCAACCGGATCTCCGGTGGTCGCGTCGACGACGACAACACCGTCGTCGGGTGACGTGTACCACGCTCCCGCAACAAAGCTTGCCAGCATTTCGGGCATGTGATTTAACTCCTCTGCAGGTTGATTTCAGTCGCACTCATGGCGCCGCCGGCTCGTCGGTGAGAGTCCAGCCGCGATTAGCAAGTGCGGTGCGCAACGCGTGCGCCGATTCCGGACCCACGAACAGCTCGATGAGGCCCACCGGCAGGCCTGGGGCGTGCTCCACTCGAAGGTCCTCGACGTTCGCGCCGGATGCAGCTGCGTCAGCGAGCAGCCGCGCCATCTGGCCCGGCTGATCCGGAACGACCACCGGCACGATGTGATAGCTGCGCGGCGAACCACCGTGCTTGCCCGGCAGGCGGCTGTACCCGGCGCCGCCGGCTTCGATCAAGTGACGGACCGGGTCCGAGTCGGGCGGCATTGAACGCAACGCGACCGCCACCTGCTGCAGCGAGGCCGTCAAGCCGTCGATTGCATCAGCCAGCGGTCCGGCATTTCCGGTTGCGATGTCGACCCACAACGAAGGGTCGGCGGCGGCGATGCGCGTCATGTCACGCAGCGCCTGGCCCACCAGTTGCAGCACCGCGTCTGGTTGCGTCGCCAGCCGCGCAGCCAGCGCCGAGGCCACGAGCTGGGGGAGATGACTGGTGACCGCAAGGGCGTGATCGTGCTCTTCCGCCGTCATCGTCACCGGAGTCGCCCCGCATTCCGTCACCAGCCAGCGCGCGTCGTCCAGCGATTCAGGTGAAGCATCCGGTCCGGGTGTCAACACCCATGCCCGCCCAGCGAACATCGCCGGGTGGGCTCGGTGCGGGCCGCCACGCTCGCGGCCGGCCAGCGGATGGCCGCCGACGTATCGCGGCACGTGGATGGCCTGCGTCGGCGTGGAATGCGACGGGTCATTGAGCAGTCGCCGCACCTCGTCCTGCACCGCGCGCTTGATGCTCGCAGTGTCCGTGACTGTTCCATGGTCATGTTCGCGGATGTGCGTGGCGACGACCTGCGCCGTGCTCCCCGGCGGTACCGCAACAACGGTGACATCGACAGGCTCACCCGCGTGAACGTCACCCGCACCGAGCGAATGCGCCTGGTGTAGATGGACGGCGCTGACATCGGCGAGCCAGACAGGATGGCCGCGTTCACGCAAGGCAAGCGCGACCGACGTTCCGATCAGTCCCGCTCCGACGACTAGCACCCGCCGGGCCGGCGTGGATCGACCTCCGCTCACTGGACGACGGGCGTCAGCCACCTCGCGTAACGATCGTCGTCGCCCTTGCAGACTCCGAAGTACAGCTCTTGAAGCTGTCGCGTCACCCTGCCCGGCTCGCGGTCGCCGATTGCGCGTCGGTCGATCTCGATGACAGGCGAAACCTCGGCACCGGTGCCACAGAGCAGCACCTCGTCCGCGATGTACAGCTCGCTGCGGTTCACCTCGCGTTCGACGACCTCGATGCCGAGCTCATCGCGCGCGAGCGTCATGAGCGAACTCCGAGTGATGCCTTCAACGATGTTCTGCGTGACCGGTGGCGTGATCAGACGGCCCTGACGAAGGATGAAGATGTTCTCCGCGCTGCCCTCGCTGACGTGGCCGTCCTGAGACAGGACGATCGCCTCGTCGAAGCCGTTGAGGCACGCCTCGGTCTTGGCGAGGGCGCTGTTGACGTAGATCCCCGTCGACTTCGACCGCGCGGGCGCGACGTTGTCGTCAATGCGCCGCCAGCTCGACACCTGGCAGCGGATGCCTCCGGTCGTGTCCACATACGCGCCGAAAGGAACGGTGACGATCATGAAACCGTCGCGCAGATTGTGGAAGCGAATACCGATTTCCTCGTTCGCCTTGTACACCAGAGGGCGGACGTACACGTCTGTGGTGAACCCGTTGCGGCGCAGCAGTTCGACCGTGATGGCACACAGCTCCTCGACGGGATGAGGCAGCGCCATGTGCAGCATGCGGGCGTTGCCGTGCATGCGCGCGAAATGGTCCGGCATGCGAAACACATTGAGCCGCCCTTGACGCGCGCTCCAGTAGGCACGGATGCCCTCGAAACAGCCGGTGCCGTAGTGCAGGGCATGGGTGAGCAGCCCCAGGTGCGCATCACCGTAATGGCGGAACTCCCCCTCGTAATAGACCCAGTCGTCGGCCTGCGCTCGCCGCTCGAGTGTCGCGACCAGCGGCTCAGTCATCGTTCATGACGATACGCGGGTCTTCAATCAGGTCCGCAACGTGGCGGACGAACCCGCCGGCGACAGCGCCGTCGGCGACGCGATGGTCGAACACGAGCGACAGCTCAACCACCTTGCGCGGCACCACCTCGCCGCCCACCACCCAGGGACGGTCCACGATCTGCCCCACGCCCAGGATCGCGGCCTCCGGTGGATTGATGATCGCGGTGCCGCCGTCCACTCCGAAGGCACCGAAATTCGACACCGTGAAGGTGCTGCCGCTGAGCTCCGACTGTGCGAGACGGCCGTCGCGTGCCGCGGCGGCGAGGCGCGCCAGCTCGGCAGCCAGACCGAGGACCGGCATCTGGTGCGCGTCGCGGATGACAGGGACCACCAAGCCGCGCTCGGTCTGCACCGCAACGCCCAGGTGAATGGCGTCGAAGTTCACGATCTCGTTGGCGTCGGTGTCGAAATGCGCGTTGAGACGCGGAAAGCGACGCAGCGCGACGACACAGACGCGAAGCACGAGGGCGAAGGGCGTCACATGCGCGTCGTCCGTGCTCGCATCGAGCTCAGCGCGCAGCTCGAGCAGCGTCGTTGCGTCCGCGCTGAGCCAGGCAATGGCGGTGGGGATCTCACGGTGAGAACGGGTGAGCCGATCTGCCGCCACGCGGTCGATGCCGAGGAGCCGGTGACGCGTCCCGGCGTCCAGCGCAGCCGCCGGTGCGCCGTCGTGTGGAGTCTGCCGTTCCGCGTCGGCGCGCTCGATGTCGGCGCGCGTCACGATGCCACCCGGGCCGGTGCCGGTGACGCTGCTGACGTCGATACCCAATTCCGCAGCGAGACGGCGCACGAGCGGCGACGCTGGCGGCGCCGCGGCGCCAGGGGAGGGCGCTATCGCACCACTCGGGAGAACCCGCCGGCGCCGCGCCACTGCTGTCTCTGGTTCGCCTGTGCCGTAGCCGACGAGAACGTTTCCGGATCCGCCGTCCGCCGTCGCCGTGGCGACGTCGATGCTGATGAGTGGACTCCCCACCTTGATGAAATCGCCGGGAGCACCGTGCAGCTTTACCACGCGGCCGGCGAACGGGGTCGGCACCTGCACCATCGCTTTTTCAGTTGACATGTCGGCGATCGGTTGGTCGACGGCGACAGTGTCGCCCTCAGCAACCAGCCACTCGATGATCTCGCCCTCAGTGAGACCTTCGCCGAGGTCGGGCATGAGGAAGTCACGCACATCCGGCATCGATCAGTACTCGAGTGAGTGCGCGACCGCGTCGAGGATGCGGTCGGCGGTGGGCAGATAGTGGCGCTCGATCTTGGCGGGCGGATAGGGAGTGTCGAAACCCGTGACACGCAGCACCGGGGCCGCCAGGTGGCCGAAGACCCGCTCGGTCAACGTGGCCGCGATCTCCGCACCGTAGCCGGCAAAACGCGGCGCCTCGTGCACGACGATCGCGTGGCCGGTCTTGGTGACGCTCGCCGCCAGCGTGTCTGTGTCGAGGGGGCTGAGCGTGCGCACATCGACGACCTCGAGGTCCCAACCGTCTTCCGCCGCGGCCTCCGCAGCCTCCATCGCTGTGGTGACCATCGGTCCATACGCAATCAGCGTCGCCGTCGTGCCGGTCCGGCGTACCAATGCCCGGCCGATCTGCTCACCGTTCACGGGCAGCTCGACATCCTCCTTCTGCCAGTAGCGGCGTTTGGGTTCGAGGAAGACCACTGGATCAGCATGGTCGATCGCCGCGCGCAGCAACGCATATGCATCGCCGGGCGTTCCCGGCGTGACGACGGTCAGCCCTGCCGTGTGCGCGTAGTACGCCTCCGGGCTTTCCGAGTGGTGCTCGACCGCGCCGATGCCGCCTCCGTATGGAATGCGGATCACGATCGGCAGGCCGACCTTTCCGCGTGTGCGGTTGCGGTACTTGGCGACGTGGCTGATCACCTGGTCGAGTGCCGGGTAGGAGAAGCCGTCGAACTGCATCTCGACCACCGGGCGCAACCCGTACAACGCCATGCCGATGGCTGTGCCGACGATTCCGGACTCCGCCACAGGAGTGTCGAAGCAGCGCTCGACTCCCCATTCCGCCTGCAGCCCGTCGGTGATCCGGAACACGCCACCCAGCCGGCCGACGTCCTCGCCGTACACGACAACGCTGTCGTCCTCGCGCATCGCGTCGCGCAGCGCGGTGTTGAGCGCCGCCGCCATCGTGACCGTCACTGCATGCTCTCGGTTGCCGCCAGCTCGCGCTCGAGGGCGGCGCGCTGCTCCTGCAGTTGCGGAGTCGCCGTCGCGTACACGTGATCGAACATCTCACATGGGTCGCCACCGGGCGCGCCGAACAGCGCGTCACGCATGCGAGCGGCTATTACTTCGCCCTCGGCGTCGACGCCGGCGAGAAAGTCATCATCAACCAGGTCGGTGTCGCGCAGCAACGCGAGGAACCGCGCGAGCGGATCGCGCTGACGCCAGGCTTCGACCTCGTCGGCGCTGCGATACCGCGTCTCGTCGTCGGCGGTGGTGTGCGCCTCCATGCGATACGTCACCGCTTCGATGAGTGTCGGGCCTCCGCCGCCTCGGGCTCGCTCGACCGCAGCACGTG
>DATMRA010000004.1:0-2133 GCA_035566535.1 Candidatus Acidiferrales bacterium | reverse complement strand
TCGGTGGCGCGGCTGAAACTGACCTCGGCGTTCACCCCGCCGGTGAAGTCGATCGCAAGGTTCAGGCCGCGGGTGAAGAACGACGCGAGCGAGACCACCATGAACACGGCCGAGAGTGCGTACCACCACTTGCGGGTGGCCATGAACGGGAAGCTGGTCTGATGACTGAAAAATTCCACGGATGATCCTTAGAGTGCCGCGCCGCGGCTAGCCGATGGCCAGACGCGCGAGTTTGCGTCGGCCGCCGTACATGAGAGTCAGCAGCGCGCGGCTGCCCATGAGGGAGGTGAACATGGAGGTCAGGATGCCGAGGGTGAGGACCACGGCAAACCCCTTGATCGGCCCGGTACCGAGCACCCACAGCACCACACCTGCGATCAGAGTCGTGATGTTCGAATCAGTGATCGCCGAGAGTGCCTTGTCGAAGCCGGAGCGGATGGCTGCCTGGGGTGAGACGCCCTTGCGGACCTCCTCGCGGATGCGCTCGTAGATCAGCACGTTCGCATCCACCGCCATACCGACTGTGAGGATGATACCGGCGATGCCCGGCAGCGAGAGCGAAGCGCGCATCATCGAGAGCAGCGCCGTCAGCAGCACGACGTTAGCCAGCAGCACAAGATCGGCCACCAGACCGAAGGTCTGGTAGTAGAGCGCCATGAAGAGGAACACGCCCGCCATGCCCACAACGAGCGCGGTTACGCCCTTCTGGATGTTCTCGCGGCCGAGGCTCGGACCGACCGCACGCTCCTCGATCGCGTAGATACCGGTGGCGAGTGAGCCGGAGCGCAGCAACAGGGCGAGTTCGCGGGCTTCACCCGCGCCAAGACCCGTGATCTGGAACTGGTTGCTGAATACCCCGCGGATAGTGGCATCGTTGATGACCTCTTCATCGGTCACATCGCGCGTCGTCTTCTTGCCGTCGACCTCGGAGGTCTCGCGACGCTTCTCAATCAGCACCACCGCCATGCGCTTGTTGAGGTTTGCCTGGGTGGTCTTGAGCATGTTCTCGCCGGCGCGCGCGTCGAGCTTGATGTTGACGGCGGGTCCTTCCTGTGACTGACCGCTGGTGGCGTTGGTCAGCTGATCACCGGTGGCGATCACCTCGCGCTTGAGCAGCACCGGCCGGCCGAAGCGCGTGTGGGTGTACAACTTCGAGCCGAGCGGCGCGCGGCCGAGCTGCTGGGCCTCGAGCGCGTTGTTCTGCATGTCCTCGAGACGAAACTCGAGCGTCGCCACGCGCCCGAGAATGTCCTTCACCTCGGCTGAGTTCTGCACCCCCGGCAGCTGCACGTTGATACGATCGACACCCTGGCGCTGCACGATCGGCTCGGAGACGCCGAGCTCGTTCACCCGATTGCGCAGCGTCGTGATGTTCTGCTGGATGGCGTAGTCCTGGCGCTCGCGGATCTGCGCGGTGGTCATGACACCGCTGATGGCCGAACCGCTCGTGAGACTGTCGGTGCTGATCGCCAGCCCCTGCAAGGCCTGCGTGAGCGCGCTGCGGGCGGCACTCACGTCCGCCTCCGGCGGCAGCAGCACGCGCACCGCGTTCGGCTTGTCGCTCCCGACCGCGATCGTGCTCACGTCCTTGACCGGGATTTTGGCGCTCGCGAGGGCGCGCCGCGCGTCCTGGGCGTAGCCCTCGAGCGCCTGGCCGACGGCGGCATTCACATCCACCTGATACAGCAGGTACAGACCGCCGCGCAGATCCAGACCCAGGGGCATCGGGCGCAGACCCAGGGCACGCAAGAACTCCGGCGTACGTGGGGCAAACGACAGCGCCGTGATGTACTTATCGACGTACTTTTCGTTGACCGCGTCGCGCGCGGCGAGCTGATCGGCAACGTTGCCGAAGCGCACCATGAGGCGTCCGCCGTCGAGGTAGCTCTTCTCGAAGTGAATCTTGCGCTCCGTGAGGAACGCCTCAACCTCCTTCGCGCCGTCGCTCGTGACGGCGCTGTGGTCCTTGCGCGCCGCCTGCAGCGCCGGGTCTTCGCCGAACAGGTTCGGCAGCGCGAACAGCAGGCCGAGCAGCAGCACCACCGCGATGAGGATGTACTTCCAACGGGCGTACTCCAACATCTCAGGCGCTCTTGAGGGTGCCCTTGGGCATCAGCTGCGTGATCTGCGTCT
>DATMRA010000003.1:0-16272 GCA_035566535.1 Candidatus Acidiferrales bacterium | reverse complement strand
CGGTGAAGTCACGCTGCGAGGCAGGGTGCTGCCCATCGGCGGAGTGAAGGACAAGCTGCTTGCCGCGCACCGCGCCGGCCTGCGCACATTCATCCTCCCGCTCAAGAACATGCGCGACCTGCACGAGATCGACAAGGAGATACTCGACGCCATAGAGGTTGTGCCGGCCGAGACGCTCAGCGATGTGCTGGACCGCGCGCTGATGCCGGCGCCGCAACCCCCGCGGCGAGAACGTCGTGGCGCCGGCTTTGTGCTGCCGCTGCCGGGATCAGAGGGACAGAGTCCTATCAACGCACGTCACCGCGACGTGTGACCCGTTCGCGCATGAGCGAGACGCTTCGCGACCTCGTCGAGCTGGCCATCGTCGTCGACCCGGTGTTCGACCAGAACTGCTACGTGATCCGCCGGCGCGACACGCGCGGTGTGATCGTCGTCGATCCCGGACTGCAGCACCCGCGGCTTCTCGACACGCTGGATCGCGCCGGCCTCTCGTGCGAGCGCGTCCTCCTGACGCACGGGCATCCGGACCACGTGAACGGTGTGCCTGCGGTGAAAGCCGCTCACCACTGCGAGGCGGCCATCCATCCTGACGATCACGAACAGCTGCTCGCGGTGCACCGTTTGCCCGGCATTCCGGCTGACCTGCCGGACATCGTCTGCGAGCAGCAGCTGCACGACGGTGATGTGCTGCACTGGCAGGACCTCGAGATCGCCGTGATTCACACCCCGGGACACACGCGCGGATCGGTCTGCTTCCTGCTGGGAAGCGATCTCGTCTCCGGCGACACTCTGTTCAACCGGGGCGTGGGCCGCGCCGATCTCCCCGGCGGTTCTTGGCCGGACCTGATGTTTTCGATCGAGCACAGGCTGTACGCGCTGCCGCCAGAAACGGTGGTGTACCCTGGCCACGGACCGCGAACGGTCATCCGCGACGAGATGGAGATGAATCCCTTCGTCGTCCATCCACGCTACCGCTGACACCAGCCCTGGAGCCACACATGTCGCAATACAAGCTGCTGGTTGCTGCGCCACTCGCCGGTGGCCTCGCGCTGCTTGCGGCGTGCAGCAGCTCGTCGTCGACGCCGACGACAACTCCGACGCCGTCACCGACGTCAACCGCCACTGCGTCCGCGTCCCCGAGCATCTCGAACAACGTCGCGATGAACCTCAGCCTCACGGAGATCGAGCTGCCATCGAACCCCAGCGGGCCACTCTCACAGGTCAGTGACGGACTGCTGGGTGGCAAGACCAACACCGACCAGCGTGTGTTCGCCAACGCGGATCATTCGCTGGCGATCGAGGCCGACCTCATCGTTGAGACAACGTCGGCCGGCGTCACGAGCGACTATCCGCCGATCCGCGACGCAGCCAAGGGACGCGTCACCACGCTCTCGGCATCGTCGTCGCCGAGCATCGGGGATCACGCCGACGAGTACGTTGGGACGACCACCGACGGCAAGAACATCGTCGCCATCGCCTTCAGCCGCGCACTGACGGTTGATGTGGTGCTCGTCGAAACGGGAGCAGGAACGACGCTGGATCCGAGCTATGTCGAGGCGGTGGCGGGCGCTATGGACTCCAAGATCCAGTCGCACGCCTGACGCCCTTCAGTCGCTGCGGCCCATGCGCTCCATCAGCTCGTGGAGGATCGCGCCACTCACCCCCCAGATGGTGCGTCCCTCGGCCTCGTAGAAGTGAACCGAGCGGCGCTCCCCATTGCGCTCGAGCTCGCGCACGGTGTGCGGTGCTCGCAGCAACGTGTCCAGGTCGATGTGGAACCACTCAGCCACCTCGTGATCGTCCGGGCGCACGGTCCAGGGAGTCCGCTCCAGGCCCACGACCGGGGTGAGCCAGCGCTCGGATGTCGCGGTTATCAGAGGTGAGAGAACACCGATCACCTCCACGTTGCCAGGGTCGAGGCCGACCTCCTCGGCCGACTCTCGCAGGGCCGTCGCGACGATGCTGGCATCGCCCGGCTCTTCCGAGCCACCGGGAAAACCAATCTGGCCCGCGTGAAAGCGCAGCTCACGTGAACGCAGCATGAACAGGAGCGGAAGCCCGGACGATGACGGATCGAACAGCAGCAGCACGGATGCGCGCGTGCGCCCTCCGGGCGGCGCTGGACCGGGACGGTCCAGGTCTCCGACTGCGGCCCGAAGCCGCTCGACCAGCGAGCCGCTCAGGCGGCGCGGGTCGGCGGTTCCGGGTGGTAGCGAAGCCACGCCTCCAAGCGTGACATCGCATCCGCTCGCCGTGCTGCGGCGTCGACAATGCCGACGATTTCGCGGCGGCGCTCGTACCTCGCCTCGATGGTGGCTTCCTCAGCATCCACCATCTTCTGTATGTAGTCCGGTGCCATTCCCTTTACCCCCAACGCAACTACCCCTATGGGAGCAAGGTACGCGACTTCGCGCGTGCCGCAACCTCGAAGTCTGCGAAGATCGGTAAAGATCGGCTAAGGAGTTTCCGGCTGTGCTACGACGATGTCAGATCTGCCAGGGTGAGATGCGATTCTCACATCGAGAGTACGCCGGCAGAGGTTCCGTCGCCCCGGTTTGGCGATGTATCGCATGCGGTGCACTGGCGCGGGAAAGCGCGCGGACCGTAGAACCGCGCGATGCGCCGGTGGCACGTCGCAAGCATCAGCCCGTCGACGAGGGACCGCCGCCGAATCCTGTGATCAGCCCGGAGCTGGCGGCCGAGTTGCTGCGAGAATCGACCCCAGACGCCGAGTCAGCCGGTGGCGGAGAGCCGCGCAGTTTCGGGTAGCGCGGCGTAGCGCTCGAACCACTGCAGCACCCGGCCGTTCACGTCGTCGTGGTCGATATCGACCGAGACTGCGTGTCCACTGCGCGGATAGATGTGCTTTTCGACGTCGGCGCTGCACACCAGCCGGTCCATCAGTTCGTCCGCGCACCGCGGGTCGACCATGCTGTCTCGACCGCCGTGCAGGATGAGAACCGGTGCGCGTATCTGAGCCAGCTCGTCCCGAACCAGCGCGAGCATGCTCTTGAGCTCGTTGATGGCGTGCGTCGACCGGATGCGGTACGAGTAGAGCTCGTGGACTGCGGTGGGATCCCACAGGTCGACCTCGTCGCCGGGGTTGTGCCAGCGAACAAGGTGACGGATCGCGGGGATGAAGTGCTGCATGAACCCGCTCAGCCAGAGTGGCGCGGCCAGGCTCGCCACCGCCGCCACGCGCAGGTCCGTCGCGGCCACATGCAGGGCGAGCGCGGCGCCCATCGACTGGCCGGCGACCGCGACGACCTCGTGAGTCCGGGTCAGCTCATCAAATGCGGAGAGGGCCGAATCCGCCCACTCCTGCCACGCGCTCCGGTCCAGCGCTTCCGGGACATCGGCATGACCGGGCAGGGCCGGGGCGTAACAGTGCCATCCCTGCGCCGCGAGGTGCTCGCCCAGGCGTCGGAGCTCGGGCGGCGTGCCCGCGAACCCGTGCAGTAGCAGCACCGCCCGGGGCCCTTCTCCGAGGCGCCATGGCGCCACAACCGACGCATCGAAGGGTTCCAGGGTGCGCGCAGTCATCGCCGGTCGAGTATATGGGCGCGCGGCGGCCTCGGCTTGCCCACAGGAGCGGTGCTACCGTCGCGCGGGACATGACTGAGGACGTGATGCGCTCCGCCTTGGAACTGCTCGTCGCCGGAGCCGACCTGGACCACGCGACGGCGCGGCGGGTGATGGACACGATCATGGAAGGCTCGGCGACATCCGCCCAGATCGGCGCCCTGCTCGCGGCGCTGCGCGCCAAGGGCGAGACGGCGGACGAAATCACGGGCATGGTGGAGTCGATGCGCGACCACGCCACGCCGGTGACGCTGCCGATGGACGCAGTCGACACCTGCGGCACCGGGGGCGACGGAGCGCAGACATTCAACATCTCGAGCGCGGCTGCGCTGGTCACCGCCGGGGCTGGATGCCCCGTCGCTAAGCACGGCAATCGCGCAGCCTCGTCCCGCTGTGGCAGCGCCGATGTGTTCGAGGCCCTCGGCGTCGTCATTTCGCTGCCGCCTGAGGGCGTGCTTCGGTGCATCGAGGAGGCTGGTATCGGGTTCTTCTTCGCGCCGGCCTACCACCCCGCGTTGCGCCACGCGGCGCAGGCGCGCCGCGAGCTGGGAATACGCACAGTCTTCAACGTGCTGGGACCGCTGGCCAACCCCGCCCGCGTGCGCCACCAGGCGCTCGGCGTGGGTGACGCCGCGCTGGCTCCGATCATGGCGGCGGTGTTGCGCCGGCTTGGGCTCCATCGGGCACTCGTCTTCACAGGCCCCGACGGACTGGATGAGCTTGGCATCGCCGGCCCGTCGCAGTGCTACGAGGTCACCCCCGGCGGTGTGCGCGAATTCTCACTCGATCCGCGCGAGCTGGGCTTCGAGCCGGCACCGCTCTGGGCATTGCGAGGGGGCGACGCGCCGGACAATGCGGCGCGCGTCTGCGCGATCCTCGAGGGAGAGCCGGGTCCGGGCCGCGACGTCGTCGTGCTCAACGCCGCCGCAGCGATTGTCGCCGCGGGCGCGGCGTCGAATTTTCCGGAGGCGGTTGAGCGCGCGCGCGAATCGATCGATTCGGGCAGGGCCAAAACCTGCCTCACGTCGCTGATCGCAGTCTCGAATCGCATGGCTGTTGGATGAGTGCCGGTGCGGCGTTGCGCCGCCTGCAGGTGGCGGATTCCCGCATCGCCAGTCTGCGTACACAACTGGCAGCGGCGGAGGCTGCGGTGCGCGGAGACGCCGAGCTGGATCGTCAGCGCTCGCTGGCAGGGGCGGCGGCGACGGAAACCCAGCTCGCGGCCGGGCGAGCCGCCGAAGCGGAGTCTGAGATGAAGGCCCTCGAAACCCGAGCCCGCGCTCTCGACCGGCGTCTGTATGGCGGGTCGGTGCGCAATCCGCATGAGCTGCTGGAGATGCAACAGGAGCTGGAGACGCTGCGCGCGCGGTTGTCCGAGGCAGAGAGCTCCGCGCTCGAGTTGCTCGAGACGGCAGAGGTGGCGGGGAGGCACGATGCAGACGCGGCGCGAGAGCTTGCGTCGCATGAAGCGAGGCGGGCAGGCGAGCTGGCGCCGCTCAGGGATCGCGTCGCGCGCCTGCAGGCGGAACTGGACGCTGCAATCGCCGAACGCGCAGCCATCGCGCAAAGCATCGATGCCGCCGACCTCGCGCTGTATCAGCGTGTGGCGCAGCGGCGCGAACCCGCCGTCGTGGCGCTCGCCGGCGACTCGTGCGGCGGTTGCCACCTGCCCCTCTCCATCGAAGAGCGCCGCCTGGTGCGGACGTCCGAGGGAATCGTGCAGTGCCCCAACTGCGACCGGATCCTGGTGCCGTGACAAAGACGGTGATCGCGTACACCGACGGCGCCTGCTCGGGAAATCCGGGCGCCGGGGCGTGGGCATATCGGCTCGAATGGCCCGACGGCACGGTGGAGGAAGCGGCCGGCGCCGAACGTCACACCACCAACAACCGCGAGGAGCTGAAGGCGGTCCGCGAAGCCCTGCGCGCGTTTCGTGCGCGCGCCGGGGCCGACCCCTCGTGGCGCATCATCGTGCGCACCGACAGCCAGGGAGTGATCAACTGGCTCAACCGGTCGTGGAAACGCAAGAAGAATCTCGATCTGTTTCCCGCCATCGATTCACTGATCGACGCGCGTGTCAGCTTCGAGCACGTGCGCGGCCACAGCGGTGACGCCGGCAACGACCGCGTGGACGAGCTCGCGGTCGCCGAGACCCAGCGGCTGATGGCCGAGACATGACGTACTCGATCGTCGCGCGAGACGCCGCCACGGGTGAGCTCGGCGTTGCCGTCCAGTCACACTGGTTCTCGGTCGGCACCGTGGTCACGTGGGCGGAAGCCGGCGTCGGCGCGGTCGCGACGCAGTCGTTCGCGGAACCGGCGTATGGACCGAAGGGCTTGTCGCTGATGAAGCTCGGGCTCGGCGCGCCCGCAGCGCTCGCAGCTCTTGTGTCCGCGGACAGCGGTCAGGCGCGGCGCCAGGTGGCGATGGTCGACGCGCACGGTAGTGTGGCGGTGCACACCGGCGATGGCTGCATCGCCGAGGCCGGCCACGTCACCGGGGACGGCGTGTCGGCACAGGCCAACATGATGCGCACCGCGGGCGTGTGGCCCGCAATGCTGGCGGCGTACCAGAACACCGGTGGCCCGCTCCGCGGTCGGCTCATGGCCGCTTTGGACGGCGGCGAGGCCGCCGGAGGAGACGTGCGCGGGCGTCAGTCAGCCGCGATGCTGATCGTGCCCGCCTCGAGTTCGGGCCAACCATGGCGAGATCGCGTGGTGGACCTGCGCGTGGACGACAGCCCCGATCCGCTCGGGGAGTTGCGCCGCCTGGTGACGGTGCAGCGTGCTTACCAGCACATGGAGGCCGCCGAGGAACGGGAACTGGCCGGCGATATGGAAGGCTCGCTCGCGGAGTACCAGGCGGCTCGACCGCTGCTGCAGGGCAACGACGAGGCGACGTTCTGGTCGGCGATCCTGCTCGCGGACAGCGGGCGCGTCGACGAAGCGCGAGCGCTGTTTGCCGACATCGTCACGCGTGAACCTGGATGGGCCGAACTGGTACGGCGTCTGCCCGCCGCGGGCCTGTTGCGCAACGGAGAAGCCACCGTCACGCTGCTGCTCGGATAGCCCTAGCGACCGCGCTCCGTCCATTCCTCGAGCGTGATCGCCATCAGAACATGGTCTTCCCACGCGCCGTTGATGCGCAGGTAGCGCGCGGCGAGGCCTTCGCGGCGGAACCCGGCTTTCTCCAGCACGCGCAGAGAGGCGGCGTTGCGCGGCATCACCGCCGCCTGGAGCCGGTGCAGCCCGGCGGTGCCGAACGCAAAGTTCGTAATCAGGCGCACTGCAGCGGTGGCATAGCCCCTTCCGCCATCCGCCTCCGCGATCCAGTAACCGAGCGTCGCGTTCTGCCAGACGCGGCGCACCACGTTGGACAGGTCGATGCGTCCGACGATGCGGTTGTGAAGTGCGACCGCGAAGTGGTATCCGGCTCCGGCGTCGTGTTCGGCCGCTTCGTATTCCAGGTCCGCGCGGCGCGCCTCCACGTCGAACCAGCTCTCGTCGCGCTGCGGCATCCACGGTTCGAGGAAGCGCCAGTTGGTCACCAGGAGGTCCCGCATCGTGGTTGCGTCGTCGGCACGCAGCGGCACCAGGACGATGCCGTTCGTCGCGTCACGCAACACGCGCACAAGTCTCGCCGAAATATCGGCGTGGCGGGCCGGGAGAGAAAAGTAAGTGCAAGCCGGCCTGTAAGCCGGGTTCTGTCCCCACCGCTCTGGCGGGGGACGATCATCTGTCTGGGACGCCGGTTACCCGGCGCCTCGAGCGGCCTGACCCGGGACACGAGGAGCGAGCAACTCCCGGACGCCGAAACGTCCGGCCCCTGTTCGGCCTTGCTCCGGGCGGGGTTTACCTGGCCGGCCGGTCACCCGGCCGCCGGTGGGCTCTTACCCCACCATTTCACCGTTGCCTCGGTTGTTCACCGGGGCTGTGTCATTTCTGTGGCACTCTCCTTCGGGTCACCCCGACTGGGCGTTACCCAGCGCCTTGCTCTATGGAGCCCGGACTTTCCTCGAACGGCGAACCGTCCGCGACCGTCCAGCCGGCTTGCACGCTTGATGGTACCGCCCGGTCCAGCGGCGAATCGACGTCGTTCGCTCGGCTCGGGCGATGTGCGTCTCGCTACCATCGGCTGTCGTGTCGGGTTTCGAACAGATGGCGCACGACCTCGGGGAGCCGAAGAGCGGAGCCTGGCGGCGGCTCGACCCACCGGTGACCGTTCGTGCGTACTTCGCCAACCAGTGGCACGATTCGGTGGCTGTCGACGTCAATGACGACACGCGTGAGGTGCGCATCGAGATGCCGCCGGTGCCCAACGAGCGCGGCGTCGATGTGATCAACCACAAGGTGCTGAACGCGGGCCTCTATCAGGCGCCGGGGGGCACCCTCGCGCGCTAGTCCGCCCGCCTCGAGGGCACCTCGGCTGCGCCGATAGATCCTGACGCGATACGTACATTTGTTCGCGTTGACGCGTGGGATGCGACCTGATACGGTTGCGCCCACGTGGAGGAAAGTGGTGAGAAGTGGGGCAACCGATAGTGATTCAGCATCGATGTGGGCAGTGGTGAGGGGCAACCAGCAATGCCAACGCCAGTGCCCGCCGGATTCTTCGGCACCTACCGCCACCGGATCGACGCCAAAGGCCGCGTCGCAGTCCCTGCGCAGCTTCGCCGCTGGCTTCCGGAGGGCAGCGTGGTGGCGCCCGGCCCCGAGCGCCGTCTCATGATCTGGCCGCCGGAGGAATGGCGGATGCAGGAGGAGCGCTACCGGCGCACGTCCGAGACGCCAGCACAGGAACGCCGCTTCATCCGCCAGCTGTTCGGCAACACGTATCCGCTCGAGCTGGACTCGCAGGGCCGCCTCCTGCTCTCGTCGTGGCAGCGCGATTGGGCCGAGCTCGGCGAGACGGTCGTGTTCGTCGGCCTGGGTAACGTCGTCGAGATCGCCGGCGAGAAGAATTGGAGCGAGGGCCAGGGCGAGCTCGAACCCGACGCCTTCACCCAGCTCAACGACCTCGTCAGCCAGCGCGGTGCGGCCGCCGTGCCACCCGCACCCGCATGAGCAGCTGGTGCGCCCTCCCTTTGCAGCATCCTCGTCCTCATGGCGACCGTGGCAGACCTGAGGACCTCCACTCCAGCCACGCCCGGCGAGCTCGCGCCTGACGCGCCAGGTCACCGGCCGGTCCTTCTACACCCGCTAATAGAGAGCCTGCAGCCCAGACCCGGGCAGGTCGCCGTCGACGGCACCCTAGGTGCCGGCGGCGTCACGGCCGCGCTCCTCGAGCGCGTTGCGCCCGGAGGCCGCGTCATCGGAGTCGATCGCGACGGCAGCGCCGTCGCGGCGGCGCACCGGCGATTCGCCGAATACGGCGACGCGGTCACGGTGATCAAGGGCGACTTCGCCGAGCTCGACACGATCGTCGAATCGCTCGGTATCAAAGCCGTGGACATCGTGGTCCTCGACCTGGGCGTCTCGTCGCTCCAGCTCGACGACCCGGACCGCGGCTTCAGTTTCCGCTTCGACGGACCGCTCGACATGCGCATGGACCAGGGGAGCGGCGTCACCGCGGCCGACCTGGTCAACACGCTTCCCGTCGACGACCTGAGCCAGGTGATCCGCGACTACGGCGATGAACGCTTCGCGCGGGCCATCGCCGCCGCAATCGGACGAGCCCGCGCGCGCAAGCCCATCACCCGCACCGAGGACCTGCGCGGCATTGTCGAATCGACTGTGCCGCGGCGGTTCTGGCCGAAGCATATCCATCCGGCCACGCGCACGTTTCAAGCGCTGCGCATCGCGGTGAACCACGAGCTCGAGAGCCTCGAGCGCGGACTGCAGGCATCCATTCACACTCTCCGGCCCGGTGGGCGTCTTGGGGTCATCTCCTTCCACTCTCTTGAGGACACTCTTGTCAAGAACACACTCCACGTCTCAGCACAGAACTGTGTATGTCCGCCCCAACAGCCCCACTGCACCTGCGCCCACCGGGCCACTCTTTTGCTTCTCAATCGCAAGGCGATCCGTCCGGACGTCGCGGAGCTCGCCGTGAATCCACGGTCGCGCTCCGCCCGCCTGCGCGTCGCCGAGAAGCTCGACAACACAGCCTGATCCGACCTTCTCGTCTCATTCAGGGAGGACGCCGGACGATTGCACCGGCTCCTCCCGCTACTCCGCAGTCCCGCACCCCGGTGCGCCATTCAACTGACTTTCCATGGAGACACGGGCAGTGCCCAGCCGCCAGTCCAAGAACAACGCTTCCGCCCGCGCCGGCGCCGGCCGTGACGTCGACCTGCTGCCCATCGAGGCGTCGGGGCGCCGCAGCAGACTGCGTCGGGGTGGCCCACGCACGCCTCTGCCTCTGCTGCCGCTGATCGCCGTCGGCGCAGGGATCGGCATTGCGTACGTGAGCCAGACCGCGCATGCAACCCAGTCGACGTACCGTGCCGCCAACCTGACGGCGCAACAGCAGCACCTGAACACCGAGTACGTGCAGCTCTCCGATGAGCTGGCCCGGCTGCAGTCATCGGAGCGCATCGTCGCGGCCGCTCAGCATCTCGGCATGCGTCCGGCCAGCTCCTGGGCGTACATCGCATCGCACCCGGTGCAGGTGCTGCCGAGCGTGCCGCCACAGCTGACGGCCATGTCTGGTGACGCGCTGCAGCAGCTGGTGGCCGCGCTCAGCGGCGCCGCCGGACCGGAAGGAAACTCGACGCGTTGAGCCGGCCGCCTCGCACGCCGGCCGGCCGATCCGCGCGCGCGTGGTTCGCCGGCGAGGCGCCCGACTTCCGCCGTCGCGGCTTCTGGCTGGTGCTCGCGTTCGTCGCTATGGCGATCGCTGTCTTTGCGCGCCTCGTCGATGTGCAGGTGCTCCACGGCAAAGCGCTGGCGACACAGGCGGCGGCGCAGCACACCGCGTCGGTCACGGTGCACGGCAGCCGCGGCGTGATCCTGGATCGCAACGGCCGCGTCGTGGCAAGCAACCGGACCGTGTACGACGTCTTCGCGGACCCGCACCTAGTCGATCCGTCGCAGCGCAACGCGGTGGCCGCGCAGGTCGCTCCCATCCTGCGGGTGAGCGAGGCGAGCATCCTGCGCGCGCTCGAGCAACCCAACGAATTCGACTACCTGGCCAAGGGCGTCGCGCAGGACGTGGAGATCAAGCTGCAGGCGCTGAATCTCCCCGGTATCGCCACCATCCCGACGCAGCAGCGGGTGTACGAGCCATCGCCCGTACCCGGCTCGTCCTTCGCCTCGAACCTGCTTGGCTTCGTCAACCACGACGGCAGCGGGCAGTACGGAATAGAGCAGTACTACGACAGCGTGCTGGCCGGGTCTCCCGGGCACACGTCGACGTTCACCGACATTCTCGGCAACCCCATCGTGCTGAGCGGGCAGCAGAAGCTCGATGCCCACGATGGCGCCAACCTGCAGCTCGGGCTCGACTCGCAGATCCAGTACTGGGCGGAGCTTGCGCTCGCGCGCGGTGTCATCGACGCCGAGGCAGCGTCGGGCACGTTGATGATCATGGACACCCACACCGGATCGCTCCGCGCGTGGGCGCAGTACCCGTCGTACAACGCCAACGACTACGGCCAGAGCCCGCTGGCCAACTTCCGCGACCTGGCGGTGAGCGCGCCGTACGAGCCTGGTTCGGTCATGAAGGTCGTGACCTTCGCCGGAGGCCTCGAGAACCACGCCATCACGCCGGCCACAGTGATCGATGAGCGGCAGACCGCCATCGACGGCATCCTCATCCACGACTGGGACAACCGCTCCCACGGTCCGGTGACAATGCAGACGGTGCTCGACCTTTCGCTGAACAACGGCGCGATCAAGGTGCAACAGATGGAAGGCCGGAATGCGTTCTACAGCAACCTGCTGGCCTTCGGCGTCGGCGCGCCCACGGGGGTCGACATCGCCGGCGAGAACACTGTTCCCGTTGCCGCGCAGTCATCGTGGCGGGCGCTCAACTATGCGACCGCCTCGTATGGACAGGGCGTGGTGACCACGCCACTGGAAATGCTCGCGGCAATCAACACGGTGGGCAACGGCGGCGTCTGGGTCCAGCCGCACGCGGTCGACGCGGTGGTCGATCCGAGCACAGGCAAGACGACGCCGGTCGTGCCCCAGACGCGCCGGGTGATCGCGGCGAGCACGGCGAATACCCTGGCGCACATGATGGTGGGTGTGGTGGATGACCGCGGTGCGGAAGGATTCAACGCGCAGATCGCCGGTTACAAGGGCGAGATCGCGGGCAAGACCGGCACGGCGAGCGTGGCGACTGCCGCCGGTGGCTACGGCAGCGACGTCATTGCATCCTTCGCGGGCTTCATGCCGGTCAACAATCCGCAGTTCACGATGATGGTGATCCTTCGCTACCCGCACGAGACCAAGCAGCCGCGCTTCGGTGCGCTGCTGGCCGCGCCGGTATGGCGCGATGTGGCACGCATCCTCATCGACCAGTGGCGGATCACCCCGTGAAGCACGCGATCATCGTCGGCGCCGTCTGCTTTGCGGCCGGCGTGGCGCTCTACCCGCTGCTCGTGACGGCACTCGTGCGAGCCGGTGTCGGCCAGCATGTCGCCTCCTACAGCCCGCTCTCGCATCGCATCAAGGAGGGGACGCCCACGCTCGGCGGCCTGCTCTTCTGCGCCATCGCTGTGGTTGCGTGGCTGGTGGTCGATCGCAGCCGCGAAGGATTCATCGCGGTCTTCGCGCTGCTGGGTGGCGCGCTCGTCGGCGGACTCGACGATGTCATCAACATACGCAGCCGCCGCCGGCTCGGTCTGCCTGCGCGACACAAGCTCATCGTCGAGGGTTTCATCGGGCTCCTGCTGGGATTGGCGCTGCTGATCGCAGGCTTCACCCATCAATACTTTCCCGGCCTGGGCGCGCCCAACCTGGGCTGGGGCATTGTCATTCTCGCGATAGCCGCGCTGGTCGCCACCAGCAACGCGGTGAACCTGACCGACGGCGTCGACGGACTCGCGGCATCCTGTACAGGCCTTGCGTTCTTCGGTGTCACGATGATCGCCGTGTGGACGGGTGACGTGCACGCAACCATCCTCGCCGCCGCGCTCACCGGGTCCGTGGCCGGATTTCTTGTCTACAACTGGCACCCCGCGCGGCTTTTCATGGGCGATACGGGTTCATTGGCGCTGGGGTGTGCGCTGGTCGCGCTCACCGCCGAGCTGCACCTGCTGTGGGCGCTCCCGCTGCTCGGCATCGTCTTCGTGGTCGAAGCGGCGAGTGTGATCATCAATGTCACCGCGATCCGCCGCTACGGCCGGCGCGTCTTCCGCGCGAGCCCGCTGCACCACCACTTCGAGGAGATGGGGCTTCGCGAGCAGCGACTGGTCGCCGCCTTCGCCGCCGTCGCGGCTGTCGGGACGATGTTCACGGTGCTGTACGCACATTTCGCCGGGCCCGCCGCGTGAGCATGGGCCGCGCTGTGGTGATCGGGCTTGCCCGCACTGGCATGGCGCTGGCGCGCACGTTGCGCGCAGATGGATATGCCGTGCTGGTGGTCGATCGCGCCGACACGCCTGCGTTGCGAGATCGTGCGGCGTCGCTGTCGCCGGATATCGAGGTGCGCCTCGGAGGCTACCCGGATGACATCGCGACGGGTGCGTCGATGGTCTGTCCCAGCCCGGGAGTGCCATGGGATGCACCAGAGTTGCGCGTCGCACGCGAACTGGGGGTGCCGGTGCGCAGTGAGATCGACCTCGTGTTCGAACGATGCCGCGGACGCATCGTGGGCATCACCGGAACCAACGGCAAGACGACGACAACGTCGCTCGTCGCGGCGATCCTGGCACGGGCTGACGAGCCCGTTCATCTCGGCGGCAACATCGGGACGCCGATGCTCGACCGGTTGGGTTCGGTGCACGCGGGCGACTGGGTGGTGCTCGAGCTGTCGTCGTTTCAACTCGAGACGGTTGAAGCCCCGCGCTGCAGCATCGCCTGCGTGCTCAACGTCACGCCCGATCACCTCGACCGCCACGGCGATTTCGAGGCGTACGCCGATCTCAAGCGTCGCATCGTCCCGTTCGCCTCGGATGCTGCAGTGCTTGGCTACGACGACGAGATCACGCGGTCGATGGCGGACATCGCCGTCTGCCCGGTGCACTATTTCGGGCTGGGCATTGACCGCCGGTCGGGGACCACGGTGCGAGACGGCGTCGTCGTGAGCATCGAGGATCGCGGCCCGATTCCCGTGCTCCCGGTCGCCGGCATACCGCTCTTCGGTGCGCACAACGTGCTCAACGTTCTCGCTGCGGTCGCGGTGGCGCGTGCCGCCGGCATCGCACCCACCGCCATCGCAACCGCCGTGCGCGACTTTCGAGCGGTGCCGCACCGTTTGCAGACGGTGCTCGAACACGACGGAATCCTGTGGGTGAACGACAGCAAAGCCACAAACACCGAGTCCGCGGTGATGGCCCTCCAGTCGTTTGCCGGCCGGCCGATCGTCTGGATCGGCGGGGGCAAGGGGATGGGCACATCGAGCGATGGACTCGCCGCCGCCGTGGCTCGCTCAGCGCGCTACGCGATCCTCAACGGCGAGAGCGCGGCCGAGCTCGACCGCTCACTCGCGGCACAGGGATTCGCCGACCGCGTGGTCGTGCCGACGCTGCGCGACGCGGTCCTTCGTGCGCAGGCGGTGGCCCGGCCCGGTGACGTCGTCCTGCTCGCGCCGGGCTTCAAGAGCTTCGACCAGTTCCATGACTTCGAGGAGCGCGGCGAGGTGTTCTCCGCGCTGGTTCACGACGCGACCTCTGCGGTCGAGAAGACGCGCTGATGGCTACTCGCGCCACCACCCTCGAGCCACCCAGCAGCGGCTGGCGCGCGGCGACCGCCATCGCCAGCCGCGCGCTCGCGGCCGCTGACCGGGCCTCGGCGGCGGCCGGCGTCGACGGCTGGCTCCTCATCCTCGTGCTCGGGCTGGTCTCGTTCGGCCTCGTCATGGTGTACAGCGCGTCCGAAGCGCTGGCCTATCTCTGGTACGGCAACCCCAACTACTTTTTCGAGCACCAGCTGATCGGGGTCGTGCTCGGCGCCGCCGGCTTTGCTGCGGCTGTGCGCGTCGACTATCACCGTCTGCGCGCCTTCGCCAAGCCACTCATGGCGGTGATGGTCGCGCTGCTCGTGATGGTCCTGATACCGCACCTCGGCTCGGAGCACTACGGCGCGCAACGCTGGTTCCAGCTCGGCCCGCTGTCCGTGCAACCGTCGGCGGTCGCGGTTGTCGTCGCGATCGTGTTCTTCGCGCGCTGGCTCGACAACCGCGGTGCCGCAGTGCGCTCGCTCGGAGGGGTGCGCGACTACGCCATCGTGATGACGATCCTCGTCGCACTCGTGCTCGCGGAACGCGACCTGGGCAGCTCCATCGTCATCGCCGCCTCCGGGCTCGTGCTGCTGGCTCTGGGCGGGGCGCTCAAGCGTCACCTCATCCTGGTCGTCGGCGGTCTGGGCATCGCGGGGTACGCTGCCGTGACCCTCGTCTCCTACCGAGCGGACCGGCTGACCCACTTCCTGAACCCGTGCGCCGACGCGCTCGGCTCCGGCTTCCAGAACTGCCAGGCGCTCCTGGCGCTGGGTTCGGGCGGCCTCGGCGGGGTGGGCCTGGGCAACTCCGTTCTCAAATACGAATGGCTGCCTGAAGCCCACACCGACTTCATCTTTGCCATCATCGGCGAGGAACTCGGCCTGATCGGAACCGTCGCGGTGCTCACGGCGTTCCTCTTTCTGGCGTGGCGGGGGATCCGAGCCTCGATGCGCGCGCCAGACCGCTTCGGTGCGCTGCTGGCCGGAGGTATCACTGCATGGATTTGCATCGAAGCATTCATCAACGTCGGCGCTGTCACAGGGGTGATTCCCACCACGGGAATCCCGCTGCCGTTCATCAGCTATGGCGGCACATCCCTGGCCACGAGTCTTGTGGGCATGGGAATTCTGTGCAACATCTCGGCGCAGGGACGGCGCCAGGGGGCCGGGCATCGTGCGGGTGTTGATCGCTGGGGGAGGGACTGGCGGTCACCTGACCCCGGCGCTGGCAGTGGCCCAGGCGCTGCGAGACTCAGATCCCGGCGGTAGCGTCGTGGTCGTCGGGCGCCGCGGCGGTGTCGCCGAGCGCCTGGTCACCGAGGCCGGTGTGGAGCTGGAGACCCTCGACATCAGCGGCGTCGATGTGAGCAATCCGCGGTCCGTCGTGCGTGCGCTCAGCCAGCTTCCCCGCGCGACGCTTGCCGCGCGCCGGTTGCTGCGCCGGTGGCGTCCCGATGTCGTGGTGGGCGCGGGTGGATACGTGTGTGTGCCAGTGGTGGGCGCCGCGCAGTCACAGCGGATCCCAGTCGTACTGATGGAGCAGAACGCGTACCCCGGCCGCGCCACCCGTCTCCTGGCGCGTCGCGCGCGCTTCGTCGCGGCGTCCTTCGCCGAGACGGCGCGATTGCTCTCCGGCGCGCGCGTGGTGCACACTGGCAACCCGATACGTCGCGAGGTGCGCGCGCTTGTCCCGGCGCCGTTGAGTGATGCGTTGCGCAACGTGCTCATCACCGGTGGCTCGCAGGGCGCACGCCGTATTAACAACGCCGTCCTCGGCTGCACTCGTGAGCTGCTGGAGCGCTACAGCGACCTGGGCATCGTGCACCAGTGCGGCAAGCTCGATTGGGACACCGTCCGAGCTGCC
>DATMRA010000002.1:0-45090 GCA_035566535.1 Candidatus Acidiferrales bacterium | reverse complement strand
CCGGGGCGGACGAGCGGCAGCGCCAGCTCGCAGAGGGCCGGCGGCTCAGCGGCCGCTCGGGAGACGGCGAGGTCGAACGCTTCGCGGAGGCGCGGATCGCGACCTGCGTCCTCGGCGCGGACGTTCGCCACCGTCACGCCGCCCAGGCCGAGTAGGCCGGACACGTGGTCGAGGAACGCGGCCTTGCGGGCGTCTGCCTCGAGCAGGGTCACCCAGAGGTCGGGGCGCAGGATCGCCATGACCGCGCCCGGGATGCCGGCCCCTGAGCCGACATCGACGATCGCGGCGCCAGGTGGAGGATCGGCTGCCTCGAGCAACTCAACGCTCTCGTCGATGTGGCGGCGCCACCCTTCCGGCGCAGGCACGGAGGTCAGGTTGATTCGGGCGTTCCAGCGCGCGAGCTCGTCCAGATACGAGGTGAGCGCCGCCCGCTGTGACTTAATCACTTGTTCCATCTCGCGCTCTGGCATGCGATCATTGTCGTGTCGGACGATGGGCAGCATGCTATGGAGACGTTGATGGAGGAGGAGCGGGAGCACTGTAAAGCGTGCGGCTCGTCCATGCTCTCCGTTCTCTATTACGGCGCCGATGGTGAGCCGGTGGGCGGGTACCACGTGTGCTCCAGCTGCGGTCCACGCAGCCTGGTCGAGGTGAGCGCCACCGCTGCCGAGATCCGCCGCAAGCTGCTGGAGCGCAAGGCTTCTTAACAGCGACCTGCCGGCGCTGACAAGTTCCGGCAACGCGACATATTCGATTCGTCGACCCTTCCGTGACGGCTTCGTCACATCTCTTGACGGCGTCATGACGCTGTCAGGCCGGCAGCCACTCCGATGGGAGACTGGCCGCAATGACTCGCCAATCTTTTTGGCTTGCCCGTCATCGCGTGGACGTGGCGCTTCCTTTGATCGGCGCGCTCATGCTCATCGCCGTGCCCGTCGCCGCGGCAGGTGACCCCCAGTCCGTCGTCGACTCTGCGAGTCAGAGTCTGCACAACGCGCAATCGCAGGCCAGCAGCGCCGACCACGCCCTGTCGGCGGCCCGAGCCGACCTGGCCAGCGCGACGGCACGGCTCGCGGCGCTGGACCGCGCGATCGTGACGCTCAACGCAACCATCGTCACCGATACGGCGACGGTGACCCAGATCGACACTGAGCTGTCCACGGACCGCGGGCACCTCGCGGCCTATCTCCGTCACTCATACGAAAACGGTGGATCGGAGGCGGACCTCGTGTACATCCTCTCAGCGAGTGACATCTCCACGGCGATACAACGCAAGGTGAAGCTCGACCACGTTACCAACGCTGTGCAGGAGCTGGTGCGCCGCATCGTGACGGACGCGGCACGGGCCGCGGCCACCCTCGCCCAGGACAATGCGGCGCGTCAGCAGGTCGCCGTGGCTGAGGCGCAGGCCGCGACCACGCGGGCGCTCATCGCTGTCCAGGAAGAGCAGGTGCAGGTGGCAGATGTCTCAGCGCACAAAGCGGTGCTGCAGGCGCAGACCCAGCTGAGCGCCGCGCAGGCTGCCCTGGCTGCCGCGCGAGCGGCGGGCACCATCTACACACCTGTTCCCGGACCACTGTTCACCGTCGACACCGACCTCACCGTGCCGTCGGGTGAGTCCGCCGCGCGCATCAACACCTTCCTCCAGGGGACCGCGATGGCCGGCCTGGGCGACAGCTTCATGCACGCGGAGCAGCAGTTCCATGTGAGCGCTCGATACTTCGTGGCCCACGCGATCCTCGAGTCCAACTGGGGCAGCAGCGCAATCGCTCACGATAAGCACAACCTGTTCGGTTTCAACGCCAACGACAGCAACCCGTACGGCGACGCCTCGACCTTCTCCAGCTTCGATGCCTGCATTCAATATGTCGCGCAGTTTGTGCAGGTCCACTACCTGAGCCCAACGGGCTCCTATTTTCACGGACCCACGCTGCGCGGGATGAACGTGGACTACGCGTCCGATCCAAGCTGGGCGGCGAAGATCGCCAGCATCGCGCGCACCATCCCCTGAGTTCGCGGCCTACACTGGCCCGGTTTGCAGCACGCGATCGGAGAGCATGCGCTCCTGGCCGACGGCCGCACCGCAGCGCTCGTCGATCCTGACGGCAACATTGCGTGGCTGTGCTGGCCGCGTGTCGACTCGTCTCCGGTGCTCTTCTCATTGCTCGACGACACGCAAGGTGGTTGCTTTTCGCTGCGACCTGCCGCGCCGGCGACTGTGGCATCGCGGAGCTATCACGATGCCGGGCTCGTGCTCCGCACCGAGTGGCGCGTGGATCAGGAAACCAACGTCGTGGTTGACGACGCGCTGGCCTGGGACGGACCCGCAGCACTCATCCGCCGCATGAGTACGGCCGCAACCGCTTGCGCCATGGAGGTGCGATTCCGCCCGGCGTTTGACGCCGGGAGGCAGCCGGGAGAGTGGCGTATTGACGGGACGCGCGTCACCGCATCAGGGGGCGGTCTCAGCCTCGCCGTCGATGCGCCGGGTGAGTGGCGCGTCGAGGACGGCACCGCAGTCGCCCGATTCGAACTGGCCGCTGGCGAGGACCGCACAGTCGTGCTTGGCGCCGCGGAGGTACCGGCAACAGAGTTCGCCGGCATCGACGAGACGATCGCTCACTGGCAGCGCCTGCTCGCGCCGTCGCGGGATGCGCAATGCGGCTCGCTGGCAACCGACGTGATGGGTGCCGGCGAATGCGCGCGACTCATGACCACCTCCGTCGCGGTTCTCCTCGGCCTGTTGCAACGCGGCGGGGGAGTCGTCGCGGCGCCGACGACATCGCTCCCTCAGTGGCCGGGTTCGTCTCGAACCTGGGACTACCGATACTGCTGGCTGCGCGACGCGTCACTCGCGGGAATCGCGCTGGCGCGCACCGGACAGGTGCACGCCGCGCACGCGCTTGCCGCCTTCCTCGCTGAGGTCATCAACGAACACGGACCAACACCTGTATTCCGCGTCGACGGCCAGAAACCTCCTGCAGAGCACGAGCTTCGCCAGCTGCAGGGATACCGTGGTGCGAGGCCCGTGCGCATTGGCAACGCCGCGGCGGCGCAGGTGCAGATCGATGCGCCCGCGGAGTTCATCGAGCTCGCCTGGACGCTGACGGCGCACGGCGGCCTTCCTGCAGGGGTCGGCGCGGCGACGAGCCGCTGCGCGGACTGGCTGGTGGCTAACTGGGGCGAGCCCGACCACGGCATCTGGGAGATCCGCGGGCGGCCGCGCCAGTACACGCACTCCCGGATGGTGGCTGCAGTCGCGCTCAACGGAGCCTCGCGCATGGCAGGCCCCGGAATTCTCTCCGGCGACGGCGACCGATGGCGACGCACGGGAGAGGCGCTGCGGGCGGAGATCCTTGCGGGAGCGGGCAGCGCGCTCGAGCTGCGTTCTGACGGCGGCGGTGCCGACGCGGCGCTGGCGCTGATGTCACATGTCGGCTTCCTGGCTCCGCACGACCCACTCCAGCGCCGCACCCTGGACCTGATCGAGCGACGCCTCGATCGCAACGGTCTGCTCGACCGCTATGAAGGCCAGCCCGACGAGATGCGTGATCCGTGCGGCCCCTTTGTCTTCCCCACGTTCTGGATGGCCACTGCGCGGCAGTCCGCCGGCGGTGACGGCAGCCCGCACTTTCGCGCGGCGGTCGGCGCCCGCGGGAGCCTCGGGTTGTTTGGCGAGGTCGTGGATCCGCACGACGGGACGCCGCTGGGCAACTATCCCCAGCTGCAGAGCCACGCGGCTTTCTTGAACGCCGCCACCGAGGCCGGTTAACCGACGATGCCGCTGGTGCGGGTCACCGAGATACCGCGCTCCTCCAGTCCCGAGATGACTCGATTGATTCCGATGCTGTCCGTGCTCATGTGCCCGGTGACGACGAGCGCTCGCCCGTTCGAGAGTGGATCGTCACGCAGCCTCCTGAGGTCGTCCTCGGCGATGTGCATCGCGAAGATCGTGTCGACACCGGCGCGGAAGTACTCACGAAAGACGGGATGCCCACCGTTTGTCCCTCCCGCCATCGCCACCGTGTAGCGGCCGAGCCGAGCGGACTCGTCACCCAGCCACGCTTCGGGGCGGGTATGCCCGGCTTCCATTTCGGGGAATTCTTCGATCCACGCGATGGCGTCGCGCACCGTTGAGCTCGGGGCCGCGCGCTGCTCCAGCAGGTCGACGATCGCCTGCCGGCCGATCAGGTCACAGGCGAGATGGATGCTGGCCAGCGGCAGGCCGATCAGCCGTGCAGTGTCGACGATCCGGTTGACGTTCCCCATGTGCACGGCGCGGTGGGGAGCGTCAACTCGAGCAGCGACGGCGGATTCCGCGTCGTCACGGGGAACGCCCTCCGCCACCATCTGATCGACCTGCCGCCAGACGACGCGCGCAAAGTCCGTGCGTGCGCGGTCGCCGACCGGATGATGTGCGATCACCGCGTCGTAGCCGGCGTCGCGCGCGTACAGCAGCTCGCCGGCGTCGATGTCGATGCCGAACAAGACTCGCTTCACGTCGTGGTCGGCTTCGATGTACACCTGCGAATCGGCGGGCACGTCGTCGCATCCTGCGAGATGCGCGCTCCACTCGAGAATCTCCTGCAGACGCATGGCCAGACGAACTATGCCCCGCAGACGCCTGCGTCGGCGGCTGTCCCGGGACGGTGCACCCCGATGCGAACGCCGTCAGGGGCGACCACGACGCACTCGATGCTGGCCCGCAGCGCACGCAGCGCCGCAGTGTTGTTGAACAGCGGATCCAGCATGATCGTCGGCGAGCCGACGAGTCGATCCTGCAGCCAGCCGGGAAGGTGCAGGTAACCCACGTCCACCTCCGTCACACTGGCCGCCAGCTGGGGCGCCGGCCCAATCTGCTGCAGGGTGACACCGACGTGAGCCACCACCGTCACGGTCATCGGACCGAGTGCCGTGTTCGCCGACACCGCGATGAGGTTGTTGCGCACACGGGCCATCACGTTGTGGTACCGATCCGGATGCGGATTGTTCTGCGCGGCAATGACCGTGAGGTCGTGCTCGGTGAGCGTGACCACGCCGTGTGGCTGCGCCGCGAGCTCGGCGAGCAGTTGCGCCCCCAGGGTGACCGCGACCGCCAGCTGCGACTCGCCGTCGTCCCTGCCGCCGGGAGGTGCGCCGAGATCCGGCGCAGCCACCGCACGGTCAACCGCGAACGCAGCGAAGCCGAGCAGCGCCAGCAGCAGGACGACAGCCATGCAGCAGCCCCGGAACAGGCCTTGCTCGGCACTGCGACGCCGGGTCATCGCGGCGGGCCGGGTCGCAGTGTGAGCCTGGAGCGCGCGAGCTTGCGCACCGAGTCCGCGCTCCACGGAAGCGGGAACTGCCGGTTTCGGCTCCACCGTGTGCGCAGGTTGCGATAGTGACGCGACCCGGGCTGTCCGGACTGACCCGGGTAGAGCACGCCGGTGCATGCATCCCAGGCGCCGACGTCGATCACCTGGCGCCACGACGGAGCGAAGAGGCGCGTCGCGAACGGGTCGCCCGGCATGAATGCAGTGGCCATCACCGTGTCGATGCTGCCGCCGACGCGAAGGCGACCCGCGTTGAAGATCAACCCGAGGGGGCGGCGGCGGCCGACGACGTGCACCAGCGGTAGCGCGTGCACCCGACCCCAGCGCCAGCGACGCGTGCGCCTGCCGAAGCGCCGGCGGAGATCGGCCCACGCATCACCGAGCGCCTGCGAGACGACGTCCGGCCACGTGGTGACGCCGCCGAGCATCGCCATATCGTCCCGTTCCCACCGGTCGAGCAGCGATGGAGTGAGGCGTCCGGCCAGGTTCCCCGGGTACTCGAATACCGGGTGGGTCAGGTCCACCCCGGCGACGATCCGCCAGGCGTCGCCGCAGAGCGGACGCAGCGAATGCTCGGCGAGCCGCGCCACGAAAGCCTCGTAGAGCGTCGGCTCGATGCGGTCGGGCAGCATTGCCCCGTCCCACGCAGCGAGCCGGGCGCGCACGCGTTCGGCCGCCGGCGACGTGCAGCTCATGCTCTGCAGGAGCCGTGCGACCTGGCGGGCCGGCGGCGACACGACATCCAGCTGAATGCGCGCCATGTCGGCCGTCTGCAGCGTATCGCCATCAAGGAGCTCTTTCAGCCGGAGAGCACGGTATCCGCTCATGTAATCGGATCCGATGTAGTGCGGGAAGCTCTCACCGACGATGCGATTGTTTGCAGTGATGATCACACCGTCGAGCGGATCCAGTATCGACGGCATCTCCTGCACGGACAGGAATCGCGTCCACAACGCGTCGCCGCTCCACCCGGGCACGGGCAGCCCACTCGGCGCCCGGCGACGCACGGGGACACGGCCGCAGAGCACATAGCCGATGTGGCCATCGACGTCGGCGTACACGGCGTTCTGTGACGGGGCGTCGAGGGTGGCGAACGCTTCGCGGAAGCTGTCCCAATCCGACGCTCGCTGCAATCTCAGAAGACTCTCCATAGACCCGCCCGGAGTCAGCGCTGTCCATTGCAGCGCGAGGCCGCGCCACACGTTTCGCGCCGGGTCTTCGATGCGGTCCACGATCGGGCCATGGCGCGTGATGACCACCTCCTCCACCTCGTCCGAGGCGCCCTTGACGTGGATGATCTCGCGGACCATGCGCGTGCGCTCGAAGCCGCGCTCCGTGCGATAGCGCTCCGCCGACGGCGCGTTGAACTCCTCGATCACCAGGTCCTGGCAATCCGCGAATGAGTTGGTGAACCCCCACGCAACGCGACGGTTGTGGCCGATGACCACCAGAGGAATGCCCGGCATCGTGACGCCGGTCGATTCGAAGTCGTCGCCGGCGCGCACGTGAGCCGCGTACCAGATAGATGGCAGCGACGGCGCCAGATGAGGATCGTTGCAGAGGATCGGCCGTCCAGTGGCGCTGCGATCCGCAGATACCACCCATGAGTTGCTCGCTCCGCCCGCCGAGGGGATCCAGCGCGCGGCCTCGGCGAACATTGCCGCCAGCCGCTCACGTGCCACGCCCGAGCCTGCCGCTTGAACCGTGTCGCTGAGAATGGTCGGGTTGGCATCCGGGTAGACGACGTCCAGCTTGGCCGCCTTCTCGGGTCCGATGGCGCGCAGCAGCTCCAGGCGCTGCAGTTCCGTGTCCCAGTTGAGGCTCAACCCCAGCGCGAGCAATTTGGCGGCCAGGATGCTGTGCACCGGCAGCCAGGGTTCCGGATGCGTCTTCAGCAGGCGGAACTCCAACGGCAGCGTCCGGCCGGCGCCGATGATCGCGTTCACACCGGCCGCGTACGCCTCGAGCATGCGGCAGACCTCCGTTCCGGCTTGCCGCTCCTCGGCGGCGGCGACGCGGAGCAGCCCCAGACGCCGGACGAAGCGGTCGATGGCAATGCCGTCTGCGCCAACGATCTCGCTCACGCGACCCAGCGCCACGCGTCGCGTCATCTCCAGCTGCCAGAGACGGTCCTGGGCGTGGGCGAACCCCAAGGCGAAGACGGCGTCCACCATCGATTCCGCGTCGATGTGGGGCACTCCGACCGCGTCCCGGGCGATCGTGACCGGGGCTGCGAGGCCCGGCGCCACGAGGCTTCCCCTCGTGCGGGGCAGCGAGGTGCCGAGCAACCGGCGGCGCACGAAGAGCAGTGCGAGGGCGCAGCAGAGCGCGAGCGCGGCCGCGGCGATGGCGGCGAGGATGATGCTGGACAGAACGTCGTGCTCCAGTGCTCGGAGGGCGGCTAATGGTACGTACTAGACTCCGCGGATCCATGGCCGCTCGCACACCGCTGTACGACCGGCATGTGGCCCTCGGAGCCCACATGGTCGAATTCGGCGGCTACGACATGCCGCTGCAGTACTCGAGCATCCGCGAGGAGCATATGGCTGTTCGAACGCGCGCGGGGCTGTTCGACCTGTCGCATATGGGCGAAGTGCGCTTCTCAGGAGAGGGCGCCGAGACAGCGGTACAACAGCTGATCACCAACGATTTGCAGCGCGTGGCCGTGGGGGGTGCGGTCTACTCGGTGATGTGCAATGAACATGGTGGGATCGTTGACGACGTGGTCGTGTATCGCGACGCCGACTCGTGCATGGTCGTGGTGAATGCGGCTTGCCGGCAGAAGGATGTCGCGTGGATGCTCAGCCAGCTCGTCGATGGCGCGGACGTCGAGGACGAGAGCGACGAGTGCGCGCTCCTGGCCGTCCAGGGTCCTCGAGCCGTGGAGATCCTGGGCACGCTCACCGATGTCGACCTGGCTGCGGTGCGGCCCTTTCACGCGACCTTCGGCGACGTCGCCGGCGTGGCTGCCCGGCTTTCCAGAACCGGGTACACGGGCGAGGACGGGTTCGAGCTCTATGTCCTCGCCGACGTGGCGGCGTCCCTCTGGGATGCGCTGCTCGAGGCGGGCGGCGGCCAGGGTCTGGTGCCTTGTGGGCTGGGAGCGCGCGACACGCTCCGGCTCGAGGCCGGGCTTCGCCTCTACGGCCAGGACATGGACGAAGGGACCGATCCGTACAGCTGCGGCCTAGGCTGGACGGTGAAGCTCGACAAGGGCGACTTCGTCGGGGCTGCCGCGCTCCGAGCCATCGACCCCAAGAACCCGCCAAGGCGATTCATCGGGCTGCGCCTCCCCGGCCGCACGATCGCGCGCCACAGCCAGCCCGTCCTGGTCGACGACCGAGTGGTCGGCGAAGTCACGAGCGGCACCTTCAGCTTCACACTCGGGCATGGCGTCGCCACCGCCTCTGTGGCGCCGAACGTGACCCCAAGCACGCCGCTGTTCGTGGACATCCGCGGCACCATCGTCGCCGCCGAGCAGGTGGCTCTTCCCTTCTACCGGCGCCCCAAAGGAGGATGACCGTGGCCGACCTCGCCGCCTATCGCTTCACGTCCAGCCACGAGTGGGTGCGCCGCGACGGTGCTGCCGCCACGATCGGCATCAGCGACCACGCCCAGAACCAGCTCGGCGACGTCATCTTCCTGGAGCTCCCCTCGGTGGGGGCGACGCTCAAAGCCGGAGACAAATTCGGGGTCATCGAATCCGTCAAAGCGGCCAGCGATCTCTATGCACCCGTGGGCGGCACCGTCGCCGAGGTCAACACGAGCCTCACCGAGAATCCCGACCTGGTGAACAGCGACCCCTACGGAGCAGGCTGGATGCTGCGCCTCGAACCAACGACAGACGGCGGCACCGAACTGCTCGACGAGCGCGCGTACGAGCAGCTGACAGCGGGCTAGTCGCACAGGAGTCGCGGTGTGCTTTCGCCTCGCAGCTACTGGGTCATAAACTCGTTAGCGGTGCGGTCAGCTAGCTCAGTTGGTTAGAGCGCGCGGTTCACATCCGCGAGGTCGAGGGTTCGAGCCCCCCGCTGACCACCATTCTTCGGGAAGATCGTGACGTGGCCCACACGCTGACGCTCGCAGCCGGCATCGCTGCGCTGGCGATCGCCTCATGCGGCGGCTCTAGTTCCAGTGCCGGCGCAACGAGTACGGCGAGCGGTTCCGTCGCGGTCAGCGCCACCCCCATGCCATTACCGAGCGTCGCACTCACCGCCACGGTGCGCAGCGTCGACGGCACCGTCGAGGTGCTGCATGTCATGCGTCTCGATGGAACGATCGTTGCTTCGGTGGCGGTTCCAGACAATCCGTGGAATGTGAATCTGCCGGTAGTCGGGCATCACGTGTATTTCGTCGACGGCACCGACGTAAAAGCCGTCGCGGCGGACGGCAGCATCCACACCGTGACGACGCTGCTTCTTCCGGATCTCTCGACCATGTACGGCTCTGCGTTGGGTCTGACGATATCGCCCAACGAAGGCGAGGTCGCATACGGGTACGCGGTAGGGATCAACTCGTCCGGGACGACATACGCGTCGCGTGTGTTTGTCGCCCATGTAGGGGGGTCACCAGACCCTCTGCTCGACGTGCCGGCAGATCCCACCGGCTTCCTGCTGCCATTCGCCTGGACCAACGGCGGCCTGTGGGTATCTCACACTCCGATCGGCCTCGGCGGCGTCGGGCCGTTCCTGAATTTCCGGGGGCTCAATCCCTCATTGGTCGATGTGAATTCCGGCGTTATCGGCCCGATCGCAAACGGCTGTCCAGCTGCGAGCCTCCCCTCGGACAGGCCGAACGGCGCTTTTGTATGCGCAACGTCGGGCAATCAGGGCCTCGCCGTGTCGCTGCCGGACGGGTCATCGCGAACGCTGCCCAACCCCGCGCCGTCACTCCAACTTGGAGACCTCACGCTCTCCGCCGACGGCGCTGCTCTCGCTGTCGGGACCGCGATGGTCAACTCGAGCGGAGACGTCGGCTGGTCATACCAGCGCATTTGGGTTGCAGCCACGAATAGCGGCAGATGGTCCAGCGTCGCACCCGTGGGGACGCTGCCGGTCATCTGGCTCGACGATTCCACGCTTCTCGTGGGCCACACGATGGGCGGAGGTCCATCAAGCCAGTACGACTCGATCTCGCTGGTCAAAGTCGCAACGGGCGCCCAGACGTTGATCGGCCACGACCCAGTGGCTGTCGGCGTGCTCCCCGCAACCGGCTGACGTTCTGCAGCCTGTTAGACTGCGTTTGCCCGTGTGGGCATGTCATTCACAAGCTTTCCTGCACCCGGTGGAGTCCGCCTCGATACACCTCGGCGGCGCTTGAGATCCGGGTGTCGCAAGGCCAGAGGAAAGGAGGTGGGAGCGCATGGTGCGCGACTACGAACTCATGTACATCGTCCGGCCGGAGCTGGACGATGAGGCGCTACGCGCGACCGTGAAGTCGGTTCGCGGCATCGTCGAAGCGCAGGGTGGCGAGATCGTGAAGACGACACTCTGGGGCAAGCGACGTCTGGCCTACGAGGTGCAGCGATTGCGCGACGGGCACTACGTGCTGGTCGCCCTGCATCTGGACGGATCGAAGGTCGGCGAGGTCGAGCGCGCCCTGCGAATCCACGACACCGTCTTTCGTCACCTTCTGGTGATCCACGAGGGGCCGATGCCCGAACCGGACGGCGACATAGAGGAGGAGGCGCTCCTGGTGCAGCCGGACCTGACCGAGGCTGCGGCGGCAGAGGAGGATGTCGTGACCGGGTCCGTGGGAAGAGAGGAAGATGAAGGCGAGGACGCTCTCGATGAAGTCCCGAGTGCAAGCGACGACGAAGGAGACGAGTGATGGCGGGTTCTCTCAACAGGGTGATGCTCATCGGCAGGCTGACGCGCGACCCCGAGCTGCGCTACACGCCCAGTGGAACGCCCGTCTGCAATCTCGCCATCGCAACCAACCGCTGGGGAAGTGACGCGAGCGGCGAGCGCAAGGAATTCACAGACTTCCACGACGTCGTCGTTTGGAACCAGGGCAACCGCAAGCTGGCCGAACTCTGCAGCCAGTACCTTCAGAAAGGTCGCCTGGTCTATGTGGAAGGCCGGCTGCAAACGCGCTCGTGGGACGACGCGCAGAGCGGCCAGAAGCGCTATCGCACCGAAGTAAACGCCAATGATGTCCAATTCCTGGACAGCCGCCAGGATGGTGCTCCTGCGGCCACAGCCGGGACGCCCTCCGCGGTCCCTGAGCCCGCCGCGGTCGGCGGCGATGTCGACCCGGATGACATTCCCTTCTAGAGGATTCTTGCTGGATGCCTGATTTCGACCGCCGCAGACGCAAGGTGTGCAGCTTCTGCCTCGAGCACACCGAGATCATCGACTACAAGGAGGTGGCGCGCCTGCGCCGCTACCTGTCCGATCGGGGCAAGATCCTGCCCCGAAGGATGACGGGAACGTGTGCGCGCCACCAGCGCCGGCTGACTGTGGCGCTGAAGCGCGCCCGCCATATCGCACTACTGCCTTTCGCCGCAGAAGTTCGCTAGGAGGACGGTCCCGTCGGCAGGCGGTGAGGTCCCGGAGGGGGACGTCACGGAGCCGAGCCGGTCCGTGCTCGGAGCGCAGGGCTCGGCGAGTGCGAGCGGCGGGCCCCCAGCGGGGGTCCGACCGCGACCGCCGAAGGGACCTCTACCCCTGCCGATCGGGGCCGCTGCCTCTTAGCCCCCCTATACTCGGGCTAGGCCTATGCGCCTGTGGGCAAAACTTCTCTACGTTCTTGTCATTGCCCCGATCGCCGCTCTGAGCGCGGTGACCGCAGCGCCGTCGACTCATGCCCAGGCGGCCGGCAGCGGCGAGCCACCGCCGATTGCCGTGACGCTCGATCCCGGTCACGGTGGGAAGCCGAACAACTCAGATCCGACGCAGCCGTTCGATCCCGGCGCGATTGGCGTCAACGGCGTCCTCGAAAAGGACGTCACGCTGGACGTGGCCACGCGGGCTGCCGCGCTGTTGCGGAGTGATTTCGTCAGTGCGTCGCTCACGCGCACCGACGATCGCTACCTGACGATCGATCAGCGCGAGCAGGTCGCCATCGACGCGCATGCGGCTGTCTTCGTCAGCGTCCACTGCAACTCGTTCAAACCGGACCCCACCGTGGGCGGCTCGCTGATCCTGTACCCGAACGCCGCAGCGCTGCCGTTCGCGCAGACCGTGAGCAATGCGCTGGGCACCGACCTGGCCGCGGCAGGCATCTCTGACGCCGGCGTCCAGCTGCGTGACAACTGGTGGATCCATGCGCCCATGCCGACGGCGACGGTTGAGATGGCGTACCTCAGCAATCCTCGCGAGGCCGCGCTCATGGCCACCGCGGACTTCCGGCAGCAGGTGGCGGCGGCTATCCGCGACGGAATCGAACGGTTCGACCCCCAGATCGCGAGCCGAAAAGCAGCGATTCTCGCTTGGCGTCTGGCGCATCGCCCCGTCGCGAGCGCGTCGGCCGCTCCGTCCGCGGCGACCGCAGGCCCGGCCGGAGGTTCGCCGCACGGACCCTCGCCGTGGGGAACGGTCTTCGCGTGGTTCGTGGCTCTGGCGAGCCTGGCGGCGCTCGTGCGGTGGCGGGCGACCGCCCTGCGAATCGCGGCGGGAATCGCCAGCCTCGTGATGGACGCCATGCACGGAACCTCGCTGCACCACACGATGGCCCGACGGCGACGGCGACGCACGCGGACGCACGCGGGAAGCGGCACACAGCGCTGGGCGCCCCACTCGGTCTACGACGAACTGTCCCTCTGACGGGCGACTGACGCTGCGGCGTGCGTCGGGGCCGTTGCTAAACTCGAATCGACCCGTCCGCGCTCTCACAGGAAAACGCCATGCTCGAACAACAGTTGCGGGTACCTGGACCGACTCCACTTCCGGCGCGCGTCGTGCGCTCCGCGTCGCGCCCGATGATCAACCACCGCGGGCCCGAGTTCGCTGAGCTGCTCAAGGACGTGACCGGCGGCCTCCGCTGGGCGTTGCGCACCGAGAATGACGTGCTGCTCTATCCGGCGAGCGGAACTGGGGGCCTCGAGGCCGCCGTGGTCAACATCTGCAGCCCGGGCGAGAGCGTCCTCTTCTGCACGATGGGCTCGTTTGGGAATCGCTGGGCCGATATGGCGCAGGCGTACGGCGTCGACGTGGTCCGGCTTGCAGTCCCCCCGGGAGAAGGGATCGACCCAGAGGACGTGGACCGCATCCTCGCTGAGCACCCCGCCATCCAGAGCGTCTTCATCACGCACAACGAGACGTCCACCGGTGTTGTCAACGATATGCGGGCGCTGGCTGCTGTGGTCAAGAGCCGCGCCAAGCTCCTGTGCGTGGACAGTGTCAGTGGGGCGGGCTGCGTGCCGCTGGAAACGGATGCGCTGGGCATCGACGTCGCTGTGACCGGGTCGCAGAAGGGCTGGATGGCGCCTCCCGGTGTCGCCATGATCGCTGTCAGCCGCGCCGCATTCGCGCGCTCTGAGTCAGCCACGTGCCCGCGCTTCTACTTCGACTTCGCGCGTGAGAAGAAATACCAGGACAAGAACCAGACGTTCACCACCCCGGCCGTCTCGGTGCTGTACGCGATACAGGAAGGCCTGGCGATCATGCGCGAGGAAGGCTTGGAGGCGGTCTGGCAGCGGCACGCGCGCGTGGGCCGCATGATCCGCGCGGGCGTCGAGGCGATCGGTTTGAAGCTGCTGGCGGCGGAAGGCCATCGCAGCGACACCGTGACCGCGGTGCACAGCCCTGCCGAATCCCCGGAGACCTTGAAAGACCTGCTCACGCGGCTGCGCAGCCACTACGGGTTGGTGCTCGCGGGGGGCCAGGACTCGCTCACGGGCAAGATCTTCCGCATCGGCCATCTCGGGATGATCGACGAGGCCGATGTGTATTCGATTCTCTGCACGCTCGAGCAGGGTCTGCTCGACGCCGGCCTGCGCAGTCGCATGGGGCTTGCCGCCGCTGCGGCGCAGGCCGCTGCGCGCGAGTCGCAGCCGGCGGCAGAACCCGCATCGGTCTCGTGAGCGTCGCGACGGAGGCCACACCGGCAACCGCGACCAGCACACGCATTCTCGTCGCCGATCCAATCGCCGACGACGGAGTGCGGCGACTGCGCGAGGTCGGTGAGGTCGACGTTGCCACGGGTCTGGATCCAGAGGCATTGCGCGCGCGGATCGCGGACTACGACGCACTGGTGGTGCGCAGCGAAACCAAGGTCACGGCGGCACTCCTCGACGCCGCAACTCGTCTGCGGGTCGTGGGTCGCGCGGGCGTGGGTGTCGACAACATCGACCTCGACGCAGCAACCGAGCGGGGCGTTCTCGTCCTCAATGCACCGACGGGCAACACCATCGCCGCCGCCGAGCACGCGGTGGCGATGCTCTTCGCTTTGGTGCGCAACATCCCGGCGGCCGACCGCTCCTTGCACTCGGGTCTCTGGGAGCGCTCGCGCTTCATGGGCATGGAGTTGCGTGACAAGACGCTCGGCGTGCTCGGCTTGGGGAAGATCGGGTTCGAGGTGGCTCGCATGGCACGCGAAGGCTTGCAGATGCGCGTGCTGGCTCACGACCCGGTGGTGACGCCGGAGCGCGCTCACAAGGCCGGCGTTGAACTCTGTGATTTCGACACGCTGCTCGCCGAGAGCGACGTCCTCACCGTGCACGTGCCTCTCACCGACGCAACGCGTGGAGTTGTAGGCGCGCGCGAGCTGAGTCGGATGAAGCGCGGCGCGCGCGTCGTCAATGTCGCCAGAGGCGGCATCATCGACGAGCAGGCGCTGGCGCAGGCGATCGCGGACGGTCATATCGCCGGTGCTGCCATCGATGTGTTCGAGACAGAGCCGCCGGCCAAGGACAATCCTCTGCTGCAGCTTGCTCAGGTGGTGGTCACGCCGCATCTCGGGGCCAGTACGCAGGAGGCACAGGTGAACGTCGCGTACGATGTGGCCGACCAGATCGTCGAGTACCTGAATGGGGGTACGCCGCGCTACGCGGTCAACGCACCCACCGTGCTGCCGGAAGAGCTGGAACAGCTGCGCCCCTATATCGAGCTCGCCGAGAAGATCGGCTCGCTGGCGGCGCAATTGGGGGGAGAGAAGCTGCGCCGCGTGGTGTGCAGCTACGCCGGCCCGCTCGCCGGCTACGACACGAGCATTCTCACCAGTCACGTGCTCCGTGGTCTCTTCGCCCCGTTCACGGAGACGCGCGTGAACCAGGTGAACGCGAAGCTCGTGGCCCGTTCCATGGGCGTCGACGTTGACGAACGTCACACGACGCGAAGCCTCGACCCTGAGAGCCCACTGCTTGTCGAAGTCGTCGGACAGGAACGTCTGGAGATCGCCGGCACCCAGTTCGATTCGGTGCCCCGGATCACGCGCATCAACGATTTCCGTGTGGACATGCATCCATCCGGCATCTTCCTCGTGGTCACTCACCAGGACCGTCCTGGTGTGATCGCCGCCATCTCCACTCTTCTGGCCAGAAACGACATCAACATTGCCCGCATCGACCTGGGTCGCGACCGTCCCCGCGGCCACGCGGTGATGCTCATGCAGGTCGACGACCCGGTACCCCCAGACCTGCTCGATGAGATCCGCGCCACCGCCAGGCTCGACCGGCTGCGCCAGGTGCGCTTGTAGCTTCGAGGCTGGGCGAATGGCAGAAGTTCGCCCATTTCAGGGCATCCGCTACAACCCTGAGCATGTGCGCCTCGGCGGCGTCCTCGCGCCACCGTACGACGTGATCAGCCCGCCACTGCTTGAGGAGTTGTACGGGCGGGACCTGCGCAACGTCGCGCGTATCGATTTCGGCATGTCGTACGCCGGCGACGAGCCGGGGTCGAACGACCGGTACACGCGGGCCGCTGAGTTTCTCAGCTCATGGCTGGATCTTGGGGTGCTGGTGCGCGACTCCCGGCCGTCGCTGTATATCACCGACCACGAGTTCGTCCATCCGGATGGTGATATCCGGCATCGTCGCGGCCTTCTCGCGGTGATACCCGCCAGACCCTGGGACCAGTCGGAGTTGCGCCCGCACGAGCGCACGATGCGCGGGCCGAAGGACGACCGGCTCGCACTGCTTCGAGCCACACATGCTCAGACCAGTCCAGTGTTCGGGTTGTGGTCCGGCGCGAGCGACATGGCCGCCCTGCTGGACGCCGCCGACTCGACGCCACCGATCCTCGGCGGCCGGACGCAGGGAGAGATGGGTTCCGAGAAACATCTGCTGTGGCAGATTGACGACGAGTCGACCGTCGAGTCGATTCGCGCAGCCCTTGCGGCATCCACGTTGTACGTCGCCGACGGTCATCACCGCTACGAAACAGCAGTCGCGTACGCCGCAGAGCGACGCGCAGCGGAGCCGGACGCGCCAGCCGGGGCGCCGTTCGAGTTCTGTCTCGTCTACCTCGCCGCAGCGGACGATCCGGGGCTCGCCATCCTGCCGACCCATCGTCTGGTCCGATCCGGGCGCGGCATCGCCTTCAGCCTCGATGATCTCTGGGCGAGGCTCGACGACAGCTGGGACGAAGACCCGGCTCCCAGTGTCGAAGCCGCACTGGATGCGGCGGCGACGTCACGCGCGACGCATCACGCATTTGCCGTGGTCGCGAGCGACGGCGTGGCCGTTCTCAAGCGTCCGCGCGCCGCAGGGGGTTCACCGCGCGAGCAGCTCGACGTGACTGTCCTGGAACGAGAGATCCTGACACCGGCCGGGGTGAGCGCCGAATCGATCGCCGGGGGCGCCCTCGGGTATACGCGAAGCCCGCACGATCTTGCAGCGGCTGTGCAGCAGGGGGACGCCATCCTGGGTTTCGGCGTGCAACCTGTCGCCGTGGACGAGGTGCTCGCCGTCGCCGACGCGGGCGAGACGATGCCGCAGAAATCCACGTACTTCTATCCAAAGGTGCCGACGGGTCTGGTGCTCTACCCGGTCTGAGGAGCCGCACGGGCATGTCACGGCTCGGCTCGCTTGACGCGTTAGTTTGGCCACGTTCAGCGCCGGGTACGTACCCTATAGGTTCCACCATCACGGAGAAGACGTTGCCGACCTACGGGTACCGCTGCCGCAAGTGCGCGAATGAGTTCGACGTGCAGCAGAAGATGTCGGACCCATCCGGGGCCGCGTGCCCGAAGTGCGGGAGCCCCGCGCAGCGCCTCTTCTTTCCCGCAAGCATCGTCTTCAAAGGCTCCGGTTTCTACGCGACCGACAACCGGGGGAAGTCGTCGTCCTCGGCATCATCCTCGTCCTCCGACGGCGCTGGAACCGCTTCGCCGGCGAAAGCCGGCGCCGAGTCGAAAACCGACACCGCGAAAACCGACACGGCGAAAGCTGACACCAAGAAATCCGACAAGGCCGCAACGCCGAGCCGCGAGGCAAGTTCGGCGCCGGACAAGAGCAGTTGAGTAGCATGGCATCAGCCTGCGCCGCCAATAGGAGGAATTAATGGCCGCTCCCGTCACCGTCACCGACACCACCTTCAAGCAGGAGGTGCTCGATTCGCCGGTCCCCGTCCTCGTCGACTTCTGGGCGGCGTGGTGCTCGCCGTGCAAGATGATCGCCCCCATCGTCGAGGAGCTGTCGCGGGAGTACGACGGTCAGCTCAAGGTCGCCAAGGTCGACGTCGACGCGAATCCGATCACGCCGGGAATGTTCGGCATCATGAGCATCCCGACGCTGATGGTGTTTCGCGGAGGCAAGGCTGAGGAGCGCATCGTGGGCTACCAGCCGAAGCAGGCGCTCGAAGCCAAGGTGCAGGCGGTTCTCGCCGCCGCGTAGCCGGTCCCCTTCTCAGGCGTTGAGCAACGTCAGCGCCTCTCCGACCAGGTAGAGCGAACCGCACACAAGCACGAGGCCGTCCGGTCCGGCGCTAACGCGGGCCATGTTGACGGCGCTCGCCACATCGCTCGCGATGCGAGCTGGCGGGTGGAACTTCACTGCAAGCTCTTGCGGAGTGCGGGCGCGCTCGACATTGGGCGCGGTGACAATCGGGATGACACCCGGCAGCCGCTGCAGCTCAGCGGCCATCCCATCGACATCCTTGTCTCGCATCGCCGCAAAAACCGCGGCTACCGACGGCCAGCTCCCGAGTCCTGCCACCGCGTCGACCATCGCCGCCATGCCGGCCGGGTTGTGCGCTGCGTCCACCAGCACCGGCGGACGCCCCGGGATCCACTGCATGCGGCCCCGCCACTGGACTGTCGCGCAGCCTTCAACGACCGCGGCGTCGTCGAGACGCGCGCCCCGCGCGCGAAGACCGTCGCACGCCGCGATGGCTGTCGCCAGGTTGGCTATCTGAAAGCGACCCACGAGCGGCGCTCTCACGTGCAGTTCGTGCCCGGCGAAGAGCGACTTCAGCTCCACACCCGCGAGCCCGTCGTCGGTGCCCGCGGCGGTGGGCACGGACACAGTCTGCAGCGTCGCGCCCACTTCCGCGCAGCGGGCGCGGATGACGCCGAGAGCGGGCTCCTCCGCCGCGGTAACCGCGTCGTTGGCCCGCTTGATGATCGCGGCTTTCTCGAGCGCGATGGCCGGAATCGTCTCGCCGAGATGTTCACGATGGTCGAGTGCAACGTTGGTGACGACGGCGACGCCGAGGTCGAGCACATTGGTGCTGTCGAGCCGCCCGCCCATTCCGACTTCGCACACCAGCAGCTCGGCCGACTCACGCGCCGCACAGAGAACCCCGACTACGGTCAGCATCTCGAACCCGGTTGGTTGCAACGACTCCGGAAGCGAGGCGGCCGCGCGCGTAACCTCGTCGACAAGCGTCACGAACTGTTCCTCGCCAATGAGCTTGCCGTTGATCACGATGCGCTCCCGATATGTGGTGAGGTGTGGCTTCGTGAGCAGAACGGTGTGCAGCCCGGCCGCGCGCGCCACCGAGTCGATCACAGCGCAGACCGACCCCTTTCCGTTGGTACCTGCGACCAGCGCGCCTCGAAGTCCGATATGCGGGTTGCCCAGCGCCGCCAGCAGCGCCTCGGTGCGCTCCAGCCCCAGGCTGATGCCGCGCCAGGAAACCGCCTCGATCGACGCCAGGGCCCGCTCGTAAGCGTTTGCGGTCAGCGCCACGGCCATGAGTCCGCCATCGCCTCGGCGGCGGTGGGGCGCTGCACCCGGGCGCGCAGCACACCCATCCAGGCCGCGTGTCGCGACTGCGGGTCCTCGACGGCTTCGACCGCCGCATCGCGATAGAGCCGGCCCGCCTGGTGGGCGAGCGTGGCCTGGAATTCCTGATACTCGAGCAGTGTGCGCGCGTCCATGACGCAGCACTCACGGCCGTCAACCACGATGCCGAAGTGGAAGACCCTGCCGGCGCTGTCGTCGAACGTGGAGGACGGTACGGCTGAGAAATCGTCTGCGCGGGGCACGAGTGCGCCGATACGGTCGAGCCACGCGCGCTGTGGATCCGCAGCTGCGCTGACGGTGTCGTCAAGGAACATCTCGCCGCTCAATGACATCACCGCGGCCTGAAACTGGCGGAGGTACAGGAGATCCGCGCCGCTCACGGCCACGCTGCCGAGGACACTCCCGCTGTCGTCAAGAAAGCTGACACCGAAGGGTCGCGCATATGGTTTGCGCGCTTCGTGCTCAGACCACCGAATCTGGATGTCCGCCACTGGTCAGGCGAGCGCCGGGCGGCGCCGGCGGGCAGCTGCGAGCCTGACGGTGTTGCGCAGCAACATGGCGATCGTCATCGGTCCGACGCCGCCCGGAACTGGCGTCAGCCAGCCGGCGACCGGCTCCACCGATTCACGGTCGACGTCGCCCAGCACGATGCCGTCGACGGGTGTTATCCCAACATCGATCACGCAAGCGCCGGGCTTGACGAAGTCCGCGGTGATCATGCGGGGCCGGCCGATTGCAGCGACGAGGATGTCGGCCTCTCGGCAGACGGCGGCGAGGTCCGTCGTCTTCGAGTGGCACACCGTGACCGTCGCGTCCGCGTTGGTCAGCATCGCCGCGATGGGACGGCCGACGATCGTGCTGCGTCCCACCACGACCGCGCGCCGGCCGGCGATGGGGACGTCGTAGCGGCGCATCAACTCCATGCACCCCTCCGGCGTGCCCGGCGTGACGATTCCCGGATGACCTTCGGCGAGCCTGCCGAAATTGAAGGGATGGAAGCCGTCCGCGTCCTTGTTGGGTGAGACCGACTCGATGATCGCAGTTGCATTCACCTGGCTCGGCAGTGGCAGCTGGACGAGGATGCCGTCGACCTCTTCGTCCTTGTTCAGCTGATCGACCAGCCTCACGAGATCATCGGTCGAACTGTCGTCCGGCGGCCTGTGCAGCTCAAAACGAATGCCCACCTTCTCCGCCGCACGCCCCTTGTTCCGCACATAGATGGCGGACGCCGGGTCGTCGCCGCACAGGACTACCGCGAGCCCCGGGGGTCCAAGCCCATCGGCGGACAGAGCTGCGGACTCGCCTGCGACCGCCTCGCGAATGTCAGCGGCGACCGCCTTGCCGTCGATGATGACCGCGGTCACGATTCGGCTTCCCGCGACCGCTCGATGCTCACCGTGCACCGCTCGATATAGCCGTCGATGGGCGGTTGCTTCGCAACGCGAACGCGGACGGAGTCCGCCCGGGGCTCCTGGAGCAGAGCAGCCGCGATACCTTCGGCGATGGCCTCGAGGAGTCGATATTGATTCCCCTCGACGACGTCGCGGACGATGCGATAGCAGCGCACATAGTCGAGCGTGTCGCCCAGGACGTCGCTGTGTCCCGCAACACTGAGGTCCGCACGCAACTCGACATCCACGTACACGTGCGACCCCAATTCGCGCTCAGCCGGCACGTCACCGTGATGGCCGAAGAAACGCATTCCCTCTAGAAGTAGTTTGTCGCCGCCCGCCATCCATCGATTGTATCTACGGCCTGAGGCAACTCAGGCGCCGCTGAGACCGTCTGAGACAAGGAGGCGAGCCGCGCAGCGAAGGAGCGCACTCGAGTGCGTGACTGAGCGAGCAGAGAAGCCGACGCCGTATCAGACGGAAATGAGTGGCGCCTAACTGGCCTCGCGCTCGGGGCGCAAGACCTGTTCGTGCATATCAACGGGGTTGACCATGACGACCTGGAAGAGATCCTCAAAGTCGCACTGGAACAGCTGCATGAGCGCCTGGCGCAGCTTGGGCCCGGGATTGCGGGTTCCGGCTTCGAGCGCCGGGATGTAGTTCTGGGTCACCCCGAGGCGGCGGGCCAGTTCGCGCTGCGTGAGGTGGTTTCGGTCACGCATAGCGCGGAGCCCAGTGGCACGGACAACAACATTCATGTATAGAACTTACGACCGGCCAGTTTGTTTGTCAATGCCAACTGCCCGAACGCCTCGGGTCGCGCTAACCTCGATGCGTGTGCCGGATCTGCTTGAAGCGACCGGAGATCCCCGATGAGCGGTACGGCCGTTGTGAGGCCTGCGCCAAGTCCGGCCGGATCGCGTACCGGTTCCGGGTCGGTCAAGCGCGGTCGGGCGGGCTGGCGATCAAGGCCGGCGAGCTGTCGCCGCGGGCACTGCGTCAGAAGTGGAAGGATCCGCTCGCCGCGTACACCGCCCTGCCCTCCGTCAAGCCTCACCTGGGGCTCCACGAGGTGGAGCTACTGACGGCCCGCGACCGGCTCGAGGGTGTGCGCGTCGGGCCCGACCTCGCGGCGTCAGCTGAACAAGCGATGTTGGCGCTGCGCGAGGCCGCGAACCGGAGCGACGCCTCCTGGTGACGCTCAGCCGTTGATCAATCGCCACCACCACGGCGGAGTGGCCAGCTGACCGTCGAGCACCACCGGCCAGTGCACGACCGGCCGTTCGTTGAGCGACGCGACCGCACTCCCCACCACGGTTCCAGAGGGCGAGGGCACTCGCACACGGCCGACGGACAGCGACACCTGCAGTGCCGTGCCCTCTCGGATGAACATCAGAGGGTTCGCTGACACTCCAGAAGCGGCCGCCAGGCGAGCTCCGGTGCCCCATGGCACCGCGACCGATCCCGTGATGCGCGGACGCAAGCTCGCAAGGGGTACTTCCGCATACCCGGCTAGGGCAGCGGATGCGGCGGCGCGGGCCGCGTGGAACGCACCGCCGAGCTCGGGGTGGGTCGGGCTGGCGGCCGGCTCCGGCGGCTGACCCAGCACCGCTCCCACCAGCGTCACGGGCGCAGAATCTGGCTCCCCGCCCTGCCTCGCCGCGAACAGCAGGCAGCCGCCGGCCTGAGGCGTCCACCCCGTCTTGACGCCTATCCACCCAGGTTCGCTGGCGAGGAGGGCGTCGAGGTTGTGGAGCACCAGTCCGTCGGGCAATGTGGCCGTCTGCGTCGAGACGACCTCGATCAGAGCGGGTACAGCGAGCGCGGCGGTGGCGAGCAGGACCAGGTCACCCGCGGACGACACGGTGGCAGGGCTGTATCCGCTCGGGTCGGAAAAGTGCGTCCGGCTCATGTGCAACACCGCAGCCTGTTGGTTGAGCAAGCCGATGAACGCGTCGCGTGAACCAGCCACCCACCGCGCCAGCGTCTCAGCGATGTTGTTTGCGGAAGGCAGCATCAGCGCCAGCAGCAGCTGGCGTTCATTCAGCTGCTCGCCTTCCACGACCGGGATCGATGAGCCCTGTTCAGCGACGGCTTGCTGGTACAGATGCACATCGGCAGCGGTCATTGTCAGCGCCGGCCCTCCCTCTCCCGCGCTGAGGGGGTGATGCTGGAGTACGAGAAGCGCCGTCATCGTCTTGGCTACCGACCCAATCGGGCGAATCACATCCGCCTGGGCCGCGGCGAGCACCCCATCCGCATCCGTCGCGACCTCCAGGCTCCCGGTCGACGGCACGGGGATCTGGGGTGGTTGTCCGGGCGCTGCCGGCAGCACCGGCTCGACGCTGACCATCGCTGTCACATCCGGGAGCGGAGCTGTGAGGCGGTGCGCGGCGACCACCGCCGCGGCGGCCAGTCCCGCGACGACGAGGGTGAGGCCGAGCAGCGCAACAAGCCGGCGCGGGCTCATGCGCATCGGGCTCTCCAGCGCGCCGGATCCGACCGTACGATGGCTGCGTGACCAACATCGAGCACGAGCCGGCTCATGACGAGAGCACGCACCATCGGGGCAACGACCACGAGCACACCCATGCCGAGCAGGATGCGCCGGCGCCGGCCTCGCCGGAGGGCCGGCACGTCCACGGCGTGGCCGCGACTCATGGGCGCGGCGCGCTTCGTGTCGTCGCCATCAGCTCCCTGGTGCTCGCTGTGGTCGCCGCGGCAGAGCTGAGTGCCGCCGCCCTGTCGGGAAGCGCCGCGGTGCTTGCGGACGGCCTGCACAACCTCGGGGACGTGTTCACCACTGTCGCACTCGCCGCCGCGTTCATCCTCAGCAAACGCGCTCCCAATCGCCGCTTTCCCTATGGCTACCACCGCGGCGAAGACCTCGCCGGGCTTCTCGTCCTCGCGCTTATCGTCGCCAGCGCCGTCGCCTCCGGGGTCACGTCGATCGAGCATCTCCTGCATCGCCAGCCGCTGCTCAACGCCGGGCTCGCGCTGGCTGTCGCCGGGGTCGGATTCATCGGCAACGAGGCTGTGGCTCAGTACAAAATCTCGGCGGGACGGCGGCTCCACAGTGTCGCCCTGGTCGCCGACGGCAGGCACTCGCGGCTCGACGGCTTCGCGTCACTGGGAGCGGCCGTGGGCGTGCTCGGGGCCATGCTGGGCGCGCCGATTCTCGATCCCGTCGCAGGCCTCGTGATAACCGTGATCATCGCCGGCGTCGCGTGGGAGACGGGACGCACGGTCACCGCGCGGTTGCTCGACGAGGCCGATGCCTCGCTGGTCGCCACAGTGGAGAGCATCGCTTCCACAACGCCGGGTGTGCTCGGTGTCAGCGATGCCCGTGCGCGCTGGACGGGACGGCGCGTGCGCGCGGAGCTGACGATCGCCGTTGCGCCCGACAGCCAACTCCGCGACGCACACGCACTCGGCGAGGAGGTGCGGCATCGGCTGTATCACGAAATCGACCCGCTGGCGGAGGTCATCATCCACCTGGACCCCGCCGGGGATCCAGCCGCGCACGCTGCCGTGTCGCACCACGTGGTGTGATCGAGGCAGCCCGCGGCGAGCGTTCGACGTACCGGTCGAACAGCCCGCCGCGTAGAAGCTGTCTAGCGCTTGGCGCGAGTACCCCGTGCGGACTTGAGTGCCGACGACAGGGTTGTGCTGGCCGAAAAGCGCACGACTCGGCGCGCTGGAACCTTCACCTGCTCACCCGTGCGCGGGTTGCGACCCAAGCGTGCCGCCCGCTGCGACGTCTTGAATGCACCGAACCCATGGATGCGAACCTCGTCACCCTTCTCCAAGGATGTGGCGATGGTCTCGAAGAACCAGCTGACCTCGTCGCGCGCGGCGGACATGGTGATCTCCGCACGATCGGCCAGTTGCTTTGCGAGAACATCTCGTGTGACCACTGCTGCCATGTGATATCTCCGTGAACATTGATGGTGCGGCGGCGAATTGTAAGGAATTGCAAGGGGGTCTTGGGCAACTCCTGCGGTGCGCGCTGCCCACGATGCACTGTGTTAGCGTCACCTGACGTGTTCGCCACGCGCCGCGGTGTCGCGGAAGGCGATTGGGACTCCGCCCTGCTGGCACTCGACGGCCACTTTCTCCAAAGCACTGCGTGGCAGCGGGTCCAAAGCGCTTTGGGATATGAGGTTTTGACCGCTCGTGATGCCGGGTGGATGTGGGCATCCGCCGTGCGTGGGGGCGCGTTTCCCCGCTATATGTATGTGCCCTACGGACCCACCGCGCGGGCGGAGGCGGTCGCGGCCATCGACAGCGCTGTCGCCGCCGCACGAGGGGCGCGCCTCGATTTCGTCCGTGCCGAGCCGGTGGGGACAGGCATTTCCGCTGCGCTGACGCGGGCTAACGCCGTACACACTCGAGCAATTCAACCCCGCTGGACCTGGGTGCTCGACATCGACGCGTCCGAAGATGACCTGCGCCGCGGGTTGAGCGCAGGCCATCGGGGCAGCATCAACGCCGCCATGCGCCGCGGACTGCGATTCCGCTCCACTCGCGACCCAGCGGAGATGAGCCACTTCGTGGATCTCCAGCGTCGTGCGGCGGCGAGGGCCGGCTTCTCCGGTCGCTCCGAGCGATATCACCGAACGGTCGCTTCGGTGCTCATGCCGCTGGGCGCCGCGGTGCTGTACATCGCAGACACGGAGGGTCAGGCAGCGGCCGCGGCGCTGGCGTTCGACTTCGGCGCCACGCGCTACTACGCGCACGCTGTGTCTGATCCCGAGGTTGGCCGGCGCCTCGGTGCGGCCGCGCCGCTCGCGTGGCAGATGATCCTCGACGCGCGCGTTCAAGGAATGCGGTATTTCGATTTCTGGGGCGTCGTGCCTGACGCGCCGCCGGTTCATCCGTGGGCCGGGTTCACGCGATTCAAGCAGGCGTTCGGAGGCCGCCTCGTGGAGCGTCCGGGCACGTGGGACGTTCCCGTGCGCTCGGCGCGGTACCGCACATATGCCCTGATGCGCCGGTTCCGCGCATGAGAGAGGCGACGGCGTACGAGCTGACTGGGTGGGACGAGCTCGTCCTGCGCAATCCCGACGGCGGTCAGATCCTCCAGACGCGCGCCTGGGGTGAGTTCAAACGCAGACACGGCTGGCTGCCGGCGTACCTGGTGGGCGACCTGGCAGGCGGTCGCGTGGCGATGCTCGCCCTCCGGCGCCGCGTTCTCGGAGTCGGCGAACTCTGGTACGTGCCGAAAGGTCCCGGCGTCGCGAATGTCGAGCAGCTCGGCGGACTCGTCGAGCAACTGCGCTCTCAACCGCGCGTGTTCGCCGTCAAGGTGGAACCGGAGATCGAGGACTCGGCCGACGCGGCGGCTGCGCTGACGCGCATCGGGTTGACGAAGTCCCGCCGTGACGTGCAGATCACCCGCGCGACCATCATCGTCGATATCGCCGCCGGCGACGACGAACTGCTGGCGTCATTCAAGCCCAAGACGCGCTACAACATCAGGCTGGCTGCGCGCCGGGGTGTGCTGGTTGAACCCGTGCCCGCCAGCGACGCCAACGTCGACGCGATGTACGCGCTGATGGCGGCCACGCGCGACCGCGCCGGTTTCACGTTGCGGCCCAAGTCGTACTTCCGTGGTTACTGGCAGCTGCAGGAGGCTGCGGGCCAGGGACAGCTGTTCTTCGCGCGCCTCGACGGGCAGCTACTCGCTGGACTGTTCGCAACATTTCTCGGTAGCAAAGCCTGGTACAAGGACGGCGGCTCCACCAAGGCACATGCAGACGTCATGGCTCCGCATCTGCTGCAGTGGGAGGCGATGCGGTGGCTTCGAGCCCGCGGCGTGACCGGCTACGACCTGGTCGCCGTGCCCCCGCGCGCCAAGCTGCGCGAAGACCATCCCCTGTTCGGCCTGTACCGCTTCAAATCCGGCTTCAGCGACCACATCACCGAATTCGTCGGCACGTGGGACCTTGTGAGCGACGCCCGCCGCTTCGCGCTGTGGGAGCGGGCCATCGAGCGTGTCGCCCAGCAATGGACGCTGCGCGCGCATCACGATCTCCTGTACTGAAGCATCGCGGTGCGTCGTGGCGTTGCCGCATGATCCGGCGATGACCGAGGAACTGGTTCACTCCGAACGCGACGGGCCCGTCCTTGTCGTGACCATCGACCGGCCGGAGGTGCGCAACGCGGTCGACGGGCCCACCGCAGCCGCGCTGGCAACTGCATTTCGCGAGTTCGACGCCGCCGATACCCTCGCGGTCGCCGTCCTCACCGGCGCCGGAGGCTCCTTCTGCGCGGGCGCGGATCTGGGCTCGATCGCGAGTCAGGAGCGCGCGCTGCGCGTTTCCCTCGACGGTGACGCCCCGCTCGGCGTGTCGCGAATGCTGTTGAGCAAACCGGTGATCGCGGCTGTCGAAGGCCACGCGGTGGCAGGCGGGCTCGAGCTTGCTCTCTGGTGCGACCTTCGCGTAGCCGCTGACAGTGCTGTGCTCGGCGTCTTCTGCCGGCGGTTCGGCGTTCCGCTCATGGACGGCGGAACCATCCGCTTGCCCCGGCTCATCGGCCAGGGTCGTGCCCTCGACATGATCCTCACCGGCCGCGGTGTCGGTGCCGCCGAAGCCCTGGCGATAGGCCTCGTGGACCGCGTCGTCCCCGCCGGCACCGCGCTCGACGCGGCAAAACAACTCGCGCGCGAACTCGCCGCGCTACCGCAGACGTGCATGCGCTCTGATCGTATGTCCGTCTACGAGCAGTGGGGGCTCGACACGTCGGAAGCTCTGCGCAACGAATCGCAACGCGGGCTCGACGTCATCGCGTCGGGCGAAACGCTGGCCGGAGCCAAGCGCTTCCGCGACGGAGCCGGCCGCCACGGCTCGTAAGAAAAGGTTCTGGCGCTAGCCGTCGTTGTTGCGTGGTCTTCGGGAGGCGATGAGGTCCCTTCGGCGGTCGCGGTCGGAGCGGCGCTGCCGCCCCGCCGCTCGCACTCGCCGAGCCCTGCGCTCCAACAACGAACCGGCTCGGCTCCGTGACGTCCCCCTTCAGGACCTCACCGCCTCCCTGAACCACGAACGGCCCCAGCGCTAGCGCCAGATCCTTTTCATGATTACTCTGGCGAGCTTCTCCGGATCGTGATGCGATGAGATCCGTGTCGAGACGACGTCGGCGAGGATGAAGTGCACGGGTTTGCGTGAGGCGCGGTCGCGGTCGAAGACTACGCGCGTTATGCCCGCCTCAACTGCTGATGGCGGTAGTGCAGGCGTGAGGTTGCTGTTGACGATCACGTAGTCGAAGAGGTTGCCGCCGACGTGCTCTTCGATGGCGTCGAGATGCTCGGTCACGGCGTATCCAAGGGTTTCGCCTGGCTGTCCTGCGACGTTGCAGACGTACACCTTCACGCCGGGACTGGCGCGCATCACCTCGACCATCCCGTCGACGAGGAGATTGGGCAGGATCGACGTGTACAGGGAGCCGGGACCAATGACGATCAGCTCGGCGTCGAGGATCGCGGCCTCAGCCTCCGGGTTGACGGGCGCATCGCCGGGATCGAGGAACACGCGGTCGATGCGGTCCTCGCCGTAGGGCACTCGCGATTCACCCACGCGTACCTCAGAGCCCGCGGTGGCGCAGAGCGTCACGTCGCGCAGCGTGCTCGGAACGATCTGTCCGCGCACGGCGAGAACGCGGCCCGACTCACGAATTGCGTGCTCGAAGTCGCCGGTGATCTCGGCCATCGCCATGATGAAGAGGTTGCCGAACGGGTGACCGCTCAAGGATCCGTCGCCGCCGAATCGGTGCTGGAACAGCTCGGTCATCAGCGGCTCGGTTTCAGCGAGAGCTGTGAGGCATTGCCGGAAGTCCCCCGGCGGGAGCACGCGGTATTCGTCACGCAGCCGGCCGCTGGAGCCGCCGTCGTCGGCCACTGTGACGATGGCGACGATGTTGCCCGTGTACTTCTTGATGCCGCGCAACAGCGTCGCGAGCCCGGTACCGCCACCGACCGCGACCACCCGCGGACCCTTGGCCAGGAGCCGGTGCGTGTAGAGCGCCTCCACCAGACCACGCTGCCCGCCGGCGCCGGTGCCGGGGAGGAAGGGCCCCAGGATCGACTTGCCGAGCTTGTAGAAGGCGAGCAGCAACAGCCCCAGACCGACCACGCCGAACATCAGCGCGCGCAGGACGCGGGGAAGGAACTGCAGCGTGGCCAGTTGCACCCACGGTGGGAACCGGACATCCGAGCTGTAGACGTCGCGCAGGACGTAGCCCACAGCCAGGCTGACCATGACGATGCTGGCGAACAGCAGCAGCAGCCATCGCTTGACATGAAGGCCCGGGGTGAACCAGCGAACCAGGTTCTGACTGGGCCGGAGCTTAGGTCTCATTGAGGTGTCATCGATTGTCCCACGCGCCTGACCAGGTGCCGGATCAGCGGACGACGTCTATCCCGCTGAACGCCCGCTCGGCCTCGTCCCTGCGAAGGCGCAGCTTGTCGAGGCGGTGCTCTGCCTCGATGTAACGCGTGGTGCCCGAATACGATCGCATGACAAGGCTCTGGGTGTGGCAGCGGTCGTCACCGAGGAAGCGAACCCCCTGGAGCAGCTCGCCGTCGGTGACCCCGGTGGCGGCGAAAAAGACGTTCTCGCCGGCGACGAGGTCATGGAGCCCGAGAACATCGTTCTCGCTCTTCCCCTCCTCCTCCATCATCCGCCGGTCGGACTCGTCACGCAGCCAGAGCCGGGCCTGCATTTCACCGCCGATGCACTTCAGACCGCAGGCCGCCAGCACCGCCTCGGGAGCGCCCCCGATTCCCATCAGTGCGTCGATGCCGGTGCGGTGCTCCATCGCCGCCATGAGGCCGGCTGCCACGTCACCGTCCATGATCAGCTTCACTCGAGCCCCGGCGCGCCGGATCTCGTCCAGCAGCTCCTCGTGGCGAGGGCGGTCGAGCACCACGACCGTCAGATCCGCCACGCGGCGGTCTTCAGCCTTGGCAATGCGCTCCAGGTTGGCGGCGACCGTGTCCGTGATGTCGATCACGCCCGCGGCCTCCGGGCCGACGATGAGCTTCTGCATGTAGGGAACGTGGGTGTGGTACATCGAGCCCCGCTCGGCAAGGGCCACCGTCGCGATGCCTCCAGGCAGCCCGCGCGCGACCAGGCGCGTGCCATCGATAGGGTCCACCGCCACGTCGACCACGGGCGGGTTCCCGTTGCCCACGCGCTCGCCGATGAACAGCATCGGCGCCTCGTCCTTCTCGCCTTCCCCGATGACCACGACACCGTCCATGTCGACGAAGTTGAGGCTGCGACGCATCGAGTCGACCGCGGCCTGGTCCGCCAGCTCCTTCTGATTACGGCCCATGTAGCGAGCGGCCGACATAGCGGCACCCTCGGTCACGCGCACCAGCTCCAGCGCAAGGTTCCGGTCGATTGGGGTCCCGAGCTCGGAGGGACGAGTTCCTAGGGGGGTGGCCACTGGGCGCGGATCATACGTCTCCGGGACTGGCCGCACCATCCGCAGAAGTCCCGGCGCGCAGTGCGTCAACACCAAAGGATGCGATCGCATCAGCGGCGCAGCGCAACCCTGCTTTCAGCGCATCCGTGAAGACCGCGTCGTCATCGCGCTCGGCGCGCGCGCAGGCGCCGAGAAATCCGCCTGCGAGAGCATCGCCCGCGCCGGTCGGGTCGATCACCCGGGCCGGGGGGTACGCCGGCTCCTCGACGATGCCCGCTCCGGTGACGCACGCAGCGCCGTCCGGCCCGCGCGTCACGACGACGGCGCGCAACCTCCCCTGTCCCAAAAGCGACGCCGCCGCCCGGCGCCAATCAGGCTCTCCGGTGAGTGCACCGAGCTCTGCGCCATTGAGAAAGAGCACGTCCGAGTGACGCGCGACATCTCGTACCGCCACCGGGGAGCGGGCCATGAAGATCGTCATCGAATCGGCCCCGATCAGGCGAGCCGAAGACTGATCGAGCGCCCGTCGCTGCTTTTCCGGATCGAGGCTGGCGAGAAACAGGACCTCTGCTCGGCGGGAGCCGGCGCTGAGCGTCGCCGTCCATTCGTCATCGCACCCGATCTCTGCGGATTCGCTGGATGTGACCCACGCCGTGAAGTCATGCACGGCATGCCAGACAAAGGTGGGTCCTTTTCCGACCACCATTCCAGAAAGATCGACAGGGACGCCGGCGAAGAGTTGGCGGTATGCCGTGGCGGCATCCTCGCCCGTGATGCCGTTGAGATGGACCGGGGCGTAGCGGGAGGCCGCGAGCGCGAAGTACACGGCGGAACCCCCGAAGGACATCATGCGGCCGTGCGGCGTCGTGATGTCGTCGCGATGCATCGTCCCGGCGACCGCGACCTCCCAGGTCACCCGCGCCGGTTATCCGGCAGCTTCGCGAGGGATGTCGGCGAAAAGCGGGATGATCCGCGCCCGCATCGGTTGTTTCTGCTCGCGCACCCGCGACAGCAGCGCTTCCTGGGCGCTGAACAGCACATCCGCGACGTGTGCGGGATCCCGGTTGATGCCCAGCTCATCGCGGAGATCGGGGTCCACCGCGCCGACCGCCCGCACCACTGCACTCCACAGCGGCGACGGAACCAGCCTCCAGTCCTTCAGGCGGCACTGTTCGATCAAGTCCATCAGCACGTCTGATTCCAGAACCTTTTGCCGGGCGCGGGTAACGCGAGCCCGGCGGAAGGCAGCCACCCGCTCAGCCCGGGCAATCTCCAGGCAGGTGCGCTCCATCGGACCGGGGCGCACGGAGCTCGCAGTGGCGTTCACCAGCGGATTGTACCGACCCCCGCTTGGATAGACCGTTCTGCAACACCACCGTTAGACCGGGTAGCAGAGCGACCGCCATTTGCCACCGTCGGAAACCAAGTGCACCACCCGCGGCAGGACCTTCGCGGTCTTCTCGTCGCCAAGGGTGTACTCGACGTCCAGCTCGGCGACGTCCGTGTATTTCCTGCCCTGGTCCGGGTCGGTCCATTCCGATAGGAATCGCACGTCTTTCACCCGGACGCCACGAAGCCAGCGCACTGCTCCGTCCTGTGCCGCAGCGAACGCGTCTGCAGAGCCCCAGCGCCGGCGGCACTCGCCGGTCAACTGCTCGAAAGCACGTTTGTACTGACGCGCGCGCATCAGCTCGACGAACAGCGCCTCGCTGAACGCGGGGTTGCCACGCGGTCGCGACGTGGTATCCAGATGCCCCGTCTCATGCGCATGCAGCAGAGCCGAGATCCGCTCACGCGCCTCTGACCGCCGGCTCGGAAGCGTGCTCGGCTCCTGCGACTCCACTGCCGTTCCACCCGGCGCCCAGAACGTGCGAGTGTCTGCGTCGATGACAGCGGCCCCTTCCAGGTCGACGCGAGAGTCCACAGCTGGCGGATCGGGATGGGGCGCGGAACGGTCCGGACGCTGAAGCACCCGGCCGAAGAGGCCGCGCACCGAACGGCGGGTGCCTGACTGGACGTTGACTGGCAACGGCATCGCCGCCGAGAAGTGTAACGGCTTCTGCGGCAGGCCCAGAGATACCACTACGATTCCCCGGATGCCGCCCGCCCGTGCTCGCATCCTGCTCGCCGAAGACGAAGCCAGTGTGGCGCAGGCCGTGATCACTCGCTTTACGGAGATTGGTCACGAGGTGCGCTGGGCACGCGCGGTTCGCGAAGTGCGCGCTGAGCTGCCGGCATTCGCACCGGACCTGCTCATCCTCGACGTGACTCTGGACACCGACGGACTGGAACTCTTTCAGGCGCTTCGCTTCGCGCCGGAGCACCCGCCCGCCGGCGTCGTGATCCTCACCGAGTCCGGTGACATCGCAATGCGGGAGCGTGCGCAGCAGCTGGGTGCTGCTGCAGTGGTGACCAAGCCCCTGCGCGGCGACGAGCTCGCCGAGGTCGTCGAAGACCTGCTGACATTCATCTGACGGCGTCAACGATGATCAGCGCGATGCTGCTGACCACCCAGAACCCGAGCGTACCCGCCGCGTAGCGGGGAGGCCGCGAGCGTTCTGAGTACCACGATGTGACGCGACGTTCGGTCATGACGACGATGGCGAGCAGGTCGATGAGGATGATCAGCGCCGTGGTCAGCACAGGGACGATGTCCACGCCGCCGCGCGCGTAGCCGAGCAGCAGCGACACCACCGAGAGGACGACCGCGCCGCCGAGCGCGATGATCTGGATGCGCTGGATCCACTGCTTGCGACGCGTGAGCAGCGACGCGACGATGATCAGGATCGCCGCGTACGCGGCTGAGGACAGCGCCCCCAGCACCTGGAGCACCAGCGGCACGGCCACCATGCGCACACCGATGGCCACGCCACCGGCAAACGGCGCCAGCGCCTCGAATATCGCCAGGATCGCGGAGAACATGTCCCAGCTGTAGACGAGGAGGAGCAGTGTCGGCCGTTGCTCGCTCTGCTCCTGATTCGGTCGGGAGAGCTCCGGCATCTACTCGGTCGAGATGGCCTCCAGCACGTTGAGCCGCGCCGCGCGGCGGGCCGGGAGGATCGCTGCCAACAGTCCGATCACAAACGCCCCCACCGCGTACCCGAGCAGTGACACGAACGGGACTGCAATGTGGCCGAGCCCGGTGAACGCGAGGGCGCGCACGACCGCGACCCCCAGTGCGACGCCGATGACGACGCCGAGGATGAGACCCAAGAACGCCATGAGCACCGACTCCCAGCGCACCATCGTGCGCGTCTGACGGCGCGTCAGGCCGATGGCGCGCAACAGACCCAGCTCACGGGTGCGCTCGATGATCGAGAGAGCAAGCGTGTTGACGATGCCGAGCGCCGCGATGACGATCGCCATGATCAGGAAGATGTCGATAGCTTGGGTCAGCTGGTCCAGGCTCTGACTCTGCAGCGCGAGGAAGGAGGCTTGGTCGTAGGCGGTGAGCGTCGGGAAAGCGGTGAGGTCCTTGTTGAGCGCAGCCAAGCCTGCGGTGTGTGACACGCCCGGAGCGGCGCGAAGCAGAATGATGAAGGTCTGCGCCTCGGGAAAGGACACCGCGTACTGCTGCGACGAGATCATGTAACCGGTCGTGATGGCGTTGGGGTTGAAGATGCAGCCGATGCGTTCCTTGACGGTGGCTCCCGTCTGCGGAAAGGTCACGTCGATCGCGTCGCCGACGTGCCAGCCGTGGTTGGAGGCCTCTGTCTCGTCGAGGAAGATGGTGTTGCCCTGGCCGAGCGAGTTGGGATCGCCGGAGGCGACGTCGAGCGTGAAGAAGTCCTCGTAGTCCGCGGGGTTCGCGGAAAACACGGAGGTGCTGGCGCCGCCGATGAGGATCGTGCCCTGCTTCAGGTCGTCGACATTCGAGAAGTGGGGATCCCTGGCCAGCGTCGCTGTGGTCATCGGGCTGATGGCACCCTGGCCACTGGCGCCGCCGGGGAACACCATGTAATCGGCTTTGACCGCCTGCTGCAGCGCGACCTGCGTGGACGCCTTTGCAGATTCGGTCAGCACGGCAATGCCGACGACCAGGCTCACGCCGATCATCAGCGCGGCTGCCGTCGAAGCGGCGCGTCGCGGCGCTCGAATCGCGTTAGTGCGGGCGAGCTTGCCGGGCGCGCCGCGGAAACGGGCGATCGGCATTCCGAGAAGGCCGACGATGGGGACGACCGTGAGCGGCGCCAGCGATGAGACCCCGAGGTAGAGCAGCAGCGCGCCAAGCCCGAGCAGTTGAAACGCGACGCTCGTCCCGGCGAACAGCCCGAGCGCGATGCCGATGACGCCGAGGAGGGAGACCGTAACGCCGGCGATGATTCGACCCCGTCCCAGTGGCTGCGCGGCGTCGCTGGCGTCGCGAATCGCCGCTACGGGCGACACGCGACTCGCCTTGCGCGCCGGAAGGATCGATGCCACAAGGGTGATGACCGTCCCCAGCACCATGCCGATGATGACCGTGGAGGGCTGCAGGACCAGATCGGCATTAGGCAGACCGTTGCCGACCGAGCTGACCAGTGAGTAAAGCCCGTGCGCGAGAAAGAGCCCGGCGACGACACCGATCGCGGACGCCACGATGCCCGTGAGCAGCGCCTCTGACAGCACCATACGGAACACCTGGCCGCGCGTCGCCCCGAGCGCTCGCAGCAGCGCCAGTTCACGCGTGCGCTGCGCGATGAGGATGCTGAAGGTGTTGATGATGATGTACGAGCCGACGAACAGTGCTATGAGCGCGAAGACCAGGAGGATGGTGCGCAGGATCCCGAAGAACGAATCGATGCCCTTGACCTGCTGACCGATAGCGTCGGCCTCGGTAGCGGCCTCAGCGTACGAGGGCAGGTGGCGTGCGATGCGGTCGCGCAGGTCGCTCTGGGAGAGGCCCTGACTCGAAGCCGCGTCTATCTGATCGAACTTACCCTGCAGCCCAAGCTGCTGTTGCGCCACATCCAGTCGGAAGAGGGAGATCGTCGCGCCGGCGAGACTGTCGGACGACCCGTAGCCGGCGATGCCGCTCACCGTGAAGGTCTGGACCGCGCCGCCATTGATGACGTACTGAATCCGCTGGCCCACCGTGATGCCGTGAGCGGACGCCGTCGCTGCATCGATCACGACGTCGGTCGCCTGTGTCGGCGGTGAGCCGCTGCGAATCCGATAGGGCGACAGCGCCTGACTTTCGATCCAGTTGGTCGCGAATTCAGGCGGCCCACCGCCCGATGCGTAGGGTTTGCCAGTCTTGTCGAGGAGCGAGGCTCCCGCGCGGAAGACCACACCTTCGGCGGCGGTCACGCCGTCTACCTGCTGCACGCCGGCGAGCAACGAGTCGGGGACCGGGCGATGCGCGTCGCCGAACCCGCCGTTCTGTCCGCCGGGCTCTACATGGCCCCGCACCACCACCGCGACACCGGTGGGCGTTGTGTTGAAGATGTTGTCGAACGTGGTCTGCAGGCCGTTCGACAGCGTGAGCGTGGCGGAGACGAACGCGACACCGAGCACGATGGCAAACGCTGTGAGCGCGAGCCGCAGCTTGTGGGCGAGCAAACCCGCGAGCGTCGCCTTGAACATGGTTAGTTCCCGAGCGTCTTCATGTATTCGAGGATGGCGTCGCTTGTGGGATCGGCTATCTCTCGCACCACCTTGCCGTCGGCAAGGAACACGACACGGTCGGCGCGCGAGGCGGCGCCAGGATCGTGGGTGACCATGACAATGGTCTGCTGCCGATCATCAACAGCGCTGCGCAGAAACCCCAAAAGCTCGGCGCCGGAGCGCGAGTCCAGGTTGCCGGTCGGTTCGTCGGCGAAGATGATGTCCGGCCTGCTCACGAACGCTCGCGCGGCGGCCACGCGCTGCTGCTGACCGCCGGACAGCTCAGCCGGCCGGTGCGTGAGCCGATCAGCGAGCCGCATCGTCGTAATGACGTCGTCGAGCGTCGTGGGATCCGGCTTGCGGCCCGCAATCGCCAGCGGCAGCACAATGTTGTCTGCCGCCGAGAGCGTGGGCACCAGGTTGTACGCCTGGAAGATGAAGCCGACTTTGTCGCGCCGGAGTAGCGTCAGCTGCTTCTCGCTCAGGGTGCCGAGCTCGGTGTCGCCGATGATGATCTTGCCCGACGTCACTGAGTCGAGCCCCGCAAGGCAGTGCAGCAGGGTCGACTTGCCCGATCCGGACGCTCCCATGATCGCCGTGAACTGGCTCCGCTTAAAGGCGACGCTGATGCCGTTCAAGGCCGTGACGGCGGCATCGCCCGTGCCGTAGACCTTGACCGCGTCAACGGCTCGGGCGACGACATCCGACGCCACCGGGCTCGCGGAAGCCGGCGTCGATGCCGCGAGCGGCGGCGTGGTTACCACTTCCGTGTTGTCCGGCACACAAATCCCCTCTTGGCGTTCGAGTCGTCGTGGGCGATACCTTAGCAACGCCGCAGCGGCGCCTGGCTTGCTCGGTCGCGCATCACACCTCGTTAACCTGTGTTTGACATGGCAATGACCATCGCAACGCTGCGCGGCGACCAGACTGGAGAGGAACTGCTCGTCCAGGCGCTTCGGGTCCTCGACCCGACGCTCCTCGGCGTGGACCTGGACTTCCTCGTGTTCGACTTGTCATTGGAGAGCCGGCGCGCGACGGGAAACCGCATCGTGCTGGAGGCCGCCGACGCGATGGTGGCGTGCGGGTATGGGCTCAAGGCGGCGACGGTCACTCCGGAGCGCCCCGGGGATATCGAGAGCCCGAACGCGCTGTTGCGCGAGCGCGTCGGTGGCAAGGTGATCCTCCGCACCGGCCGGCCCATCCCCGGAGTACCCGGTACCGCAGGCATCAGCGCACCGATCAGCGTCGTGCGCATGGCGGTCGACGACGCCTACAACGCAAAGGAGTGGCGCGAACCTGTCGCCGGTGACGAGCTGGCGTTTCGCACGGAACGCATATCACGCGCCACGTGTCGCGCTGTCGCGGAGTTCGCGTTTCATCATGCCGAGCGCACGAACTCGCGAGTGTTCGGCGGCCCCAAGTACACGGTGTCGCGCATATACGAAGGAATGTTCAAGGAAGAGATGGATGCAGCGGCCGCGCGCCATCCCGATGTCGCGTACGAGCCGCAGCTGATCGATGCGACATATGCCCTGCTCTTCAGCCGCGGTGGCGACCCGCTCGTGATTCCGGCGATGAACCGCGACGGTGACTGCCTGAGCGACCTTGTGCTGCAGCTTTTCGGGAGCATCGCCGGCGCAGAGTCGCTGCTGCTTGGCTTTCGCGACGAATCGTTGGTTCCATTGGTCGTCATGGCGGAGGCGCCGCACGGTACCGCACCAGCGTTGCAGGGGAAGAACATCGCCAACCCCATGGCCATGATTCTCGCCGGCGCCGCGGTGCTGAGCTATGGACCGGATGCGAGCTATCGCGATGCAGCGAGCGCGATCTACTCGGCGGTGTTCGAAACCGTGCGGGCCGGCATCCGCACCGCCGATCTCGGCGGCGACGCGTTGACCGATGAGTTCACCGACGCCGTCATCGCGGCGACGCGCAGCAAACGCGCATGAAGCGAATCTACCTCGACCACGCAGCCACCACTCCCCTTGCATCGGAAGCCCTGCAGGCGATGCTGCCCTTCCTTCGCGACACCACCGGCAACCCGTCCTCGGTGCACGCGGAAGGCCGGAGCGTGCGCGCCGCCGTCGACGCGGCCCGGGATCGCCTTGCCGCAGTGCTGGGATGCGCCCATCGCGAGATCGTGTTCACAGGGTCCGGTTCAGAGGCGGACAACCTCGCGCTCCGGGGAGTCGTCGAACGCTGGTCCAGTGAGCGCGGGCGCCACGTCGTCGTGGCCTCCATCGAGCACGACGCCGTGCTCCAGACCGCACGACGCCTCGCCGAGCTCGGGCTGATCGAACTGACGGTCATGGACTGCGATGCGGCATGCCGCGTCGACCCTGACGCTCTGGCAGCCGCTGTCCGCGACGACACCGTGTTGGTGTCGCTCATGCTGGTCAACAACGAGACCGGCACGATCCAGGACGTCGCGGCCGCAGCGACCGCGGTGCACCGGCGCAACGCGACCACGCTGGTGCACACCGACGCCGTGCAAGGACCCGGACGCGTGCCGATTCAGCCCGCGCCGCTGGGGGTCGACTTGCTCACGCTGTCGGCGCACAAGGTCTACGGCCCGAAGGGCGTGGGCGCCCTCTGGGTTCGGCACGGCGTGTTCCTGGGGATGCAGATCACGGGCGGTGGCCAGGAGCGCAACCGGCGCAGCGGCACGGAGAATGTCCCCGGCATCGCCGGGTTCGCGTCGGCTGTGGAGTTGGCCGAACGCCTCGGTGAGCGCGAATCCGAAAGGCAGGCCGCCCTGGCTGAGCGCCTCATCGATCAGGTCGTAGCCGACACCCCTGGCGCGCTGGTGACCGGCTCCCCCGAGCATCGCGCTCCCGGCTTCGCCTCGTTCGCGTTTCCCGGCAGCCGCACCGACCTGCTCCTCACCGTCCTGGACGGACTGGGGGTTGCCGCCTCGGGGGGTTCGGCCTGTTCGAGCGGGGCAGCCACGCCCTCGCACGTGCTCTTGGCGATGGGACTGTCGCAAGAGCTCGCCGCCAGCGCGCTGCGCTGCACCGTGGGTCGCGACACCACCGACGCCGACATCGACGCCGCGGCCGCGGCCATATGCCGCGCTGTCCGCCAGGTGCGCGGCACTTCCGCTGCCGCTTAGCGGCTTCGGCTAGGCGGCGGGGGCCGGCGTCGGGGTGGGCGGCGGCGTCGCCTCGGGGAGGCCGAGGTCCACTCGCAGCCTGTTGGCGTCGGCGTTCGTGGTCGTGATGAACGCGAAGATCTGCGGGGTGAGCGCGGTAACCGCGCTCAAGCTGGGCGCGGCTGACGCCTGCTGCAGCAAGGTCTCGAGCTGGACGTCGTCGCCGAGCAGCTTGGCCGCGTCGGTTTTCGCGGTGGCTGGGAACACCAGGCTGCGCAGGCTGTTGTCATAAGTGATCGTGGCCTGGCGGTCCTGACTGAGCGCCACCTCGCATTTCATGAGGTCGCCCGGCGGGCTCTTGGCTACGCAGTAGCCGTATTCGGCCTGTGCGAGCGGGACCTCTGCAGTGTTGTACGCGTTCGCGGCATTCTTGTAGAGCGCCTGCAGCTGTGCCTGGGCCAGCGGGCTCGGTGTCGCCGAGGGCCCGCTGGGCGAGCCGCAGGCTGACATCAGTAGGCCGGCAAGACCCGCCGCGGCTGCCAGCGCGGCTTTCGGGCCGGCCCCGGACGTATAATTCTGACCATGGCAGTAGGAATTTCCACCAAGCAGGTGAAGACCTCGCGAACGGGCGCCGATGCCACCGTCGCGCCGGCGTCGTTCTCGATGCGGGTGAGTTCCAAGGCGCATTACGGGCTCCGGATGATGACGGAATTTGCCAAAGGCTACGAACGGGGTCCGCTGAGTATTGCGGAGGTCGCCCGCACTGAGCACCTCCCCGTTGCATACCTGGAACAGCTTGCGGCCCAGTTGCGACGGGGCGGGCTCGTCGACAGCACGCGCGGGGTCCACGGCGGCTATTCGCTGAGCCGCCCCCCGGAGCAGATCAGCGTGCTCGACGTCGTGCGCGTCGTCGAAGGCGAGGTGTCACCGGTCGAGTGCGTGGCCCACGACTACGTTTCCGGTACGTGCATCCGGGAGGGTGAGTGCGCTTCCCGCGGGCTCTGGCAGCGCCTCAAGAAGAGCATCGACACCGTGCTCAGCCAGACAACCCTGGCCGAGCTGATCGTCGATCACTCGCTGATCGATTCGATGGCGCCGGTCGCGGAGACACCCCGATGAGCGGTGCGGCCGAGCTCGACATTCGCGGCCTGCACGCCACCGTCGAGGACAAGGAAATCCTCAAGGGCATCGACCTCCGTGTCCAGCAGGGACAGGTGCATGCCCTCATGGGACCGAATGGGTCCGGCAAGAGCACGCTCGCGTACACGCTGATGGGTCATCCCAAGTACCGCGTGACCAGCGGCCAGGTGACCTTCGACGGCCAGGATCTCCTCGCGCTGACGGCGGACGCGCGTGCTCGACTGGGGTTGTTCCTGTGCTTCCAGTATCCGACCGCGATCCCTGGGGTGACGACGGTCAACTTCATGCGCGCTGCGCTGCGTGCCCAGGGCAAGGAGATGCCGGCTCGCGAGTTCCTCAACCGCCTCTCAACCGAGATGGCCGCGCTGAAGATCGATGAGAGCTTCCGCCAGCGCTACATCAATGAAGGATTCTCCGGCGGCGAGAAGAAGCGCAGCGAGATCCTGCAGCTGGCCATGTTGCGCCCCCGTCTCGCGATTCTCGACGAGACGGACTCCGGCCTTGACGTCGACGCGCTGCGCACCGTGGCAGAGGGCGTCACGCGGCTCGCCGGCCCCGACATGGGCGTGCTCGTGATCACGCACTACCCCCGGATACTCGAGTACCTGCACCCCGATGTCGTGCACGTGCTACACGACGGCAGGGTCGTCACGTCCGGCGGCGCCGAACTCGCCCAGCGCATCGAGCGCGACGGGTATGAACCACTACTCGGCGCAGCCGCAGCTGCGGCCCCGGTTGCGTGAGGAGAGTCGATGGCAATTCAGGCTCGTGAGCTGACCAAGGACTACCAGTTCGGGTTCCACGACAAGGACATCTCGGTCTTCCGTACCAAGAAGGGCCTGTCGCCCGAGGTGGTCGCTTCCATCTCCCAACACAAGAACGAGCCGGAATGGATGCTGAAGTTCCGCCTCAAGGCGCTCGACCATTTTCTCAAGCGGCCGATGCCCACGTGGGGTGCGGACCTCTCCGGTATCGACTTCGACAACATCTACTACTACGTCAAGCCCGTCGAGGAGCAGAGCCGCTCCTGGGATGACGTCCCGGAGTCGATCAAGAACACGTTCGATCGGCTGGGGATTCCCGAGGCGGAGCGCAAGTTTCTCGCCGGTGTGAGTGCGCAGTACGACTCCGAGGTCGTCTACCACAGCATCCGCGAAGACTTGGAGAAGCAGGGCGTTCTCTTCAGCGACTGCGACACCGGCCTTCGCGAGCACGAGGACATCTTCCGCAAATACTTCGGCACCGTCATACCGCCGAACGACAACAAGTTCGCCGCCCTCAACAGCGCTGTCTGGTCAGGTGGCTCGTTCGTGTACGTCCCGGCCGGGCTACACGTCGACATCCCGCTGCAGGCGTATTTCCGCATCAACAGCGACAACATGGGTCAGTTCGAGCGGACGCTCATCATCGCCGAGGAAGGTTCGTCCGTGCACTACATCGAGGGTTGCACTGCACCGAATTACTCCAGCGATTCGTTGCACAGCGCGGTGGTGGAGCTCATCGCACATCCGAGCGCGCGAATCCGCTACACGACAATTCAGAACTGGTCGGACAACGTCTACAACCTGGTGACCAAGCGCGCAATCGCGCACGCCGGAGCCACCGTCGAATGGATCGACGGCAACCTGGGTTCCAAGGTGACCATGAAGTACCCCAGCGTCTACCTGATGGGCGAGCATGCCCATGCCGAGGTGATGAGCGCGGCCTTCGCCGGCAGCGGGCAGCACCAGGACGCCGGCTCGAAGGCGATCCACGTCGCCCCCAACACAACGAGCAACATCGTGTCTCGATCGATCAGCAAGGGCAGTGGGCGCACGTCATACCGCGGACACATCAGGGTCTTGCCCAAGGCCCACAACGTGAAGGTGAACGTCCGGTGCGACGCTCTTCTGCTCGATGAGGAGTCGCGCAGCGACACGTATCCCTACATGGACGTGGAGAACCCCGACGTCACCATCGGTCACGAGGCGACGGTCAGCAAGGTGGGCGAGGACCAGATCTTCTATCTCACCTCGCGTGGGGTCAACGAACAGGAGGCCACGGCCCTCATCGTCAACGGTTTCTTCGAGCCCTTCGTCAAGGAGTTGCCGATGGAGTACGCAGTCGAGCTGAACCGCCTGCTTGCGCTCTCCATGGAGGGCGCGATCGGGTGATGCCGGTCGCCGACGGGCCCGCCCAGGCCGCGTTCGGCCTGGAGACGGCCGAAGATAGGATTCGCGCGTCCCCAGACTGGCTGGCAGCGCGCCGGCGCGCTGCATGGGATGCCTACGAGGCGCTTCCGATGCCCTCGTCGCACCGCGACGAGGACTGGCGCCGGACCGATATCGGAGCGTTGCACCTCGAGCGGTTTCAGGCGCTGGAGACGATCGCGCCCGAGGTGGTGGCGGCGATGCGCCGGCAGCGCGACAGCGCCGCTCCCAATGCCGCGTTCGCCGTCGACGCGCCGGCCGCGCTGCCGGTCATCGAGAACGCCGATTCGCTGGTAGCCCAGGGGGTCATCGTGACCACGCTGGCGGAGGCTGCAGGGCGACACCCAGACCTGGTCCAGCGCGCGCTGTCAGCGGTGTCGGTCGACGAGTCGAAGTTCATCGCGCTCTGGAACGTCATGTGGCGCGGTGGCCTTTTCGTTCACGTACCCTCCGGGGTCCAGGCGCAAGTCCCACTTTGGGTGGCGCACGCGGCCTCGGGCGACGGTCTCGCCGTCTTCCCCACAACTGTCGTCCTCATGGAACAAGGCACGTCGCTGACGCTGGTCGACGCGTACGCGTCGCCACCCGGCGACGCGGCGCTCTTCAGCGACGCGATAACGACGTTGAATCTCGGGCGCGACGCCACGCTTGATTACGTCGCGCTGCAGCAGTGGGGCGACGGCGTATGGCACGTCGCCACTCACCGCGCGGTGCTCGGCGCCAACGCGCGGTTGCGGTTCTTCGGCGCCACCTTCGGCGCTCGGTTGCAGAAGGCGTACTGGGAGACGATCCTTGAGGGCATCGGCGCGGAGGCCGATATCGTCGGGCTCACCTTCGGCGACGGGACCCAGCACCTGGATCACCAGTCGTTGCAGGCGCACGTCGGCCGCGAGACGCGCAGCAATCTCGCGCTCAAGGTCGCTGTGCGCGACCACGCCCGGTCGGTCTATAGCGGCCTCATCGACGTGGCCCCGAGCGCAGTGCACGCGGACGGCTACGTGCAGAACCGCAACCTACTGTTGAGCCAGGGGGCCAAGGCGGATTCGGTGCCGCGCCTGGAGATCCGGGCCAACGACGTGCGCTGCGGCCACGGCGCCACCGCGGGCCACATCGATGACGAACAGCGCTTCTATTTCATGGCCCGCGGCGTGCCGCGGGACGAGGCTGATGCACTCATCGTGCGCGGCTTCATGGAAGACATCCTTCAGCGCGCGCCGCTCGACGGTCTGCGCACCCTGCTCGGCGAACTGCTCGACGCAGAGATCGCCGGGCATACGCAGGCGGGTGTCCCCACCGATTCGACGGCCGAGGCGCAGGCGTGAACGTGGCACAGTGGGTCGAGGTTGCGCGCGCGAGCGACATTCCCCCGGGCCACGCCGCTCGGGTTGAGATCGATGGCGTGCCAGTGGCCATCTTCAATGTGGGCGGCGATTTCTACGCTCTCGACGACACGTGCAGCCATGCAGAGGCGTCGCTGAGCGAGGGCGACCTCGACCCCGAGCGCTGCGCCATCGAGTGTCCGCTGCACGGCTCGAGCTTCGACCTGCGCACTGGTGATCCCCTGACCCTTCCCGCGGTCGAGCCTGTGCGCGTGCACCACGTCGAGGTCGATGAGGACGGCGTCGTGCGCGTGGCCCTGGCAGACGGTGCGGCAGCGTGATGGCTGACACCGCCGTCAGCCGCGGGCTCGACGTCGAGCGCATCAGAGCGGATTTCCCCATCCTGCAGCGCCGGATCGGGGATCAGCCGCTCGTCTATCTCGACTCTGCTGCGACGTCCCAGAAGCCGTCCGCAGTGCTCGAGGCCGTCGATGACTACTACCGCACCAGCAACGCCAACGTGCACCGCGGGGTGCACACCTTGGCGAGTGAGGCGACGGACCTGTACGAGCTTGCCCGGCAAAGGCTCGCGCGCTTCATCGATGCGCCTGCCGAAGGCATTGTCTTCGTGCGCAACACGACGGAGGCGCTCAACCTGGTCGCATCGTCGTTCGCGCGCGAGCTGCTGTCTCCCGGCGACCGCATCGTCTTGACAATCAGCGAGCATCACAGCAACCTCGTGCCGTGGCAGCTCGCGGCTGAGCGCGGCCGCATGGCGCTCGCATTTCTGGACATCACGGACGACGGCCTGCTCAACCTGGATGCGCTTGACGAGCTCCTGGCGCCGCCCACAAAGCTGATCAGCCTGAGCCACCTGTCCAACGTGCTGGGCACGATCAACAACGTCGCGGAAGTGGCAAGACGGGCACACGCCGCGGGCGTGCTGGTCTGCGTCGACGCTGCTCAGTCGGTGCCGCACATGCCGGTGTCGGTGCGGCAGCTCGACGTCGATTTCCTTGCCTTCAGCGGCCACAAGATGTGCGGTCCAATGGGCATCGGCGTCCTCTGGGCGCGACCAGAGCTTCTGGAGCGCATGCCGCCTTTCCTCGCAGGCGGAAGCATGATCGGCCGGGTCACGCTGGAGCGGACGACGTGGAACACCGTGCCTCACAAGTTCGAGGCGGGAACGCCTGACGTCGCCGGGGCGATCGGCCTGCACGCCGCCTGCGATTACCTCGACGCGGTGGGACTGGACTCCATCCACGCGCACGAGCAATCGCTCACCCGTCACCTCCTCGACGTCCTCGATGAGGTGGGTGCGGTGACCGTGTACGGCCCTCGCGATGTGACCGCCCAAGCGGGAGTGGTGAGCTTCAATGTCGCGGACGTACACGCGCACGACGTTGCCACCATCCTGGATCGCCATGGCATCGCGGTCCGCGCAGGTCATCATTGCGCGCAGCCGTTGATGCGACGGCTCGGTGTGCCTGCGACAGCACGTGCGT
>DATMRA010000001.1:0-11404 GCA_035566535.1 Candidatus Acidiferrales bacterium | reverse complement strand
CACTGCGGCGCCTGCCGCGATGACTTCCACATACCACCGCTGACCCAGCGCTTCGGGGAGGCTTATGCCGTAGGTGATCGAGCGGGTATTCACGTGCAGGCCCACTGAGTCAGTCCACATCGCCACCCACGCCTCGTGGAGCGGCAGCAGGATTGCGCCGGCGGCCACCAGGGATCCCGCGCCCGCGACGATCCACAGGCGGCGTCGCCGGGGCGCGAACGCCAGCAGCGCCACCAGAGGCGGAATTGCCGCCACATCGAAGAGCTTGGTCAGGATGCCCACGGCGAGGGCGGCACCCGCCAGCGCGGCAGCGGTCGCACTCCAGCGCCTGCCTCGCACCGTCACCGCCACCGCAGCCAGCGCGACAGCCACGAGCGCAAGTGACGTGGCCGGTCCGTCGGCCTGGAGCACGATCGACTGGCGGGCCATCAGCGGATCGACCGCCAGGACCACTGCCGCGGCGATCGCGGCGACGCGCCCTCCGAGCCGCCAGCCGATGACACTGCCCGCGGCCACGCCGATGACGGCCCATGCGAGCATCACCGTTCGCGCCGCGGTGATGGAAGCACCCAGCAGAGTCCAGGCCGGCAGCGTGAAGAGCAGGAATACCGGCGGCTGCGAGCTGTAGACAGCCGTGAAGAGTGGATGGCCCGCTTGCATCGACTGGAGCGACAGCCAGTACACGCCTTCGTCGTAGTCGATCTCGCCGACGCCGAGCAAGGGCAGCCGGGTGACCACGACGATGGCGACGATGGCGGCAATCGCGATCAGCGTCTGAGCGTTTTGTGACGGCGCGCGAAAGGGCCTGGCGTGCATATCAGAGCACGAGCCTAGTGCGCTTCCGCTAGCCTTCGCCGACCTTGATGCGACGAACGCATCCGTGGCTGGGCCTCGGGGTCGCGGTCGCGGTGTACGCCGTGCTGGCCTTCGTCCTGTTCCACGACGCGTGGCTGACACCCGGCCAGATCATCGCCGGGTCGGGCAACGATCCGCCGATGTTCGCGTGGTATCTGCAGTGGACGCCGTGGGCAATCTCACATGGCCACAACCCGCTGGTGACCGACTACCTCGTGTACCCGGGCGGAGCCAACATGATGTGGAATACATCGTTGGTCCTGCCCGCGTTGGTGCTGTGGCCGGTGACGGCCGCGTTCGGGTCCATCGTCACCTTCAACACGCTGATGACGCTCGCCCCGATTGCGAGCGCGACCGTTGCCTTCCTGGCGTTGCGACGCCATGCATCGCAACCGGCTGCCGGCATCGGAGCCGCCGTGTATGCGTTCAGTCCGATTCTGGTGGCGCACGATCAAGCACACGCGCAGTTTGCGTTCGCGGTGATCCCGCCGCTGGCGCTGATGCTGATGGAGGACATCATCACTGCGCCGAACCGGCGCCGGCGCATACGTGCAGGCGTGCTGCTTGGCATTGCGTCGACCGCGCAGTTTCTGATCGGCAGCGAGCTGCTCGCCATCACCGGGTTCGGCATCATTGTCGGCCTCGCGGTGCTCGCGCTTATTCGACGTGAGCAGATACGCGCCCATCTGCGCGGCCTCGCTGCCGGGCTCGGCGCTGCCGTCGTCACGTTCCTCGTCACGGCGTCGATCCCGCTTGTTGTGCTGTTCTTCGGCCCGCAGCGCATCTCGGGTCCCATCCAACCGCCCGGCGTTTTCGTCCAAGATCTTGTTGGTTTGGTCGTGCCCGGACCCAACCAGGTTGTGTCCGCACCGAATTCTTCCGAGCTCTATCAGAGCTTCATCGGAAACGCCGGCGAGAGTTCAGGGTATTTCGGCGTGCTGTTGCTCGCTGCGCTGGGCATCTTCGTCTGGTTGCGCCGCGACCGAATCCTGGTGCGCTGGGCGGCGGTGGTAGCAGCGGTTCTGGTGATCTTCGCGCTCGGACCCGCGCTGCACGTTGCCGGACATCTGACCCACGTACCCTTTCCGTGGCGCCTCTTCCAATGGATGCCGCTGCTGAACAACATCGTGCCGGCCCGGTTCATCATTCTCAGCTTCCTGCTGGTCGGGTTGCTGGTCGCGGTCCTCATTGACGATGTTGCGCGTCTCCCGGCGGTGTCCTACAGATTCGCAGCGGGCGCCGCGCTGACGGCCGTCGCCGTTTCGCTGGTGCCGAAGCCAATCCCGGTTACCGCGACACAGACCCCGCCGTTCTTCGTGACCGCAGCGGTTGACCGCATCGCCCCCGGCGACGTTGCGGTTGTGATTCCGTACAAGAGCCCCGCGGTGGCCATGGTGTGGCAGGCTCAGTCCGGCATGCGCTTCCGCATGCCATCAGGTCGCATCTTCACGCCGTTGCCGTCTCCGCACCTGGGACCACCGCCATCGCCGCTCACCAATGAGCTGTTCGCCATCGAAGCCGGTGGCTCGGTGGCTTCACTGCCACCCGCCCAACGCAGCGCGCTGCTGGCCGATATGCGCCGGATGCACGTGACGTCGGTTGTGATCGGACCGACGCGATACACGTCGCAGATGGTCGCGTTGTTCTCCCAGCTGCTCGAGCAGCCGCCGCAAGAGGTCGCCGGGGTTCTGTTCTGGGGAGACGTCCGCCCCTGACCGAATCAGGGACTCGATGCGGTTCCGCCTACGAGTTCAGCACCACCCAGCGCAGGGCGCCGGCCGCGATGACCACGAACGCGGCGTACTCGGCAACGATGATCGCGCTTCGGCGGAGGTCGCCTGTGCCGAGCGCACCGCCCACCCCGCGCAGCCCGTACCACAGGACGAGGAGCGCCGCGGCGCGGATGCCGGCGTTGGTCGTGCTCGTGCCCGCCAGGAACGAGGCGGCGCCAACCACAACTCCGATGACCGCCGCGATGGGCAGCGCTTGGATCCCGCCGAGCAGCTCGGTACGCATGGTGTCGAAGCTCACCAGCAGGGTGACGGCGGCGACAAGCGCGAACCGAGGCAGCGCCGGAAGAACCGGCGAGGCGCCGGCCACGAGCACGGGTGCCAGCACCGCGACGCCGGCGACGTCGCGCAGCAGGCGGTGCGCCCAGCCTTCGTACCCGGTCACCCGGCGCCCGATGAGTTGCGGCACGCCACCGATCACGAGCGCCGCCACCAAGCCGGCGGCGATGCGGACGCCCAACTGGGGAACCCCGGCAAGTACGGTGGCGAACGCGGCAACCGCAGCCACGGGAAGCGCGAGGCTGTCGAACGACGGACGGGTGGCCGCCGGATAGACGAGGCGGTCGTAACCGGCCAGCAGCCCGGCGGCGAGCAGTGCCAGGCCCGTGCTTGCGAGAGCGCTCTGGCGCAGACCGAGGGTCTCCGGCCGGATCAAGACGGCAACCGCGCAGACGGCCGCCCCGAACGCGGTGTGGACCAGGGGCGCCGGAATCTCTGCCAGGGGCCTGGGTTCGATCGCCACGCCGAGCGCCTGCCTCGCCTGGTCAGCGAGGTAGGCCGGCCCGCGATGCCGAAAACCTGTTCGATTATCCAAGGCAACCTGTGGAAACGGTGGAAAAGCGCTGCTCAAGGAGATGATGTGCCTTCGCGGCCGTAAGCGTCCTCCAGACGCACCACGTCGTCGATCTCAGGTGAGGACACCTCGAAGAGATCGGTGTCCTCGACCGCCACGAAACGGTGGCGCCGCCCGGGGCGAACCCGAGCGCTCATCCCCGGGGTCAACCGGTGGGTGCGTATCTGGCCGGCCTCGTCCTCCAAGACGAGATCCAGCGCCCCAGCGGTGATGAAGATCGATTCGTCCTTTTGCACGTGGTACTGCAGGCTCAGCATCTGGCCGCGGTTCACATGGATCAGCTTGCCGAGGTACCGGTCGGTGATCGCCCAGCGCAACTCGTAACCCCATGGCTTGTCGACGCGGCCGGCCCCGGCCGGCTGCATGTCGTTCTGCGCGGCCACGGTGTCAGGAGCCCGCCGCGGCGGGCTGACGGCTCTCGACGCCGCAGAGCTGTTCGAGTGCGCCGATGAGCTCGGCGACGCGCTGCGGCGTTGGGGCCTCGCTGTACACGCGCATCAGCGGTTCGGTGCCGCTCATGCGCATCAAGACCCACGACCCGTCGTCCAGGTAGAACTTGAAGCCGTCGTCATCGCGAATGCGGACGACGCGCGAACCCGCAATCGTGTCGGGCCGGAGCGCCTGCATCCGCTTGTAGATGTCCGCCTTGCGCTCGTCGTATCCGTCTCGCGGGAACGTTATGTCGTGGCGGTTGTACGCGTGGGGGCCAACGAGCTCTTCGAGGTGCGCCAGGATGTGCGAGAGCGGCATACCGTAGTCGACGATCATCTGCGCCATCATCAATCCAGCAAGGATGCCATCGCGCTCGGGGATGTGCCCGCGGAAGGCGAAGCCACCCGACTCTTCGCCGCCCAGGATGGCGTCGGTCTCCTGCATCTTGGTCCCGATGTACTTGAAGCCGACCGGCATTTCGTGCACTGTCACGCCGAAACGTTTGCCCAGCTCGTCGACCATCGCCGTCTCCGTGATTGAACGCACGATGTCGCCGCGCATGCCACGCTTCTCCAGCAGGTACAAGGTGAAGAGCGCCATCACCTGGAGCTGATTCACAAAGCGTCCGGTCTCGTCGATGATCCCCACCCGGTCCGCGTCACCGTCGTTCGCGATCCCGAGATCGAACCCGCCCGCGCGCATGCGCTCCATGGCTTGAGGCATGTACCTGTCGATCGGCTCCGGATGCATGCCGCCGAACCCCGGGTTGCGTTCGCCGTGCAGCTCCTCGACGACCGTGGAGCCTCCCGCGAGCGCGCGCGCAACCAGTCCGGCGCCGGCTCCGTACATCGCCTCGTGCAATATGTGCAGCCCTCGCTGGCGAAGGACGTCGAGGTCCACCATGGTGCCGAGCTGCGTGAGGTAGTCGGGCAGGGGGTCCATCAGTTGCAGCCGGCCGCTGCTTACGGCGTCCTCATAGGCGACCTGGGTGATGCCTGACTCGAGCGCGCGGGCCGTGTGCTTCTCGATCTCCGCCACCACCTCGGGTGGCGCGGAGCCGCCGAAGTCCGGCTTGTATTTGATCCCGTTGAACTCGGCCGAGTTGTGGCTGGCAGTGACCACAACCGCTCCCGCGGCATGTTGCGTGATGACCGACCAGGACACGGCAGGAGTGGGCGTGACCCGGTCGAGGAGAACCACGCGGCGGTCGTTGGCCACGAGGACCCGGGCCACCTCGCGCGCGAAGAGCTCGGCGCAGTAGCGGGAATCGTGGCCCACGATCAAAGGTCTGGGGTCGTCGCCGACATACCACGCGACGCCCTGCGCGACCGCGCGCACAGCTTCATAGGTGAAGTCGTCGGCCACAACTGCGCGCCAGCCGTCGGTGCCGAATTTGATCGCCCTAGCGGCCATGAGCGCCCATTCTACCCGCGGACTTGACTGCAATCGTGGAAGTACACACTGCTATCGTTCGCGCATGGTGCAGTGGCGTGGAAGGGTTGCCGGGGCGGGCCTGCTCTTCATCGTCGCGTTGGCTCTCGCGGCCTGTGGCGACAGCACGATCCTGCGCCAGGCGCAGGGCACCGGGGCGCTCACCACCGCGAGCGTACGGATCGAGCAATCCGGGCCGGCGCACGTGCAGATTGACGCTTCGCACGTCACCTTCCAGATCGACAACAGCGGTACGCTCGTCGTCAATCTCACTCTCCGGTCGAGCGAGACCTCGCCAAAGACACTGACCCTCCGCGCTTCCTTGTACGACTCGGGTGGCACTGTCATCGGCACTGCAACGGGCGGGGTGGTGAGCCTCGCCTCCGGTGCGTCGACACCGGTGCAGCTCAACGGGTCGCCCCCGAACGGGACCATCGCCGCGGCCAGGTTCGAGGTCACCGCGCAGGGGGCGCCGGGCTAGGCCGAACCGGTGCTCGGCGCCCTTCAGAGCAGGTCCTGCCTGCCTTCGGCGCGAAGCCGCTCCACCAGATCCTTGACCCGCTGCGATTCTGCGGCGGGCACGACGAGCAGCGCCTCCGGCGTATCGACGACGACCAAACCCTCGGTCCCGACTACGGCCACCAAGCGGCCGCCGCGTGCCACCACCGTGCTGTCGCGCGAACCCAGCACGATTGCGTCCCCATCGATCACGTTGCCATCGGCATCGGACTCGCCGCTCTCGACCCGTGCCTCGTGAAGGTCCGACCACGAGCCAACGTCCGACCACGCGAACCCAGCCTGCACCACGGTCAGACGCGAGGTCCGCTCCAGCACAAGTGGCTCGACGGCGACCGTTTTCAGCGTGGCATAGGCCTGAGCAGCGGTGGCTTCATCGCCCTCGGCGCGGGCGGCGACGATGCCATGGATCGCGGCGGCCATGGCAGCGTCGGCCCGCCGCAGCTCGTCCAGGAAGAAGGAGGCCGGCCAGGCGAACAGACCGAGGTTCCAGAGGTGGCGGCCGCCGGCCACGTAGGCTTCCGCCACGTCCGCGGACGGCTTCTCGGCGAAGCCCGCCGCCGCGAACGCGGGGAGGTTCCGGGCCTCCTCCTGCAGCGATGCCGGAGCCACAGCGCTGGGCGAGCGCCAGGAGGCGGCAGGTACCGGGTTGGCGATCTCGATATAGCCGAGCCCGGTCGCCGGGGCCGTCGGCGTGATGCCCACGGTTGCCAGCCCGCCCGTGGCCGCGGCCCAGCCGGCAGAGGCCAGCACAGCCGCGCGATACGCCTCGGCGTCGGCGACGCGATGGTCCGCGTGGACCGAGGCGATGAGGGCGTCAGGATCGGAGTGCGCGATCCAGGCGACAGCCAGGCCGAGGGCCGGCCCTGTGCCCCGCGCAACCGGCTCCGCGATGACCGCGTCTGCGCCGAGGCCGGCTGCGGTCAGCTCAGCCTGGCACAGCTCGGCCTGCGACGCCGCGGTCACCACCGACACGGAGTCTCCGAGCCCCACAACGCGCTCGACGGTCGCGCGGAGCAGGGTTTGGCCTCCCGGCGCCAGGGGCAGGAGGTGCTTGGGAAGCGCGCCGCGGCTCAGCGGCCAGAGGCGGGTGCCGCTCCCGCCGGCCAGGACGAGGACGTGCAGGCCCACGCGGCGGGTTCAGCTCGCGGACGCCGCGGCGGTCAGCAGGGGCTCGGTACCCGCATCGCGGGCGAAGTCCTCGGCCAGATTCACGTGCTCCCAGGGCAGATCCAGGTCGTGGCGACCAAAGTGGCCGAAGGCGGCCACCTGGCGGTAGATCGGACGGCGCAGCTCGAGGGCGCTGATGATCCCGAAGGGGGAGAGATCGATGTATTCGTCAAGCAGCTCTTCGATGCGTGCCACGGGCACACGCTCGGTGCCGAACGTCTCGACCAGCACAGAGACCGGCTTGGCCACACCGATTGCGTATGCGACCTGGATTTCGCACTTCGTGGCGAGCCCCGCGGCGACGATGTTCTTGGCCGCCCATCGCGCGCCATATGCCGCGCTGCGGTCGACCTTTGTGGGGTCCTTGCCGCTGAAGCACCCACCACCGTGGCGTGCGTAGCCGCCGTACGAGTCGACAATGATCTTGCGTCCCGTGAGGCCCGCATCCGCGATGGGCCCGCCGACCACAAAACGTCCGGTCGGGTTCACGTACCGCTTGGTGTCGGCATCCAGCAATTCAGCTGGGATCGTGACGTCGACAACGTGGCGCTGCACTTCGTCGAAGATCTGCTCGTGCGACACGTCTTCAGCGTGCTGCACGCTGACCAGCACAGTATCGACGCGGCGCGGGCGGCCCTCGTCGTCATATTCAACGGTCACCTGGGTTTTGCCGTCGGGGCGCGCCCAGCGCAGTGTCCCGTCGCGCCGGCACACGGACACGCGCCGGGCAAGTTGGTGGGCCAGCTGGATCGGCGCGGGCATGAGTTCCGGTGTCTCATCGCACGCAAAGCCGAACATCATGCCCTGATCCCCGGCTCCGCCCGTGCTCACACCCTGGGCGATGTCAGGCGACTGCTCATCGACGCCGACGAGGACGCCACACGACTCGTAGTCGAACCCATACTTCGCGCGGACGTACCCGATGTCGTGAATGGTTCTGCGAACAATGCCGGGAATGTCGACGTACGCCTCGGTCGAGATCTCACCGAAGACCACGACCGTGCCCGTCGAGATCGCGGTCTCACATGCGACACGACCCAGCGGGTCCTTGCTCAGCACAGCGTCGAGCACGCCGTCGCTGATCTGGTCGGCGACCTTGTCCGGATGCCCCTCCGTCACGGACTCGGATGTGAATAGCCGGGGATGGGCGCGATGCATCATTGGTTCCTCCACCCCACCGGCAGCCACCGCGCCGCCCTGTGCGGCGACGGCCTGCTCCTGTCCGGGGTTGGGCGGATCGTAGCAGCCGGTTTGGGAAATGGCCCCCATCCGACCCCTGAGGCATGTACGCTAGCGAACAGAGCGGACGCCGGGGGGGCGGCAGTCCGATCCCCTGCCCCTACCCCAGAACCTCAGCCCCGGGATTGTCCGCCCCTCCCGCCGCTCATTTGCAGGGTTTGCCCCGTCAGAGCACCGCCGGCCAATTCGAAATTGTCCGGCGTAACCGCTAGGCGACCAAGCCCTGGACCGTGTACTGTTATGCGCACGTATCAAGAACCCGGGCGCCGATCAAACGCGCCGGACGGAGGAACAGGCGCGTGTCGGTAGACCAGACCTTGCGTTGCCGCGATTGCGGCGTTGATTTCATTTGGACCGAGGGCGAGCAGGAGTTTTACGCTTCGCGCGGCCTCGCAAATCCCCCCTCTCGCTGCCCCAGTTGCCGGGCGGCTCGCCGCGCCAGTGGTGGCGGCGGCGGTGGCGGCGGCTACGGTGGTGGTGGCGGTGGCGGCTTCAATCGGTCGGGGGGCGGACAGCGCCAGATGTATGAGGTTCCATGCGCCGGCTGCGGTGGGATCGCTCGCGTGCCATTCCAGCCTCGGGGCGACAAGCCCGTCTACTGCAGCGACTGCTTCCGCGCAGCCCCCCGATGAGCCCGGAGGCGCAGGACGAAGCCATCACCGTTGGCACCCGCGTCACCTTCCCGTATGGGGGAAGCCGGCGCACGGGCACCGTCGCCGATGTGTCGGTCCTTCCCGATGGGTCGGGTGGTAAGGCCGTCGCCTACCTGATCGACGTCGGCTCGCGCAAGGTCTTCGTCCAAGGCGAGGGCATCACGCCCGCGTCGTCTGCGCCGTCGACACCTTTCGACCCTGTGGCCGAAGGCGTCGCCTACGGGAGAAAGCGCCCGCGCAACCCACGCCGGCACTAGCCTCGCGCAAGGCTGTCGCCACCTGGCGATTTGGCCGGAAGGCCGGCGCGCTATCGTGTGAGTGATGGCGCAGGAAATCAGCGCGAGCACGCCCCGCGGCCGACGCCGCTTCGGGCCGGGGCCCTTTCGAAGGTTGTGGGTGTTGCTGCTGACGCTCGGGGTCGCGCTCGTCATCGCGGGCGGGGCGCTCGTCGTCGGACCGCTGTGGTCGGTATGGCACCGCGGTCAGGCCGACCAATCGGCCCTCCAAGCCTGGAACAGCGGGGGGTCGAATGCCCTGGTCGGGCCCGTCACTGGCGGCACCGCCGACATCGGTAAGTCGACTTGCGGCGCCAGCTCGCCGACCGACTACGCGCTCGTGACCTTCACCTCGCTGGCGCAGGACCACTACTCGGGTGTCTCGGGCGATGGCACCTGGGATCTCCTGGCGCAGCGCTCGATGGTGCATTACGCCGGCACGCCCGGTCCGGGCCAGGCGGGCAACGTGATCATCGCCTTCCACCGCGAGCCCAACTTCGAGCACATCGACCAGATGAAGGCGGGCGACATGATCACTGTTCAGGACCGCACATGCCGCACCTTCATCTATCAGGTGACGCAGCGCTGGGATCTGGCGCCAGCACGCGTGACCCAGCTCGTACCCACGAACGGCCACGATCTGACGCTGATCACCTGCGACCCGTGGTGGCAGGACTACAACCGCCTCGTATGGCGCGCGACGCTCGTATCGGCGCCGGCAAGCGGCGGATCCGGCGCGGCGGCGGCTCCGACGAATCCACCGTTCTAGCTGCCGTCGGTAGGGGAGCGAGTCAAGGTCAGGGGGTGCTGTAGACCCCGCGGGCGACGCCCTTGGCGTCGCAAGCCGCTATGTACTCGCCGGCGGACAAGCCGGCTGCGCATGGTCTCGGCGCACCCCTGACCTTGCCTCTCTCCTACCCAAGCATCACAGATCGCGAATTCATTCGGCGAAGCCTTCGAGCGGCCCAGGGTACGCTGCTTCCGCCGCCGCTTCCAGTCGCTTCGCATGCGATCGGATGAACAGCAGGCTACCGATAAGCACGGCGACGCCGGCGGCGGCGAAGGCCAGCTGGAATGGGCGGCTCAACTGCACGATTTTCTCCCCCAGGTAGTAGGCGGCGACGCCGTAGAGCATTGCCCAGCAGATGCCGCCGGCCGCGTTGGCGATGAGGAAGTGATGCCAGCGCATGCGATTGACTCCCGCGAGGAATGCCGCGTACGTGCGTAGAACCGAGACGAACCGTCCGAAAAACACGACTGATCCGCCGCGGCGGTTGAAGATGTAACGGCCGACCTTGAGCTTGGCCTCATCCAGGCGCACGTAACGGCCGAAACGGCGCAGCAGCGGGTACCCGCCGAACCAGCCGATCCCAAACCCGATGTTGTCGCCCACGATCGCCGCTGCGGCAGCGACGGCAATGACAGCCACGATATTGAGCGCGTGCGTGGCGCCGGCGTATGCGGCGGCGGTGATGAGCATCGTTTCGCCGGGAAGCGGAACCCCGATGCTCTCGATCCCGACAAACAGCGCCACTGCGAGATAGCCCAAGCTGGAAAGCGCGCTGGTGAGATTCAGACCGAACACGGCACGGAGCTTAGGCGAAGGAGACGCCGATGTTGCGCTAGCAGTTGTGCACACCACCGCCCCGAGGGGTTACTGTGTGCCCCTCAGGGTGAACCACCACTCAGGAGTGCATCGCGTGCAAACAGCCACTCGGAGGTCGCCGGCGATCTCCATCATCTGCCTTATTCTCGCGATCGTCTGCGCGGTAGCGACTATCTTCTACTGGACGCAATCGACGAGTCTGCTTGCTGGAACATTTGGCGTGCACCACAAGCACGCCGCCGTGTTTGCGGTTCTCACGATCGTGTTCCTGCTGGGCGCCATTCTCTTTCGACCGCAGCGCGCCGCGCTGCGCTGAACCGAGGCTCAGACTGGGGGAACCGCGTGGTGGCGCGCCGGAGTGGAACGCTGCCGCCGTTCGTACACTGCGAAGCGCCGGATGAGCTCATCGCGCAACTCATTCGCTGGAACGATCGCATCCACGATCAACTCTGAGGCGAGGCGGAAGATGTCGATGTCCTCGCGGTATTCCTCTTGCAGTGAGCTCACGTAGGCTGCCCGCTCGGACTCGGGCAGCTCCTGGATCTTGTTGTAGTACACGGCGTTCACCGCAGCCTCCGGCCCCA